>NZ_VPAU01000011.1:0-113014 GCF_013419095.1 Acinetobacter sp. YH12105
AGAAAGTAACTTAGACCAGTGTTGATCATTCAGCATTGTACGAGGCATAGCGAGAAGTAAATTTGGTTTGGCGATTAAATTTTACTTTCTCGCTATTTTTTTGAACAGAAAATGTCAACAGACCCTAATAAGTTGTTTTAAGTGTATTAGATGAGTCAGATCCAGAAACTAAGAAATTTCTAATTTAATAAGCATTCAAGGATGATGGAGGTGAACAGGGTATATTATTAATCTTGCGATTTAAGTTGTCAGTCGTATAAAAAAGATGATTTTAAGCAATAAAATCCCAGTCATAAAAAAAGCCCGCAGGGTGCGGGCTTTTTAAAGAGAAAATTAGAGACCAGCAGAGGCTTTAAGCGCTTCCACTTTGTCGGTTTTTTCCCAAGTAAAGGCCGTATCAGAGCCTTCACGGCCAAAATGACCATAAGCCGCAGTCTGCTTATACATTGGCTGAATCAGATCCAGCATGCGGGTAATGCCATATGGGCGTAGGTCAAAGTGCTCACGAACCAAGGCAATAATCAATTCTTCAGATACTTTTGCAGTATTAAAAGTGTTGATTGAAATTGAAGTGGGTTCAGCAACACCAATTGCATAAGACACCTGGATTTCACACTTGTCTGCAAGACCAGCCGCAACGATATTTTTTGCTACATAACGCCCTGCATAGGCAGCAGAACGGTCAACCTTAGATGGATCTTTGCCAGAGAAAGCACCACCGCCATGACGCGCCATACCACCGTAGGTATCTACGATAATTTTACGACCTGTCAAACCACAGTCACCGACAGGGCCGCCAATCACGAACATACCCGTTGGGTTGATGTGGAATTTGGTCTCTGCATGGAACATATCGGCAGGAATGATTTTCTTCACGATTTCTTCAATCACAGCTTCTTTAAGATTGGCTTGTGAAATTTCAGGATCGTGTTGAGTCGACAAAACCACAGCATCTAAACGAACAGGTTTGCCATTTTCATAAGCAAAGGTCACTTGGCTTTTCGCATCTGGGCGTAACCAAGGCAAAGTTCCATTACGACGAAGCTCTGCTTGTTTTTCCATTAAGCGATGTGCATAGGTAATTGGCGCAGGCATTAAAACGTCAGTTTCACGGCTGGCATAACCAAACATTAAACCTTGGTCACCGGCACCTTGATCTTCAGGTTTCTGACGGTCTACACCCTGAGCAATTTCAGGTGACTGTTTGCCAATCATGTTGATTACGGCACAGGTCGAACCATCAAAACCTAGATCAGAATGGTGATAACCAATACCGTTCACGGTATGGCGTACTACCGCTTCAAAATCGATATTGGCCGTCGTTGTGATTTCACCGGCAAGTACAACCGCACCTGTTTTTACAAGCGTTTCACAAGCAACCCGTGCATAAGGGTCTTCTTTTAAGATTGCATCCAAAATAGCGTCACTGATTTGGTCAGCCATTTTATCTGGATGGCCTTCGCTTACAGATTCTGAAGTAAATACAGCGTACTCGCGCATAGTCCTATCACAGTTAATTTTAAAGACCCGATATGTTACATCGAGTTGCGCTCTAGGACTAGCTTAACACGACAAAATTGGTCGAAATTGTTTCAAATTATTGTGTTTTTAATTGATTAATAGAATTAAAAAAATTGATATGTCGATTTAACCGTCATTGCTGATTTGGCAAGGAGCGACAAATTAATCCGGATTTTCCCAGATGTAGCAAAATTAAACAGTTATATTCTCGAATAAATTTTAAAAGATCGCTGATTGGAAAAATATAAAGCTAAAATCTGAGCAATTTTCAGGAAAATGATTATTACATTAATACGCTCGCATGTGATTCAACATGATTCGACTAGCTGTATTGTTGTTGCATCGGCTTCTCTGCATATTAGGCCTAAGGTTTCACTACTGGCCGGTTAAGCATGGCCAAGATTCTTTTTGTATGGGCTTCTTGAAGTAAGACTGTACGGAGATAAGTCATGATGTATCAAAAGGCATTTACCTTAATTGAGGTGATGATTGTACTGACGATGATGGCGATTTTAGCCACCATGGCGTTTATGAGCTATCAGGGCTATGTGGTACGTGCTCAACTGGCTGAAGTGTTTGAGCAGGCTGGCACATATCGAACTCAGTTCATTGCCTCAGGTCAGCATTGTGATGCTGGACGCGAGATTGGGGGGAATACACGATATATCGAAAAAGTGGTGATTAATGCGGCATGCCGAATTGAGTTTAAGCTGCGACAGCAAGGCCTAGATGCAGCGATTCGGGGTAAATCAATTGCATTTGATGTCTATACGGGAAAATGCTTTTCGACTGATATTTATCAGCGCTATTTACCTAAAAGCTGCCAAGGGCGCTAAGCACGCTTGCTGCTTATGATTGAGCCTAAATAGATGTAAGCTTTTCATCTAAAAAATAAATACGTTGATCCATCTATTGATAAGAATGAATCATCAATGCTTTCCATCATCAACGAGAAAATTATATGACACATCTCGCTTTGAACGGATGGAGCCGACTTTAGATTAAAAACGAAGTAACAGTCAATTCTAAAAAATCCAGGGTTGAAAAGCTCAATCAGACAACAATATGCTAACTATCATATCTAATAAATCCATCGCAAAAGTGACCAGAGAAAACAGAACTAGAGAGAAAAATGTGGAATAATTACCCGATAAGGAAATACAAGACTAATAAACTGATAAATGTTGTTGCTTAGTCTTTACCCCTCGCTGTTTTTTTAAGACAATAGACCATAGTTTTGAAAGTCTTTTCATCATTTCCTATTTCTGAATATTTTGGACTCTGATTTATGACAACCCCGCTTAATGAACGTCGTATTGCAAACGCAATTCGTGTATTGGCAATGGATGCTGTGCAAAAAGCAAACTCAGGACATCCAGGTGCTCCAATGGGGATGGCAGATATCGCTGATGTGGTTTGGCGTGAATTCCTGAACCACAACCCGACCAACCCGAATTGGGCTAACCGTGACCGTTTTGTATTGTCAAATGGCCATGGCTCTATGCTTCAATATGCACTGCTTCATTTAACGGGCTACGATCTTTCGATTGAAGATCTAAAAGCATTCCGTCAACTTCATTCTAAAACACCTGGTCACCCGGAATTGGGTTATGCACCCGGGATTGAAACGACGACTGGTCCTCTAGGTCAAGGGATCGCCAATGCTGTTGGTTTTGCGCTGGCTGAAAAAACCTTAGCCGCACAATTTAATAAAGATGACCTTCAGGTTGTGGATCACTTTACTTACTGCTTCCTGGGCGATGGCTGCCTGATGGAAGGTATTTCACATGAAGTGTGTTCATTGGCAGGTACCTTAGGTCTTGGTAAGTTAATTGCCTATTATGACGACAACGGTATCTCGATTGATGGTGAAGTGGAAGGCTGGTTCTCTGACGATACCGAACAACGTTTCTTGGCTTACGGCTGGCAAGTACTTAAAGTAGATGGTCATGATAGCGAAGCGCTTCGTGCTGCAACTTTAGCAGCTAAAGCTGAAACTGCTAAGCCAACCATCATTATCTGTAAAACAGTGATTGGTTTGGGTTCACCAAACAAGCAAGGTAAAGAAGACAGCCATGGTGCGCCACTCGGGCATGATGAAATTGTCTTGACGCGTGCAGCATTAGGCTGGACTGACGAAGCATTTGTTATTCCTGAAGATGTGTATGCAGCTTGGGATGCCAAAGACAAGGGCGCTAAAACTGAAGCAGCGTGGAATGAAACATTTGCTGCCTATGCTGCAAAATATCCGACTGAAGCGGCAGAGCTAAAACGCCGTATGTCAGGTGATTTGCCAGCGGACTTCGTTGCAAAAGCAGATGCTTATATCGCTGAAGTGAATGCTAAAGCTGAAACCATCGCGACACGTAAAGCAAGCCAAAATGCATTGCAAGCACTGGTTCCATTATTGCCAGAAGTGCTAGGCGGTTCTGCGGACTTGGCTGGTTCTAACCTGACGCTGTGGAAAGGTGCGCAAGGTGTACAAGACAATGCAGCGGGTAACTACGTACATTATGGCGTGCGTGAATTCGGTATGACTGCAATCGCCAATGGTGTTGCGCTGCATGGCGGTTTCATTCCTTATGTGGCTACATTCCTGATGTTTATGGAATATGCACGTAATGCGGTACGTATGTCTGCCTTGATGAAGCAACGTGTGATTCATGTGTACACACATGACTCTATTGGTCTCGGTGAAGATGGTCCTACGCATCAGCCAATCGAGCAAATTGCATCTTTACGTGGTACACCAAACCTGAATACCTGGCGTCCATGTGATACCGTTGAAGCCGCAATTTCTTGGAAGTCTGCATTGACTCGTTCTGAGGGTCCGACAGCGTTAATCTTCTCTCGTCAAAACTTAGCTTTCCAAACTCGTACTCAAACACAAATTGAGAACGCCGCGAAAGGTGGTTATGTATTGGCTGAAGAAAAAGGCGAATTAAAAGCGATTATTATTGCAACAGGTTCAGAGGTTGCTTTGGCAATGGAAGCTTATGCAGAGCTTGAGGGCGTGCGTGTCGTGTCTATGCCATGTGCTGAAGAATTCATGAAGCAAGATGCAGCGTACCGTGAAGCGGTTCTTCCATCCAATATTCGTGCGCGTGTTGCGGTTGAAGCAGCGCATGTAGATTATTGGTGGAAATTCGTTGGTCTAGATGGTCGCGTAATTGGTATGAGTACTTATGGTGAATCTGCACCTGCAAAAGACTTGTTCCAGCACTTTGGTATTACCACTGATGCCGTTGTTGCAGCAGTAAAAGAAATTACTGCTTAATCAGCCCCTTAAAAGTTTAAAATGGCGTCCCAGTTTTGGGGCGTCTTTTTGTTTTTGGTCTTTTTAGCTCTGTTTTCATGTGACAAGAGTTGAAGAGTTCTCTTGATAATTGAATGCAAAAAAGTGAGATGAACATGAGCTTGTACGAGCAAATTAGCGAAGAAATTACTCTGATGGATGCAGGCGAACAGAAATGGATCGGGCAGGATCTACCTCTTGAGGCCATGATGGCGGTTGAGTTAATGCTGCAAGAACTCGCGGAAGAAAAAGTCATCAAAGTCCGTCGTAAAAACCATGAAAAGACGACTGGCCTAAAACAGGTTGATCGTATTCTGGTTGAAAAACTGTAAAGCTAAAATACTAAAAAGTCCCTGATTGGGGCTTTTTTTATGCCAGATGATTTTTGTCTGGAAGTTGCTTATCAAAACCAGATGAGATAAAGATAAGTTTATAACCCGCTATAGAACTCAGCACCCTATCGAAACGGTTTATTTTGATGAAATAGGCAAAAGAAGTTGGTAAACATGAAAATAAATTCCCAGATTCAGATCAAATCTTTAGAGCAAATATCACAGTACCAATGGCTGCCTTTATGGCAAGAATATCAGGCTTTTTATCATGCGAAGATCTGTGACGAGGTCAGTGAAAATACCTGGGCGAAATTACACAGTACTGAGCTAGATTCGATGTATGGCTTTGCCGCATTGCTTGATGAAAAAGTGGTGGGCATTGTACATGTGGTCGAGCATGACAGCAGTTGGACGCTACGACCTTATGCTTATTTGCAGGATTTATTTGTGCCTTCGCAGTATCGAGGTCAAGGTATCGCTTGCAAGTTGATTGAACAGGTTTATCAGGTGGCAGAACAGCGTAATTGTGACCGCGTTTACTGGCTTACGCATGAATCAAATCGTCAGGCACAAATGCTCTATGATAAAGTGGCCAAAAAGACCGGATTTATCCAATACCGTATGGATTAATAATAGAAATTTAAAAAATAACTTACAAATTTATCGTTTCATCGCTGCAACAAAACGTTTTATCTTTAGAGCTGTAAATATTTCTGAATTCTATACACTGAATAACATCCAAAACGAGAGATAAAAACATGAATTTCAAAACATTAGTATTAGGCTTAGCGGTTTCATCTGTAGCAACATTTTCTATTGCAAAACCAGTAACCTATACAATTGACCCGACCCATACTGCAGCCGTATTTAGCTGGGATCATTTCGGTTTTTCTACGCCATCTGGTAATTTCTCTGATATTCAGGGCAAAATCGTGGTAGACAATAAACAACCGGCAAAGTCAGCTGTGCATGTGACAATTCCAGTATCCAGTATTAATACCAACGTGACAGCTTTAGATGATCACTTAAAGAAAGCAGATTTCTTTGATGCAGCAAAATATCCAAACATCAGCTTTAAAAGTACCAAAGTAGAAACACAGGACAAAAAGAACTTCAAAATTACTGGTGACTTAACTATTAAAGGCGTGACCAAACCTGTGGTATTGGATGCTGTTTTAAACAAACAGGCTGAACATCCAATGATGAAAGTTCCAGCAATTGGTTTCAATGCAACCACTTCATTTGACCGCTCTGCATTTGGTTTAGGAGCAAACGTACCGAGTGTGGGTGATAAAATTACTGTTCAGATTACCACTGAAGCCACTGTACCTGCGCCTACAAAGAAATAAGATTCTCTGTATGGGTAGTATGAAAAAGCACCTGATTCAGGTGCTTTTTTATCAAATAAAATGACTTAGATCTAATCACGATTCAGAATCAGCAGACAGCCAAAACTGATAAAGATCCCGCCTGTAACTCCATCAATCCATTTGGCAAATTTTTGATAATAAGTCGTCATCTTCGGCATTGAAAAAATAATGGCTACAACCGTAAACCAGAGCAAACTTTCGATAAAGACCAGAGCTAAAAGAGAAGATTGTTCTGATAGTTTTGCATTAGGGCTAATCGCCAATGCAAATACACTGCTAAAGTAAATCAGGGCTTTGGGGTTGGCCATGTTGGTGAAAAAACCTTGCAGCAATAATTTAAGATACGACGGCTGAACGATAGAAAGAGCTTCTGCTTTCGAATTTGTTAAAGGTAGAGGTGTCTTAAAGCTCGACTTCAACATCAAACTGCCCAGATAGAGCAGATATAATCCACCCAATAGCATTAAGATCTGCTGTAACCAGACCATTTTCTGAAATAAAAAATGCAGGCCGCCAAGTGCACAAATTGACCAGACCAGAATGCTCAATGAAATACCGAGGGCTGCACATAAAGCATGCTTTCTGGACTGCCGGATGGCACTTTGTGTGACAAAGAAAAAGTCCGGTCCTGGACTAATCAGGGCAAAAAAATGAATCACGGCAATGCCGAATAATGCGCTCATAATGTTTCTACAGTCGAGAGGAAGAGTTTAGTCTGGAATGCATCTTGAGACTAGGATACGATATTTAATTGCGCCAGATATTGCTTTAGTACAGTTTGCGAGGTGGTTTCCAGTACAGGCGCAAACTGAAGATTGGCAGCGCGTAGTGCAGGAATATCAATTTTAGCCTGACTCAATTCACAGCTATGTCCAATCAGCCATTTCTCTAAACTTTCACTGGCCACTTCAGCATGGAATTGTAGTGCTAGAATATTCTGTCCTACCCGAAAGGCCTGATTTGGATAAAGATCAGAGCTGGCCAGTAATTCTACCTGTTCAGGTAGGTCAAAGGTATCACCATGCCAATGCAGGACGTCAATATCCTCCAGAGCTTTTAGTGGATTGTTTTCAATAGAAGCAAGACTGAGTTTAGACCAGCCAATTTCCTTCACATCTCCGGGGTAGACTTTAGCATTCAATGCAGCAGCAATTAACTGCGCACCTAAACAGATGCCTAAAGTCGGTAAATTCTTTTCCAGTCGAACTTTAAGTAAGTCTATTTCTTGTTGTAAGAAAGGGTAATCCTCAGTTTCATAGACTGCAATCGGGCCACCGAGAATAATTGTTAATCCAGGATGTTTAAAAGCCTTGGTAAGATCATCGATGCCAGCTTCGAAATAACGCACACGTAAGCCGAGCTGATAAAAAATATCTTCCCAAGCGCCTAAGTCTTCAAAAGCCAGATGTTGAATGGCATACACGGTATCGGAGAGGTGGGCTAAGTTCAGCATAGTTTTTTGATATCAAGAGAATGATTTAATTTAACGTGAATCAAAAGCAAAATAAAAGGTTTATCTACCGATCCTGTGCAAAATAGAAAGCAATGAACATCGCTGCGCTATCAGAAAGTTTCTAAACATTTTCGGGTGATCGCTACATGAAGCAGTTCATTTTTTTCTTTTGTATAGGAAAGAGAGTAGAGTAAGACTGCCGTACTGAATAAAAACAACAAGTCTATCAGGAACAAGGATATGCAAAATATACGTTTATATGTCGATAAAAATAGAATCAGCCCTTATGCCATGTCGGTTTATGTTGCCTTAAAAGAAAAGGGTTTAGATTTTCAGGAAATTGTGATTGATTTAGATCAGCAGCAACAGAAATCTGCGACTTATCAAGCCATTTGTCCAAGTGCTAAAGTTCCGTGTTTAATAGTAGATAACTTTAGCCTGTTTGAATCATGGGTAATCACTGAATACTTGGAAGATGCCTTTCCAGCTCCAAGTTATCCGGCCTTATATCCAAAGGAAATTCAGGCCAGAGCCAAATGTCGCGCCATACAAGCCTTGGTCAAAAGCGATTTTATGCAAATCCGTCAGCAAATGCCTTCCGATTCGGTATTTCATCCACCAAAAATATCTACACCTCTTACAGCTTCGATCACTGAAGAAATTCAGCGATTGTTAAATGTGGCAGAACATATGCTAGAGGACATATGGTTGGCTGAACACTGGTCAATTGCAGATTTTGATCTGGCCTTTATGCTGCATCGCCTGCTTAGCCAGCAGATTGAACTGCCTGATAAAATTCAGGTATATATCCAGCGAAATTTCCAGCGTGCTTCAGTTCAGGCGTGGCTAACAGAAAATGAAAAGCTCAAGCTTTAAGCTGCCAAAACTTATCAACTAGAGGATACAAAAAAGACTTAAATAGATAAAAATCAAGCGTAATATAAATCAGAACTGTGTGGAAAATTACGAGAAATAATGTCCTTGTTGCATCATTATTAAGGAGTGCGGGGTGGGGAATTCACATCATCATGAGCATAGTCATGTCACTGTGACTGCGAAAAATATCAAAAAGTTATCGATTGCTCTGGCACTCACGACCAGTTTTTTAATTGTGGAACTTATTGCCGGCTTTTTGACGCAGAGTCTGGCCTTGCTTTCTGATGCCGCACATATGTTTACTGATGCTGCGGCACTGGCGATTGCACTGGTGGCCATCAAGATTGGGCAAAAACCGGCAGATAACAAACGCACGTTTGGCTATCAACGCTTTGAAATTCTGGCTGCCTTATTTAATGCCTTGATGCTCTTTGTGGTGGCGATTTATATTTTATTTGAAGCCTATCAACGTTTAAGCAATCCTCCAGAAATCCAGAGTCTGGGGATGATGGTTGTGGCGAGCTTAGGACTCATCATTAACCTGATTTCGATGAAAATTCTGGTGTCGAGTAGTCAGGAAAGTCTAAATATCAAAGGGGCTTATCTGGAGGTGCTGAGTGATGCATTGGGGTCAGTCGGCGTGATGATCGGGGCGCTGCTGATTTATTTTACTGGCTGGATGTGGGTAGATACACTGATTGCCGTATTGATCGGATTTTGGGTTTTGCCACGCACCTGGATTTTGCTCAAACAAAGTATCAATATTCTGCTAGAAGGAGTGCCAGATGAAATTGATATTGAAAAACTGCGTCATGATCTTTTAGCACTCGAAGGCGTACAAGATATTCATCAGCTTAAAGTCTGGGCGATTACTTCCAAAAAAGTCATGTTGACGGTACATCTGGTTGCACCGAATGTAGATTATCAGAAACTGCGTCATCAGGCTTTTGAAATGTTGAGCCATCAGCATCATATTACTGAAATGACTTTACAGATTGAGGCAGAAAATTGTCCACCGGAACAACGAGGGCATTCGACCCATCAGCACTGAAATATAATCATCTGAGCATCGCAGGGCTTAATTATTTTTTAGAAGTGAACGGATGACATCCAAATAACTTGGTGGAGCATCGACATACTGACGCTCTCTTAACATTTGATGCATTTTCGCCAGCTTTTGATGCGGAACAGCGGCCATTAAATGATGTTCAATATGATAGTTCACATGAATCGGTGCTACAAAAGCTCGTGCCAGATAACCTGCGCGGGTTGTACGGGTATTGCTGAGGGCAGAATGACTGGTTTCCAGACCCGCATGTTCAGCCATTGCGCGAATACGGATAAATAAAGGGAATGGTGTGATATAAGCCAAAGGCCATAGCAAATACAGCTTAGGATGGCCACTGGCCCAAAACACAGAGAAAATCGTGGCATTCGCGAGCAGCATACCTGAACTGTTTTTCAGCAGATTTTTGGCCAAATCTACCTTGCTACGATCACCACGTGGAATAGGTTTGGGATCGTTGGATACACTCCATTCCAGAAGCTCCAAATCCATCAATACCCGACCTGCCAGAAATTTAAGTCCAGATTGCCCGTTTAAGTCGCGAAAGAATTTTCGGAATAATGAGCTTTGAGTAATGGGGAAGTTTTTCACCAGGCCTAAATCCGGGTCGTCTGGTTGAGAGGTTTTAGCATGATGTTTCAAGTGATAAGGACGATATTTGCTGACCTCATTCCAGATTGGGCGTGCACACAGCCAATCGGTCAAATGTGTATTTAGCCATTTGGTTTTAAACAGGCTATGGTGTGAGGCATCGTGCATCAAAATCGCCATGGCCAGCTGACGACCTGCCAAAATCGCCAATGCCACTGCACACATTAAAACCTTTCCCCAAATGGGCAAATATTCCCAGCTATAGGCCACTGTACCGAAGGTCATCACAATCACAGCCCAAGTTGAAGCTATAGACCAAGCACCATGTAAGTCAGAAGTCGTGGTGAGTTCTTTAATTTCTTCGCGGCTAAAAAATTCGGTGACACTGAGCTTAGTGTTCATTGTTTTGCCTATAGCGTTCTTATCATTACTTTCAATATATTTGTCCTAAATATTACAGTCAATTTATTTTTGTGAATAAATATGAAATAAATTATACACCCTGATTGTTAAAATATTGCTGCCATAAAAATTGCCCCTGTTTTTCTATTTTACGAACCGCCCGCTCAAATTGTTGCCGAGCTTCGGCTTCTATCCATTCTGCAGGAAGTAGGGGATCGGCACGTAAACTAAATAAGGCAGATTTACCGAGATAGAAGGCGGTTTTTGCTGCATCAGATAAAGGCAAGCTTTGAGAGTAATCAAACCATTGATGAATGTCTTGATTCACCTCCAGATAAGTTTGATGTAAGGCTTGAACATCCCAAAGTGCACTGACATCTATTTCCTGATCTATCTCACTGACTTGAAAAAAACGTGCATCTGGATCTAATCCAAACTGGATTGCAGCCGTTTTTAATTCGGTTAAGCTCAGCATTAAGTTGTCTGGACGAATAAAAACATTCTGCTCCATTTCCTGAAAGCCATAATAACCTAGTGCTTTTTCCCGTTTGGATAATGCAGTGCGATCTACACGTCCCAAAGCACCGGTATAAACCAGTACATATTTTCCATTCCACGCGGTCGCCATTTGCATATTGGGATGCTTGTTTAAACTGATAAAAGAAGTATCAAATTTTTTTTCTAGCAATTGATACACCCCGCGCTCTACAGCTTGAATGATATTTTCCTGATTCAATCGGGCTACAGCAACCCGCAGACTATTGTGAGAAATGCTTAATAGATCTGCTGCACATAGCATCTGTTTAATGCTGGCGGTGGAATTTTGAGACGCATATAACAAGTCTAAAACCAGATGACGGGCATTCAATTTATAAGTCATGAAACGATATCGTAATTAAAGGAATTGAAAGTTTTGAAGTTTATTTACAATAGCACTTTGTTGTGAATAACCCAAAAAAATGTCAGGGTGAAAGAGGATGAATAAGTGATTTGAGATATGCTTTTTATCAATGAAATTTTTTAAACACAATAAAAAACCCTTATCTTTCGATAAGGGCTTTTCGTATTCTGGAGCGGGAAAGGAGACTCGAACTCCCGACCCCAACCTTGGCAAGGTTATGCTCTACCAACTGAGCTATTCCCGCAATGAGATGAATTATAGAGAATTCCACAGCAGTGTCAACTCTCTACAAATCTGTTTGCTTAATTAATCAGCACGGCGCCAAACTGTACCTTGGCGGGTATCTTCAAGAACAACACCTTGATCAAGTAAAGATTGGCGAATTTCATCCGCACGCGAAAATTCTTTGGCTTTTTTGGCATCTTGACGCTGTTGAATTAAACCTTCAATTTGTTCAGGTGATAACCCTAGGGCTTCCTGACCAATATCAGATTTGAGAAACTCATCTGCATCTTGTTGTACCAGACCGAGAATATTGGTCAGATGGCGTAAAGTTGCGTAGTAGATTGCTGCCTGTTCCGCATTTTCCTCTTTCACGGCACGATTCAGTTCTTTGTTAATTTCAAATAGCACTGCAATCGCTTCAGGTGTATTGAAATCATCACGCATGGCAGCATTAAAACGTTCAACCAAAGCATCATCCAGCGTTTCCACCAGATGATCGCCATAAACCGCCTGATAGGTTTTAAATGAATGGTAGAAACGAGACAAAGTATTTTTCGCTTCTTTTAAGGCAACATCCGAATAGTTCACCGGGCTGCGATAGTGTGAAGACACAATAAAGTAACGCACCACTTCCGGATGGAACTTTTCGATCACGTCGCGAATGGTGAAGAAATTGCCTAAAGACTTCGACATTTTCTCGCCATCGACATTAATGAATCCGGCATGCATCCAGTAATTCACATATTGTTCACCGGTTGCTGCTTCAGATTGTGCAATCTCATTTTCATGATGCGGGAAGGTCAAATCGGCACCGCCGCCATGAATGTCGAAATGATTGCCCAGGCAGCAGGTCGACATCGCTGAACATTCAATATGCCAACCCGGGCGGCCATTACCCCAAGGTGAAGGCCATGCAGGTTCATTTTCTTTGGCGTGTTTCCAGAGGACAAAGTCAAATGGATGTTTCTTTTGAACTTCGACATCAACACGTTCAGAAGCTCCAGCTTGCATATCTTCTAACTTGCGACCAGAAAGACGGCCATATTTGGCAAATTTCTCGACTTCAAAATAGACATCGCCATTATTAGATGGATATGCCGTGCCTTTGTCGACCAGATTGCCAATCATATCTTGCATTTGGTCAATATAGTCTGTGGCTTTAGGCGCAGCATCAGGCGGGAGACAGCCTAGTTTGGCAAAGTCTTCATTCATCGCATCAATAAAGCGGCCGGTCAACTCCGAGATATTTTCGCCATTTTCATTGGCACGTTTAATAATTTTGTCATCAATATCGGTAATATTGCGCACGTATTTGACTTTCCAGCCTTGGCTGCGCAGGAAACGGATAATATAGTCAAATGCAACCACTGTACGTGCGTGTCCAATATGACAGTAGTCATAGACGGTCATACCACAGACATACAAATCAATTTGACCTTCAACACGAGGTACGAATTCTACTTTTTTGCGTTGCTCTGAGTTATATAGAACAAATGGTTGCATAGCTGTTCAAAAGACTTCAAATAAAAGGATGAATCATCTTAACCTAAGCATAATTATTCATAAAGACAAAAGCGTAAAAAGCCTCAGATATTTAGCATAGTTAGGCAGAGATACTGATTGATAAAAAGGTGATTCTTGGACGGAAGTCAGAATATTGAGCTCAGCTTTACAGAACTAGTGTTTGCCAGGGAGATTAGGTGATATTGGGATGAGTATGATCTTATTCGAATCCAGCTTATTGAGGAGAGAGTAGGCGTGTGTCGATAGAAAATAAAAAACAAGCATATTTTACAGCGTCAAAAATGGAGTAAATGTAGAGATGGAGATACCAGACTGCGTAAGTCACATACAATCAAGATATATTAAAAATCTGTCGAATCTTCTACATTTAGAAAGCTTGCAATTGCATAGCTATGCTAAAATTGCGAAAATTGTGCCCATCAAATGAGAGTTTTTCTCTGTCCTTAACGTAGGTAAACAGGCTTTGAATTCACAAAAAACAGCGAATCAACTCGATTTTCAGAAAGTCGCACTTGAAACACTGCGCATCGAAGAAAATGCATTACAGATTTTAGCCACACAGATTGATGGCCGTTTTAGCCGGGCCTGTGAAATTATTCTACAGTGTACTGGTCGTCTGGTAATTACCGGAATGGGCAAATCAGGTCATATTGGCCGTAAAATGGCGGCGACCTTTGCTTCGACCGGAACACCCTCATTCTTTATGCATCCGGGTGAAGCCGGTCATGGCGACTTGGGCATGCTGGTCGCGGGTGATGTGCTGATTGCGATTTCAAACTCAGGCAAGAGTGATGAGATCATGATGCTGATGCCACTCATCAAACATCTTGAAATTCCTTTAATTACCATTAGCGGCGATGAGCGTGGCCCAATGCCACAAAATGCCGATGTGGCTTTGACCCTGGGTAATATTCAGGAAGCCTGTCCGCTCGGGTTGGCACCCACCTCATCAACGACTGCCACCTTGGCCTTAGGCGATGCTTTGGCGGTGGCGTTACTGGATGCGCGTGGTTTTACTTCAGATGATTTCGCCCGCTCGCATCCCGCCGGAGCTTTGGGTAAGCGCCTGTTATTACATGTAAAACATCTGATGCGTACGGGTGATGATTTACCTAAAGTTTCACCAGATACCGCCATGAACAAAGTATTGTATGAAATTTCCAACAAACGTCTGGGATTGACCACGGTCGTAGATGCAAATGATGTCTTGCTGGGAATTTTTACCGATGGTGACTTGCGTCGTTTAATTGATAAACAGCAAGGTTTTGATGTCAATCTGGCAATTCAGGACGTGATGACCAAGAATCCGCTTACGATTTCTCAGGAAGCACGTGCAGTCGTGGCGCTGGAACGTATGAATGAACGTAAAATTAACCAGTTTGTAGTGGTTGATGAGGCCAATAAAGTGATTGGTGTGATTAGTATGCATGACCTGATTCAGGCTGGGGTAAATTAATAAATGGCATCTTATGTATTATTAGAGCAGGCACGTCATATTGCAGCATTAGTGCTTGATGTAGATGGTATTTTAAGTGACGGCTTTGTAACGCTGACCAATACTGGTGATGAAATCAAATCATTCGATATCCGCGATGGTCTGGGTATGAAACTGGTTCAGCAGGCTGGAATCAAGGTGATTATTATCACTGGCCGTAAAAGTAATATTGTCGAAAAACGGATGTCTGACCTGGGTGTGGATCTGGTCTATCAGGGCCGTGAAGATAAAGGCACAGCACTACGTGAAGCATGTGCACAGCTCAATATCGACCCTGAAGATTGCTTATATATGGGCGATGACTGGCCTGACTTATCTGCTTTTGCCATTGCTGGCATGAAAGTGACCGTACCGAATGGTCATGTCGAAGTTCGTCGCCGTGCAGACCTGGTGACTCAGGCGCTGGGTGGCCGTGGTGCAGTACGTGAAATCTGCGATATGCTGCTGATGTCCAAAGGCGTATACCAAGAGTTACTTGAAAAATATACTCGTGCGCCTTATTAATAAGTCATATCTTTTGGATTAAGTACACCGCTTATGGATACTAAAGTTTTATATATTACGGCTGTGATGATTGCCGCAATAAGTGGTGGTTATTATTATTACAGTGGCAAGGGCAATAAGCTGCAGACGGACTCCGCGCGCAGCATGACCTATTCCGCTCAAGATATTAACTTAACCCAGACAGATGAATCAGGCATGTTATCGGTTCGCGCCCAGGTGGATCGACTTGAGCAGAACTTGCAGCAACAGACCTCCAAGCTGGAAAATCTGCAAGCTTCGACCTATGACAATGCTCAAGTCGATGCGACTTTCTCTGCTAAAATGGCGCATGGCTATGATGACAATACAAAAGTTGTACTCTCTCAAGAAGTGCTTGCCACCAAAATCATGCAAAATGGACAGTTAGAGTTCCGTACTGAGGAGCTGACGGCTTTTCCAAAAACACGTGAAATTGAAACTGATAAAACGGTGATCGTGGAGTCTCCACAGGCTGAATTTATCAGCCAGGGTCTTAAAGCCAATCTTAATGATGGTCAATACGAATTCTTTAATATTCGAGGAAAGTATGAACCAAATTCCTAAAGTCAAAATGATGCACACTTTCCTGAAGCGCACTGCGCTGGCGACTGTGATTGGACTTTTTTCAATCGCGGCCTTTGCCTTGCCATCTGACCGTAACCAGCCGATCACCTTACTGGCGGATCGCGCGACTTTTAATGAGCGTACTGGGGTGACGACCTATTCTGGCAATGTCATCATTGAACAGGGCACCATGAAGCTGCAAGCCAATTCAATTGTGGCCAATCTGAACAATAAGCGCCAGATTAGCCTGATTACGGCTACCGGTAGCCCGACACAGTTCCAGCAAAAAGTAGATGCCTCCAAAGGTCTAACCAAAGGTCAGGCTCAGAAAATTGTCTACAATGCTGAAACCGGAATTATTACCCTGTCTGGTAATGCCTTATTGCAGCAGGATGGGGCCAGTATTCGTGGTGCGACTTTAAAATATAGTATGAATAAAGGTGATGTTGAAGCGATTGGTACACCGAATAAAACCGGTTCAGCTGAAGGTCGCGTAAAAATTGTGATTCCACCATCGGCTTCACAATCCTTTCCAGGAGCACGTGATTAATGGAACAATCGCAGCAGGTTCAAACCTTGACCATCAAACATCTGGCGAAAAATTATAATAAGCGCTGGGTGGTGAAAGATGTGTCTTTTAGTATGGAAAGTGGCCAGATTGTCGGATTGCTCGGACCTAATGGTGCAGGTAAAACCACCAGCTTCTATATGGTCGTCGGTCTGGTACGTATGGATAAAGGTGAAATCTATCTGGATGATCTGGATCTTTCTGATCTGGCCATGCATGAACGGGCACGCAAGGGAATTGGCTATTTGCCGCAAGAAGCATCGATTTTCCGCAAGCTGACAATTTCACAAAATATTATGGCGATTCTGGAAACCCGCAAGGATTTGACCAAGGCCCAACGTCAGCAACGTCTGGCGGAACTTTTGGCCGACTTTAAAATCACTCATATCAAAGATTCTTTAGGAATGAGTGTCTCCGGTGGTGAGCGACGCCGTGCCGAGATTGCACGTGCATTGGCGGCAGATCCAAAATTTATGCTACTCGATGAGCCTTTTGCTGGTGTCGACCCGATCTCGGTTGGTGATATTAAAGATATCATCACCACTTTGAAAGATCGTGGGATTGGGGTATTGATTACCGATCATAATGTGCGTGAAACGCTGGCGATTTGTGAACATGCTTATATTGTGAGTGAGGGAGCATTGCTTGCTGAAGGTACGCCAGCAGAAATTCTGGCCAATGAAACAGTAAGAAAAGTTTATTTAGGTGATGATTTTACCGTATAAACAGCTTTTATGTCTGTAAGATACCCACATCACGACACCAATTGTCGGATGAGGGTTTTTTTTCATCAAATCAACGTTAAAAAAGTATCTTTTACAACGATTTGATATATTGTTAGGCTAAAACACGAAACATTAATTATTATGCGATTTAGGGTACAGCACATAAAAAATGTTCAGGGGGAAAACCGATAAAAAAAGGGGGATCTTCATGAGTCTTCTTTTGCCTTTATCTATTTCCTTGGCACATGCAGAAACTTCGCAAAACCATTTTGCAAATATTAAAAACGGTTTAAGTAAACTGATTGCACCAGAGCCAACACGGTCAGCGCATTCAGTTGATATTACGTCACTCAGTCGCTACTCATTAGACACTTCTCAGGTAGCTGAACTGCCCAGATTACCCGGCCACAACAGGGACAGTCTGCTACCGGCCCTATCGTGGCTCCTATTCCACAAAAGATGAATGTGGTGGAAGCGATCCATACCGCAGTTCAGCGACGTCCTGAAATTAGCCAGAGTATTTCTACCCTGTCTGCACAGGCGGCCAATATTGATGTGGCAAAAGCAGCCTATTATCCGCAGTTATCGGGCGGATTGGGGACCGGTGATCTGACCTCGGGTGAGCGTGGACGTCAAGTGATTTCCTTAAATGCGACACAGATGCTGTATGACTTTGGCAAGATCAAAACCAATGTCAGTATCGAGGAAGCCAGATTGGCAGAAGAGCAGGCAAGGGTGCTGGTCAGTCTGGATCAGGTGGCTTTTGAAGTGGCAGATGCGATTGTTAATATCAAGCGTTATCAGGAAATTACCAAAATTGCCCAGCAACAGATTCAGGGCATTGGACGGATTGCAGAAATTGCCAATTTGCGTGCCCGTGCCGGTATCAGCAGTCAGGCCGATCCAATTCAGGCTCAGTCCAATCTGGAAGCGGCACAATCGAACCTGCTGGTGCAGCAGACCCAGCTCAGACAATATCAGCAACGTTTACGCACTTTGTTGGGATTTGATGTATCTACAGTTGAATGGGATATTCCTGAACGTATTGTGACACAGGCAGATCTGTACCAAGATCCGGAATTTACCCAGATTCCAAATATGATCCTAGCACATGCCGGGGTTAATGTTGCCCGTTTGCAAAAAAGATCAGGCGCGTTTAAGTCCTTATCCGACCATTCATCTCAAAGGCAGTCTAAGTCAGGCAGTTAACGGGCGAAATCCGAATAATAATGAAGATGATGGCTTTTATAATTCAGTCATGATTGAAGCCAGCAGTAATTTGTATCAGGGTGGTGCAACGCGTTCACAGACCCGTGCCGCAAGCTATGCTGAAGAAGCTGCACGCGCACAGGTCAATACGGTCTATCTGGATGTGCTGGATCAGGTGCGCTTGATCCGAGAACAGATTGAAAATAAACAAAAGCAAATGGGGGTTTTATCCCAACGCCGCGCCACTACGGTACGCACCAAAGAGCTGTATCAAGAGCAATATAAATTGGGTACCCGAACCGTAGTGGATTTACTGAATGCAGAGCAAGCCATTCATAGTGCAGCGCAGGAAATTGAATCGGCGCGCTATGACATTTATTCGGCGATCGTACAGTACATTCAGGTCACGGGCCGTACACGGGATATTTACGCGCTTAACAGCATTTCTATTCAGGGGTTTGAAGTTCAGCCATGAGTACTACAATAATAAATTATCAACCTTGGCTTCAGGCAGTATTAAATATTGCCCGGCATTACCGGATTGAGCCTTCTGAAGAGCGAATTCGCCTGCAACTGGACTGGAACCAGCATCATGACATTGATGACCTGCTCAAGATTGTCAGTCGTCAGATGGGGTTAAATGTCCGTAAAAATAAATTTGACCGTAGCCTGCTGAATCCATGGCGTTTGCCATTGCTGGTTGAGTTTGACAGCGGAGATGTCGGCGTCATTGAACGGATTGACCGAGACGGTAATCTCAGTGTACAGCTCAGCGGTGATGATGGCCTGTCTCAAAGTTTTAGAGTTGAGCAGTTAGAGACTGGCGTTAAGCATCTTTATGTGCTGCGTCCTGAATCTTCAGTACCCGATGCCCGGGTCGATGAATATATCAAGCCTTTTGAAAAGAACTGGTTCTGGTCAATCGTTCTGAATGACTGGAAGCGCTATATCGATGTGATGTTTGCGTCTTTAATTACGAACATCCTTGCGTTGGCGACCATTGTCTTTTCCATGAATGTGTATGACCGTGTCATTCCATCGTAATCTATTCCAACCTTATGGGTGTTAGCTGGCGGTGTGTTAATCGCAGCGATTTTTGAGTTTGTTTTACGCGTGTCACGGATCTATCTGTCCGACATTATTGGGAAACGTGCGGACTTAAAAATTTCTGACCGGGTGTTTGGCCATTCATTGCGTATCAAAAACAGTGAACGATCCAAATCGACAGGAACGTTTATCTCGCAGATTCGTGAACTGGAAGGTGTGCGTGAACTGGTGACTTCAACCACAGTCACAGCAATTGCCGATCTGCCATTCTTCTTCCTGTTCTTGGGCATCTTCTGGGTCATTGGTGGCAATCTGTTCTGGGTCATGTTGCTCGTTGTGCCTTTAATGATTCTGCCGGGAATTCTGGCGCAGAAAAAACTGGCACAGCTGGCGCAGTTAGGCATGCGTGAATCGGCCATTCGCAATGCCTTGCTGGTCGAAGCTGTGCAAGGGATTGAAGACATTAAGTTGCTCAGGGCTGAAACACGTTTCCAGAATCAGTGGAACCATATGAATGAAGTTTCGGCTGATGTCAGCATGCAGCAACGTAAAATTGTGGGCTTGATGACGGCATGGACGCAAAAAATTCAGGGGCTGACCTTTGCGATTGTGGTCCTTGTCGGCGCTTTTGCGGTCATGGAGGGTGATATGACCACCGGTGCACTGGTGGCCTGTTCGATTCTATCTTCACGCATGTTAGCGCCGATATCACAAATTACTGGTGTACTGGGGCGTTTGCAACAGGCCAAAGTCGCCAAGGCCGGGCTGGATGAATTGATGAAAAAACCGGTGGATCAGCCGGATTATTCACACCTGATTCATCGTCCGGCATTAGAGGGTCATTATGAGTTAAATGGCGTGGTGTTCAAATATGGTGATGATGACCCAAAACCGAGTCTGATGATTCCAAAACTGGAGATCAAGCCAGGGGAAAAAATTGCGATTCTGGGGCGGAATGGTGCAGGAAAATCGACTTTGTTGCAGCTCCTGTCTGGGATGCAGACGCCTTTACAGGGCAAGGTCAAGCTGGATGGGATTGATCTGACCCTGATTGATCCTTCAGATATACGTCGTGATATGGGCTTGCTGAATCAGAACTCACAGCTATTTTACGGCTCAATTCGTGAAAATCTGAGTTTGGGTGCGCCATTGGCCACCGATCAGCAAATTTTGGAAGCCTTACAAATGACCGGCGCGCTCGGTTTTGTGCAGGAGAAAAAAGAAGGTCTGGATCATATCATTTTAGAAGGGGGCGTCGGCTTTTCTGGCGGGCAGCGCCAAGCCTTGTTATTGGCACGGCTGTTGATTCGTCAACCCAAAATTTTGCTGCTGGATGAACCGACCGCTGCTATTGATGATGTTTCTGAGAAACAGCTGATTGATCATCTCAAAGGATATCTGACCCATCGTACCATGGTGGTTGCGACGCATCGCCGTGCGGTACTGGAACTGGTGGATCGTATTCTTGTGGTGAATGACGGCAAGATTGTCATGGATGGACCACGTGATCAGATCCTGAATCAGTCGCAGGGTGGCAATAAACGGGTTGTGGGAGCAAGTGCATGAGTGAACTACAACAACTAAAACGTTCCAGCAAGGTCAGCTTTCAGGAACCGCCATTACCCAAATCAAGTGTCATCATCTGGATTGTCGGCATTGGTCTATTGATGCTGCTGACCTGGGCCTGGTTATTCAAGCTGGAAGAAGTTTCCACAGGTACTGGTAAAGTGATTCCATCATCTAAAGAGCAGGTTATTCAGTCTCTGGAAGGCGGTATTCTCACCAAACTGAATGTCAAAGAAGGTGAGATTGTCGAGCAGGGGCAGGTATTGGCTCAGCTGGATCCGACCCGTTTTGAGTCTAATGTTGGGGAGTCGGCTTCGTTATTAATCTCGTCACGTGCGACTGCTGCGCGTTTACGTGCCGAAGTCAGCGGTGCTCCGTTGTCTTTCCCGCCTGAAGTACTTAAAGAGCCAAAACTGGTGGCAGAAGAAACTGCATTATATCAATCACGGCGTGCCAATCTGGAACAATCTCTGGCCGGTTTAAAACAGGCATTGGTGTTGGTACAGCAAGAACTGGAAATGACAGCACCACTGGTGGCCAAAGGGGCAGCCAGTGAGGTTGAAGTACTACGCTTAAAACGTGAAGCCAACGACCTGCGTAATCAAATGAATGATATTCGTAATCAATATTATGTGAGTGCGCGGGAAGAGCTGTCCAAAGCCAATACCGATGTGGAAACTCAGCAACAGGTGGTACGCGGCAAGTCAGATACGTTGAGCCGGACTATTTTTAAATCACCGGTACGCGGTATCGTAAAAGAAATTGATGTGATGACCTTGGGCGGCATGATTCCACAAAATGGCAAGTTGATGACCATCGTGCCACTCGACGAAAAACTACTGGTTGAAGCGCGGATTTCACCACGTGATATTGCCTTTATTCGTCCAGATCAGGAAGCACTGGTTAAAATTACGGCCTATGATTATTCAATCTATGGTGGGTTAAATGGTAAAGTTGCGATGATTTCACCAGACACCATCCGTGATGAAGTCAAGCAGGATCAGTTCTATTACCGGGTCTATATCCGCACGGACAGTGACAAACTGAATAATAATGCGGGTCAGGAGTTTAATATCACCCCAGGTATGGTGGCCACGGTAGACATTCGCACCGGTTCAAAAACTGTCATGGATTATCTGATCAAGCCATTCAACAAGGCCAAAGAAGCGTTGCGGGAACGCTAATCCTTTCAGGCCATTGAGTCAAACAATCGAGTCAAATCAGGCCTCTCCATGGAGAGGCTTTTTATTTGTTGAAGTAAAGCAGGTATACTGCCAGGGTTCGATTTTAAAGCCCGAAGTTATGCCATATACGCTTGCCAGCCTGGTCAGTTTTGAGGAAGACATCAAAAAAAGCCGATTTCAGGCATTTGCGACCCCTGTAGAAAATGAACAGCAGGTCAAAGATTTTCTGGACGCTTATCGTGATCCAAGTACCACGCATCAATGCTGGGCCTGGAAAATTGGCCATCAGGTGCGCTTTAATGATGATGGTGAACCTTCAGGCACTGCGGGGCGCCCGATTCTCGCCACCATTGAAGGTAATGAACTGAGCAATGTACTGGTGCTGGTCAATCGCTGGTATGGCGGGATTAAACTCGGCACCGGAGGTTTGGTTCGTGCCTATGGCGGCTGCGCTGGACAATGCTTGCTGCTGGCAGACAAAATTGAACTGATTGAAAAGAAAAAAGTGCAATTTTTCTGTCAGTTTAATGAATGGGCCATTTTTCAGTATGAACTGAATCAGCAGCAAATCGATTATCAGGAAGACTATAGTGCCGAAGGCGTTCAGGTTCAGGCACAGTTGCAGAAGCATCAGATTGAAGCTTTTGCTTTAAAAATTCAGGATGTGACTCGTGGCCGTGAACAGCTCAAAATCATAGAAGAAGCGACAGATGACTGAAGCAGATCCATTACTGAAATATCGTGAGCAGCATAAACATCGCCTGAACTATATGCCTTGGCTATACTGGTCCTTAAAGCCGAAAAACCGTGGCTGGGCAGAAGCTTGGCAAAAAGAATATCAGGCTTATCTGATGGAAATGGAAACCGTCGAGATTGGTGAAAACTGTTTTATTTCACCACTGGCACATATTTTTGCGGAACCGGGACGCAAGATCGTCATTGGCGATAATACCTTTATCGCCGCAGATTGCACCCTGCATGGCCCACTGGACATTGGCAATGAAGTGGCGATCAATCATCACTGTATTCTGGATGGTGGCCGGCTGGGGATTAAACTGCATGATCAGGTGCGTATCGCAGCGTATTGTCATCTGTATGCATTTGATCACGGTATGCAGCTAGAACAGCCAATTTATCAGCAAGCGGTACGCTCACAAGGCATCGAAATTGGCCGGGATGTCTGGCTCGGCGCACATGTCGGTATTAAAGATGGCGTTAAAATCGCAGATCAGGCCATTGTCGGAATGGACAGTATGGTCACCAAAGATGTCGAAGCACGGGCTATCGTTGCTGGGAATCCTGCAAGCTTTATTCGATACCGCAAATAAAGCTTTACACTCAGTAGATCTCTTTCATCAATCAAAAAATGATGGTTCTATTGATATTTAAATCCACGAGATATTAAAAGCCCTTTCTCTCTTTCGGATGAGAAGCAGTGCGTCGCAAGGGCATGAGCGGATTTTATAAAGACCTCTTCCTTGTGCAACAGTATTGCTGACTTCCTAACAGCAAGAGGGAATTTCGCTGATATGAATTAGAAAATGATTTTAAACGCATTTTAATGATCTGAATTTAAGTGTTTGGCCTAATGGCTGAATTATTCTTCTAATTATCGGTCAATCACATAAAAGTTAACATATTTCAATTCAAGCCTTACAGATTTTGCTGCACATTTTATAAAGCTTATGCTAAGTTAAAAATAACAAAGAAATTTTTATCATAAATAGAGAGGCTAAACATGAAACGTGTCATCGCCTGCATCGACTCTTCACCATGTATAAACGCGCTGGCAGACGCGGCTGCATGGATTGCCAAACAGACTGGACGTGAACTGGTTTTGTTACAGGTCTTGGATTATTACCCGGCCAGTTATCATCTGGGCGAAATCAGTGGGGTAATCGGGTTTGAAAGCAATGCCATGTTGCTGAAGGAATTGGCCGAGCTTGAACAAAAACAAAGCGAAATTGCCTTGGATTATAGCAATAATCTGCTGCAACATATTTCCGAGCGGATTTTAGCCGAACATGGTATTCAAACCACACATATTCAGGAAAAAGGGGATTTTCTGGAGCAAAGTTTCCAGATTCTTGAGCCGGATGATATCGCATTAATTGGATTGCTCGGTGAGCGCTCAGCTGAAAAGAATAAACCGATCGGCACCAATGTCGAGAATTTTATTCGTGGTGCCAATTGTACGGTCATGACCGTTGGGGAGCAGTTTAAACCGCCAACACGATTTATTTTTGCCTATGAATATTCTCCAACCTGTATCAAAATGATGAGACGGATTGCGGAAAGTGATCTGCTGCGTTTATTACAATGTCACCTGTTATATATTGGCGATCATGCCGAAATTTTAACTGAGCCGCTGCAATATCTGACTCAAGCGGGTCTAGATGTAGTGCCGCAATATCGCTATGGCGATGTCGCCGAGAATATTTTGACCTATCAACAGGAGATGGGTATTCAACTGATTGTTCTGGGCGCATTTAGTCACAGCAAAATCCATCAGTTTTTCCTCGGTAGTATTGCCACCACAATTTTCCGTAATTCCAAGGTGCCTTTACTGGTCGCAAAGTGAGGATTGCCTAAAAAGCAAACAAAATTAAAATTTAAACGTAAATTGTTACAGCTTGATTTAAAAATGATCAGAGTTATCCTCATATATTGTGGATAACTCTGTGGTTAATGTTTTTAAGTTAATGTTATATATAATAAATATGGCGCTGGGTAATTTTTGTTCTTCTGATTTTATTTGACAATCGCAAGTGCAAAACCATCATGTCCTTTACTGCCTACAGTCTGTAAAGCGGTACAAGACAAGATACGTGGATGATTTTGCAGCGCTTTAAACATGACACGGATGCCTTCAATACTTGGCTTGTGATTGTCCGGATTGATAATCTCGCCTGCACGGATTACATTGTCCAGAAAAATAAGTGTACCTGAATGCGACAGATTTAAACTGAGTTCCAGATATTCCGGATAACTCTGTTTGTCTGCATCAATGAAGATAAAATCAAAAGCCTCGGTCTCTGCGGGTAGAGCTTTGAGTACATCTGCTGCACGACCACATTTCAGTTCAACAGTTTGCTTGAGCTGGGCACGGTCAATATTTTCCTGACCCATTGCCGCGTGGGTATCACGTCCTTCAATTGTCAGGATATAACCATCATCCGGCAAAGCACGTGCCAACCACATGGTGCTGTATGCGGCAAATGTTCCGAGTTCCAGTACACGTTTACATTGATTCATCTGGATCAGCATCTGCAACAACATGCCTTGATTTGCTGCTACAGCCAGATGATCTGGCAGACCATGCGCAGCAGTATTTTCCAGCGTCTGGTTCAGGATGGGATCTTCAGGAATTAAATGTGACTCAATGTAGTTGTCAATGTCTGTCCACATGTGTTGCATAGTTTTAGCACCATCAATTGCGATGGGTGCATTTTAAACTTTTCGCGGCATAGCGCAATTTATTGTGCTATAGCTGCTGTTTTTTTAGGCTATATAAAGTCTTAAATGAACTTTGTATAGCCGTTGTCATGACTTAGTAATTACACATTGAAGAATTTCGCCCCAGACTTGGCCCCCAGGTACGGTAACCTTGGGTATCGATGTGGATCTGACCAGAAGCATACATGCCGAGTCCCATATTCAGACTTTGACCATGTTGCGCCCAGAACTGGCACAGTTTGAACTTGGTATTTTCAATATAACTATAGTCTTGCGCTTGTGGATATTCTGGGCCAATACGAAAATCGATGGCAGAATTATACAGATGGCGTGAAGAATTGGCGCCACCGGCACACTGGTTTAAAGGCAGGTCACGATAGACGGAAGTGACTTCAAAATCAGTCAGGACATTGGCGGCTACTAAATATTTAAATACACGCAAGGTTGGAACCTGATTGGCCCATAATTCACGGCTTGGAATCATGTACTGTGAACGACCACATTTGGCCCAGTCCCGCGCGGTACGCATTAATTCAAAACTGGGAATAATATTGCCTACGCCATTGCGTTCCAGAAACACTTCATACTCACGTACACGTGATAAATTATCCAGCGCAGAGACCCAGTGGGTATACAGATAAGGTACAGTTTTGGGTTGGACTTTGCGGTCGTATTGAACACGTTCTTGGGGAATATAAATCCGCTTTCCATCGGGCACGGTCTGTCCCGGTGGTTTTGGGGTCGTGGTACAACCCACAAAAACGAGAGGGATTACACACAGACTCAATAATCCCTTTGCAAAATTCTTCATTTATAGAAATCAGATATTTATAAATAGCGCCATTTTAGACTAAATATACGGAGAAATTTGGAGAATATTGCAATAAAATGTGTGGATTGAGTATAAAAAAGATCAGCATGTGCTGATCTTTTTTAACTGAAATTAATTACTTTTCAAGATATTGTAATTTGTCAGCTTTACCATTCCATTCTTCACGATCTGCTGGCTGGTCACCAATTTGTGTGATATTTGGCCATTTTTGCGACAGGTCAGTATTCAATTCAATAAATACTTCTTGGCCTTCTGGTAATTCATCTTCAGAGAAAATTGCATTCGCCGGACATTCAGGTTCGCATAAGGCACAATCGATGCACTCGTCCGGGTTAATCACCAGGAAGTTAGGACCTTCATAGAAACAGTCTACAGGGCAAACTTCAACACAGTCTTGATATTTACATTTAATACAATTTTCAGTGACAACGAAGGTCATGGCGACAGCTACCTAAAAAATATGGTTCTATTTACGAATACTGTATTTTAGGCAAAAACAGGGGGAACTAACAATTCCTTTTATTGATATTTGTTATATATAGGGCTGTTAAATTTGAAAAAAGCCAGAATAGGGCTAAATTCAAGTATAAATCAGTGCTAGACCCCATACGGGATGAGGTCTATGACTTAGAGAATTACCCCGGCTGTTTGAGTAAATCTTTTAGTGCATATAATTGTGCTAAGGCTTCGCGTGGACTCAGGTTGTCTACATCGATGTCCTCAAGTAATTCGAGAGCTGGAGATTCTTTCTCAATTGCGACAATACGTTCCACTGGCTCTACAATTTCCGGCAGTGCAAATAGATCGTGTTGTAGACTCTTTGGTTTGACCAGTTGTTGCTTTTCCAGAATCTTTAAGCGGTTTTGTGCTTCTTTAATGACTGATGCCGGAATACCGGCAAGTTTCGCCACCTGTAAGCCATGACTCTGGCTGGCAGGGCCATGTTGTACCTTATGTAACAAAATCAGATTGCCATTCAGTTCTTTAGCCGTGACATGATAGTTATCAATGCCGCTTTCTTTATCGAGTTCGGTCAGCTCAAAATAATGGGTTGCGAATAGACACAGGCATTGAATGCGTTTGCTCAGATCCAGCACACAGGCCCAGGCCAGAGACAGGCCATCATAGGTACTGGTGCCACGACCGACTTCATCCATCAGTACCAGCGACTGACTGGTGGCATGATGCAGAATTTGCGAAGTCTCGGTCATTTCCACCATAAAGGTCGATTTGCCAGTTGATAAATCATCGGCAGAACCAATACGGGTGAAAACCCGGTCAATAGGCCCTAAAGTCGCAGCTTGTGCAGGTACATAAGCCCCGCAATACGCCAGCAAGACGATCAATGCGGTCTGGCGCATAAAGGTCGATTTACCGCCCATATTGGGTCCGGTAATAATCGCCATGCGATGGGAAAAGTCCAGTCGCGTATCGTTCGGTGTAAAAGCAGTTTTGCTTAAAGCTTCCACCACCGGATGACGGCCAGCAGTGATACTTACACCGACTTCAGGGCTGAATTTTGGACGTGACCAGTTGCGTAAACGTGCCTGATGGGCAAAGTTTGCCACCAGATCAATCTGGGCAATGGCACTGCTCATCATCTGTAAATTGCCGATATCCTGACGTAATTCATCTAGCAGCATTTCAAACAGCATTTTTTCACGCGCCAGAGCACGGGATTCACTGGATAAAACCTTATCTTCAAAGGCTTTCAGTTCAGGTGTGATATAGCGTTCGGCATTTTTCAGAGTCTGACGGCGGATATAGTGCTCGGGTGCCTGTTCGGCCTGAGCACGTGAGAGTTCAATATAATAACCACTCACTCGGTTATAACCAATTTTCAGTCCCGGAATTCCGCTGGCTTCACGTTCTTTAATTTCCAGATCAATCAGGAACTGGCTGGCGTGATCACGAATCTGACGTAATTCATCCAGTTCACTATCAAAGCCTTCGGCAATCACATTCCCATCACGCAGCAATACCGGCGGATTTTCTACGATGGCAGACATCAAGTGTTGATGCAGGCCATGGAAATCTCCGAGTTCTTCATTGAGCTGGATTAATAGCTCAGACTGTTGTTGACTGACAATCGGCTGTAGGGCATGGCGTAAAAATGGAATTTGCGCACAGGCCTGACGTAGTTGTACCAGATCCCGCGGTCGGGCACTGCCCAAAGCAATTCGGCTCAGGACACGTTCAATATCACTAATTTCCTTAAGTACCAAACGTACAGGTGCTTCATGGAAACCTTGTAGCAGGGACTGGATGGCATCTAAACGTTCACCCAGCAAGGCAGTGTCACGCAAAGGCTGCATCAGGGTGCGACTCAGCAAGCGTCCACCCATAGCCGTCTGGCAATCATTAATTAACTGGAACAGTGAAGTACCATGCTCAAATAAAGGCTCAATCAGTTCCAGATTGCGACGTGTCACTGGATCTAGGGCGATAAAGTCGGAACTCTGTTCTAGTTGAATCGAAAGAATATGTGGTAAAGCGGTTTTCTGGGTTTCTTTGGCATAGTGAATCAGTGCCGCAGCGGCAGCTTTTGCCAACGGCAAATGATCAATCCCGAAACCGGAAAGTGTGCTGACGGCAAACTGGTCGCACAAGGTTTTTTGTGCATTGTTCAGGTTAAAGTCCACATTAGGACGCTTCGTCACGGAAATATCAAGTTGCTGCTTGAGTTGCTCGGTCAGCATCGGATCAGTCGTATTTTCATCCAGCAAAATTTCGCTTGGCATTAGGCGCGCCAGTTCAATCATGAGCTGGTTGAGATCATAATCCTGCTGCTGTACTTTAAATAAGCCGGCACTGAGATCGAGCAGTGCAATCCCGATCTGATTTTGCTGAATACATAAAGCCACCAGATTAGAGCTTTGATGTGCACCGAGCATGGCATCATCGGTCAGGGTGCCCGGGGTGATAATCCTTACCACGCCGCGCTCCATGGGAGCCTTACCGCGAGTGCTTGTGCTCTCGCCCTCACCAATCTGCTCACAGATCACCACCGTTTCGCCTTTTTTGACCAGACGGGCCAGATAGCCTTCGGCTGCATGGTAAGGCACACCTGCCATCGGGATCGGCTGACCATTGGCTTTACCGCGATGGGTCAGGGTAATGCCTAAAATTTTGGCTGCCTTGTGTGCATCTTCAAAGAACAGTTCATAAAAATCACCCATACGATAAAACATCAATGAGTGTGGATGCTGCACTTTCACCGACATGTATTGCTGCATCATGGGCGTTAAGGTAGAAAGATCAGCCATAATTTCCGAACTGGTCATTAAAAATAAATCCTTTCAACAAGAGAGAAATGCAAATACTGATAAGCAGCGTATGCACAAAAAATTAAAGCACATCTAAACAGATCTATAAAAATATTTTATCGAGGATCTGCTCAGGAGCATAGTGAATGAGGTCGCTTATCTTAGGGTGCTTTAAATCAAGATTGAAACAAGTCTATCAAATTTAATTTTTAGAAAGAAATGAAATTCCAGATGAATGTTTAAGTCATGCGACAGATCTGTCGGTCTGAGTTTTTATTCAGCATGATTTCCAATTTTAAAAAACAAACCACTGGATGTGAACATGCAGTGGTTGATTTAAATTAAGGGAATTGTTTATTCGGGATCATAAAGACCAAGGTCAGACAGGTGTAATCTGAGAATCCGGCGCAATTCCAATACGGCCTCAGGGGTTTCCTGAATGGAATGGCCACCCTTGATCACTTTACTGGATACTGCACCTTGCAAATAAGCACTTTCGTAGGAAACAATGCCATCACTCATCAGCTGAGGTTCTGTAGTATCTACGGTATTACCGATGATGGAGTGAAATTTGAAGCCGGTATAGGGCTGAATGTTTTTAGTCAGCGCATTGAATTTCGAATTTTCACTCAAATCACTCGGGCCATTTTGAATCAGGTCATGTCCCAGTTCTTTGACAAATTCTTTTAATCCGATTTCGCCTTGTAAAGTATCAGCAAAGGCACCTAAAAATGCACCTGGAACCCGAATAATTTTACGCGCCAGTTTGGTATGCCAGCGATTGGCATATTCTGTGCCACGATGCGGTGTGGCCAAGAAAATCGCCCGACTAAAATTTGGAATCGGCTGCATTTGCAGGCGTGCTTGAAACAGCGGTTTATCCTTAAACTGTTCAATACGGGTATTTTGTACCAGTTTAAAAGCATCTTGGCTGATATCGGCATTGCTGACCATCAAACGGGCAATCACGCCGCCCATACTATGTCCGACCAGTACTGCATCTTTTTTAGCTGCGGCATTGTTCGCGACCTGGGCAAATCCTTGCTGAACCAGTGCATTGATTTGAAAACGGCTTTCCAGAATCGGCATGTTGGTAGAATAAAACACCTGCCAGACCTGAAAGTTTTCTCTTAGAACCGGATCACCCATAATATCGTTGGTCATACGAATCCAGGCTTCGGGGCTGCTGGCCAGACCATGGACCAATACCAGGATCTTCTTGTTCGGATTATAAGGTTCCAGCATATACAGGTGGGGCATGCTCAGACTATCATCCCGATCAATCAGGGTCAGATAGGCCAGACGCCCCAGATTGTTCTCGGCCAGCCATAAACCATAAGGTGCTGAAAAATTGGCTGCCAGAGCATATTCCTTAGAAGCGACCTTAATTTTTTCATATTTATAGGGATCATAGAGTTTCAGATGAAATTCGGAGGTCGATAAAATCTGTTCAGTACTATTGGCTGATTTAGGTACAGCGGTGATCGTGGTGGCCAGATATCGTGCTGCGTGGATATTGGGATTGATACCATTCGGATATTTGTGATTGAGTGGGTCAGTAATATATTTTTTATCTTTTTCGGATGGTTGCTGCTCCGGTAGAACCACTAAAAACTCTGAACCAAAACCGTCACGACGGGTAATTGAACGAAGCCCAGAGAAGTTCATGTTGTAGGTGGATAATAGTTGCTCAATGGGCTGGTTTTTCAGCTGCGGAAAATTTTCCAGATCAATGCTATACACACTGTTACCCACCTGAATCCGTTGGCCGGAACGCTTGGTTTCATAACGTTCAGCATAGCGTTGAATCAGATGAGCAATCGCCAGGTTATAAAAATCACGAATCTGAACCTGACGGTTGTCGAAAATACGGTCTTGCGGGGCACGCTCGGTTTTAAACAGGTAGGCATAACTATAACGAATGCTTTTATCCAGCATGCTGAGCTGCTGATCCAGACATTTCTGGATATTCTGTTTTTGCAGCTGTTGCTTTTCCTGAGATTGGGTCTTGCTCAAAACACTGGTGTTGCACTCGGCTGACTTGGCATTCTGTAAAGAATTGGCGAGATACAACTCACTTGCTGTAGAAAGTAATTGTTCATCTAAAATCTGGGGAATCTTTTTAAGATCCTTTACACATTCTTCGGGCTGGTCAATACAGATCTGGGCTTCACGCCCCGTCATGGACAACACATTTAGACTGGCTTCGCTCAGTTTGTCGCGCGTCAAAATACTGTCACGCTCATTGCTGAGTGTGACATTAAGTGCCTGTTCCTTAACACTGACCACCTGACAGCCGCTCAGCACGCTGGTGATGACTAAAGTGCACAGTATTAATCTTTTATTTATTTTTTCGTGCATAAAACCTTTCACTGAATTTAAGTTGTAAGTTTGGATAATGGTTTGTATTTTACTAATTTTTTCTCATAAAAATAGACCGCCGTAGCAGTCTATTTGTAATCAGAGAAAGAAGATAAATTCTGATTATGGCGTTTTAGGCGTTGCAGCAGCTGGAGCTTGATTTGCGGTTTGCAGAACTTGCCAAACATTCCAGCGACCTTGTTTCTCAATTTCCTGAATCAGACGGTCTGCCACTTCAGCTTCTTGCGGGTATTTCACTTTATAGTTTGCCAAGGTTTGAGCCGCATTTTTTTTCTGTTCCAGCGCAATATAATTATTGGCTGCAGCAAGATAGGCTTCCTGAACGCCAGCTTTCATGGCTTTGTCCAGATAAGGGATCGCTTCACGTTGACCGCCACCTTCGGACAGGCCAAAGCCGAACCAGAAGTTCACTTCAGGATCATCTTGGTTGATCTTAAGAATTCGTTGTGCATAGGTCAGGGATTTGGTGGTATAGACTGAACCCAGATCCAGATTACGTGCCATGACACTGGCTTTAAATGCACGTACCAGAACATCGAAAGAGGCATTTTCACGTGCAGCTAAAGTATCCAGCTGTTGAGTGACTTCACGCAGTTTGGCTTCAAAGCCACGACGTTCCTGACGATCGCTAAAACGTGGTGGATAATGACGTGCTTTACCTTCCACCATTTGCAGGAAATCATCAATCTCGGTGATGTCGATTTCATTGGTATTTGCCAGAGCCGCATAACGCATTGAACGTGTATTGCTGTCTACAATGGGAATAATCAGTTTATTGACATCCAAGGTTAATTGCTTGGATGGATCATTTGGATGAGTCACGACCATTTTGGTCACGGGTTGAGCCGCAGCTTTTTGCAAATGCACCTCAAACGGAGGTGGTTCATTATAATTGAATGGATTTAATGCATAAAATGGCGGACTTAATTCAGGTTCTACAAAAACCACTTGATCCACAGGTTTCTCAGCAGACTTCTGAGAGACGGTCGAACATGCAGTCATTGTGAATGCTAAACAAGCAAGTGCCAAGGGCTTAAAGGTCATAATATTCATCCATTCGTGTTATTTTTTAAAACAGCTAGTACAAAAATCACATGACCGTCAGTCTATGAAAACTCTAACGATCATGCAAGTAAATGCATGTTACAGAATTGAACGCTCTATTCAGGCTTTAGACTGACTGGTTTGAGCTTCACATTCACGGCGCGCTTCTTCCAGAATCTGTAATTCTTTTTTGCTTAAAGGCTGACCATCTTGTTGCTGTTTATTAAAGGTCGGATCCAGCAAAGAAAGACGGTTGCACAAGTTGTTCATGCGTTTTTCATTTTGCTGAATACGGTCCAGCAGAATGCGCATACCCTCCAGAATTGGATCAGACTGGTCTTCAGTTGCAGCATAGGGCTGGAAGCCGATACTTTCTGCATAATCACGACGACGGGTTTCTGCATCATCCTTCGGTTTATTTTTGGTAATAAAGCGTGCAGGGTTACCCACAGCCGTCGTGTTTTCAGGAACTGCTTTAGTCACGACCGCATTAGAACCGACCTTGGCATTTTTACCGACAGTAAATGGCCCTAAAATCTTGGCACCAGCGCCAACCACCACGCCATCTTCTAAAGTTGGATGGCGTTTGCCTTTATTCCAGGTCGTTCCACCCAAAGTCACCCCATGATAGAGGGTAACATCATCGCCAATTTCTGCAGTTTCCCCAATTACGACACCCATACCGTGATCAATAAAGAAACGACGGCCTATCTTGGCGCCCGGATGTATTTCAATACCAGTCGCAAAACGGCTAAATGAAGACAATGCACGTGCAGTTCCCTTACAGTCTTTGTTCCATAGCTCATGTGCCATGCGATGCATGATCAGCGCATGGATGCCAGGGTAAGTGGTTAAGACTTCTAAGGTATTGCGTGCTGCAGGATCGCGCGCAAAGACAGCTTGTATATCTTCTTTGAGCTGTTTTAGCATTAGATTTGATCCTCGTCCTGTGATGATGTATGTGAAGATTTTTTCCACGTGCCGTTATTTAAGGCCTGAACGCGGCTGAAAATACCACGAAGTAAATGATATTCCATACGATCTAATTGTATACGTCCAAAGAGACGACGCAAGCGTAAAGGCAATAATCTTGGATTTTTTGGGTCCATAAATTCAATTTCGGCCAGCATTTTTTCCAAATGCGGATAGAACTGTTCCATCTGCGCATGATTCACCAAAGGCTCATCCCATTCCATTTCAATGCCATCAATGACTTGCATGGTTGCTTTAGCATCACGTGGTTGTTCAATCTGGCTCATGGCTGCCATGCGCATTTCATAGCAGATCACCTGAATGGCTTGAGCCACATTCAGTACGCCGTAATCGGTATTGACTGGAATGGTCAGGTGATAGTTGGCCATTGCCAGTTCTTCATTGGTCAGACCGCGGTCTTCACGGCCAAATAGAATTGCAACTTCTTGCTGCTCTTGTACCACGGCGCTCATGGCTTTTGTCGCAGCAGGGCGCACATCTAACAGCGGCCAGGGAATGGTACGGCTACGTGCGCTGGTACCGAATACAATCTGACAGTCTTTAATGGCATCTTCGAGCGTTTCTACAATCTCGATCTGCTCGATCAGGTCAGTTGCGCCTGCGGCCAGTGCATCAATATCCGGATGCGGATAGGTTTTTGGCGCCACCAGAACCAGCTTGGACAGGCCCATGGTTTTCATGGCGCGTAAAGCACTGCCGATGTTGGCAGGTAAAGTGGTATTGACCATGACAATACGCACATGGGAGAGATGTGCTGAAACAGCAGCATTGTCAATTTGACTCATGAGGATTCCAATTTAAAGGTTTTTTAAAGATCAGGATTTATGAATATTGTGGCTGGGATTCAGCCTGATACAGTTCCAGCGCATCGTCCATGCTCATGCCAGCAGGTGGTGGTGGAACATTGACCGGTTTGGCCTGTTCATAAGAAACAGCTTTGGCGGCTTTGGACTTGACCTGATATTCAATATGCAATGCTTCTTTACCAAAATAATCACGCAATTTAGCCAATAGTTCGTCCAGTGGTGCCACTTTCCAGTTGAGACCCAGATGAAGTTCAGTCGTAGCATAAGGATAGTCTAAATACAGAATTACCGGAATATGCGCTGACATGTCGATATTGGTATATGGTGTCAAAATCTGCTGCAAGTCACGACTCAGACTTTTACTGAAATGCTCGGCAGTTAGGGTGATTTTAATGCTGTTGGCACGCTTCTGGCGAATTTCATTCAGGCTAAAGGCTTTAGTAAGACGTCCCATTGGGCGGTCAAAGCCTTCACGCTCATAAATTTCACCTTCAATCACCACAACTTTATCCAGCTGGATAATCTCTTTAAAGCGGTTAAAACGTTCATGATTGGCTGAAATTTCAATACGCGCCGTACCATCATCCAGGGTCATCATCATCCGGTTCGGGAAGTTGGCAATATCCACCACCAGTCCTGCAAACACGGTGGTCACGCCACGGCGGGTCGGCGTCAGCTCATTGATCTGACTAGGTACAAAGGATTTCAGTTCATTACGATAGACATCAATCGGGTGGCCGGTGAGGTACAGGCCGAGGGTGTCTTTTTCACCTTTCAGGCGAACTTCATCCGCCCATGGCTTGACCGGTTTAGAGGGTTTGCGCTGAACTTCTTCCACTTCACCAAACAGATCCATGATGCCGGTTTCACGGTTGGAGCGCGCCTGTTCCGCAGCTTGCACCGCTTCAGGCAGTTGTGCCATCAGGTCGGCACGATCAATGCCTAAACAATCCAGCGCACCGGAGCGAATCAATGCTTCCAGGGTACGTTTATTGATTTTTTTCAGGTCAATACGATGACAGAAATCAAACAGGTCACGGAAAGGACCTTCTTGTGTACGCGCGTCAATCACTGATTGCATCGCAGCTTCACCGACACCTTTAATCGCACCCAGACCATAGACAATGGTTTGTTCATCCGTGGCATGGAACTGATACAGCGACATATTCACGGAAGGTGGTAAAACTTCCAGATGATTCTTGCGACAGTCATCAATCAGGAATACCACGTTGTCGGTGTTCTGCATCTCCGAGGTCAACACCGCAGACAGGAATTCCGCCGGATAATGCGCTTTTAGCCATGCAGTCTGATAGGCAACCAAAGCATAGGCCGCAGCATGTGATTTGTTAAAGCCATAGCCGGCAAACTTTTCCATATAGTCGAAAATATGGTTGGCAGTGGCTTCATCAATGTCTTTTTTCGATGCACCTTCAATAAAGATCTGGCGCTGTTTGACCATCTCTTCCGGTTTTTTCTTACCCATGGCACGACGTAACAAGTCCGCGCCACCGAGGGTATAGCCGGCACAGTACTGTGCAGCCTGCATGACCTGTTCCTGATAGACCATAATCCCGTAGGTGGGTTCTAGTACGCCTTCAAGCAAGGGATGCAGATATTCAAAATCGCCTCCATGCATCCGGTGGATAAAGTCAGGAATCAGATCCATCGGGCCCGGACGGTACAGCGACACGAAGGCAATAATTTCTTCAAATTTGCTTGGGCGTGCCTCTTTCAGCATCTTCTTCATGCCCACGGATTCAAACTGGAATACCGCGGTGGTGTTGGCATTGGCAAAAACCAGATACGCGTCTTTATCTTCAAGCGGGATATAGGCAATGTCTAAAGGCTTGTCAGATTTGATACGTTTATTAATATTTTTAACTGCATCTTCAATTACGGTCAGGTTACGCAGACCCAAGAAGTCAAACTTGACCAGACCAGCAGATTCAACATCGTCTTTATCGAACTGTGCCACGCGTGAAGTACCATCAGCCTCACACATAACGGCAGAGAAATCGGTAATTTTGGTTGGCGAGATGACCACACCACCGGCATGTTTACCGGTATTTCGGGTAATACCTTCCAGTTTTAGTGCCATTTCCCAGATTTCAGCCGCATCATCATTATCTGGGTTGGATGGATTGGTGACGATATCTTTAAGCTGTGGTTCGGCTTCTAAGGATTCCAGCAGACTCAGGCCTAAAGGCTTGGTCGGGATCATTTTCGAGATACGATCGGCCAGACCATAAGATTTACCCAAGACACGCGCCACATCACGAATCGCACCTTTGGCCGCCATGGTACCGAAGGTGGCAATTTGCGAAACTGCATCACGGCCATAAGTACGCGCCACATAGTCAATCACGCGGTCACGACCTGCGATACAGAAATCGACGTCGAAATCGGGCATCGACACACGTTCCGGGTTCAAGAAACGTTCGAAGAGTAATTCATAACGTAGCGGATCAAGATCGGTGATTTTTAAGCTATAAGCCACCAGTGAGCCTGCACCTGAACCACGCCCCGGGCCTACTGGAACGCCGTTACTTTTCGACCACTGAATAAAGTCCATCACGATCAGAAAGTAGCCCGGAAACCCCATCGAGTTAATGATATTAATCTCGTACTCGATTCGCTCATCATAAGGCTTGCGAACTTCTGGCCAGTGTTCATCACGCTGTTCAGGTGGATACAGGAAATTCAGACGTTCTTCCAGACCTTCTTTGGACAAGTGTGCAAAGAAAGTATCAATGGTATGACCTTCAGGAATCGGATAATCCGGCAGAAAGTATTGACCCAGTCGCAATGTGACATTACAGCGTTTGGCAATGTGGTAAGTGTTCTCAATCGCAGAGGGAATATCCGAGAACAGCTCTGCCATTTCCTCTGCAGATTTAAAATATTGTTCAGGTGAATAGGTTTTAGGGCGGCGGTTATCCCCCAGTACATAACCATCGGCGATACACACCCGGGCTTCGTGAGCTTCATAATCATTGCGGGTCATGAAGTGCACGTCGTTATGTGCCACTACACCGATATTATATTTTTTGGCCAGTTTCACTGCTTCCAGAATGAAGTCATCTTCATCCGGACGGTTGGTGCGGGTCAGGGCGATATAAACGCGATTGCCGAATTTTTCGACCCATTCTTCCAGCAAGGGTTCCGCTTTTTGCGGATTTGAACTCATCAGCATCTTGCCGACATCGGAATGCATGCCGAGCAGGGCAATCATGTCCTCGGACTGGTTTAAAATCCATTGTTTTTGTACGCAGGGAATGTCTAATTGCTGACCACTGATAAAGCCTTCAGACACCAGTTCAGTCAGGTTACGCCAGCCTTTATTGGTCATCGCCAATAAGGTCATACGATGTTCGGCATCATTCAGGCGAATTTCAGAACCGAGGATCGGCTTGATGCCTTTGCCTAAGCATTTGCCATAGAACTTGACTGCGGCATGCAGGTTAGACAGATCCGTCAGCGCGAGGGCAGGCATCTGTTCTTTTTCGGCAGCTTTGACCAGGTCAGGTATCCGTACGATGGATTCAGTAATCGAAAATTCTGTATGAATACCAAGATGAACAAAGTGCATAGATGAGTCCCTGCTAAAACTATTAAATAGTTTAACATGGGATTTATTGTTTCAGTTTGAAAATGAGGGGAAATGCTGAACTTTTAGATTTTAATTAAATGTTGATTTGGGGCTTTGTCCATATCTATAACGAGACGGCATTGTTAACCGAAATTGAATTTCTGACTAGCGACATGGATGTCGCTAGTTGATCTGTGGCACAAGGAAGTATCATCAAGCCAACAGAAGATTTTTGTTACCTTGCATAGCAGTGCTATTCATCTTTCAAAAGTAAAAGAAGAATTTTAAATATTAGTAAGTTTATTCATGACATTATTTGAAAAATAGAATTTCGTTATTTTTACTTCAATTTTAACTTTGTAATATTTGTGCCTTACTTTTGACGGGGCAAAAGTAACAAAACCCCTTTATCTGATGGTACATCCCAGTACCACAGATCAACGGGCGACTTCCTGTCGCCGTGGCACGTATCAAATAGTTGCAGGACTTTACTTTGAAATAATGAGAAAGGGTTCGTAAGTATTAAAAACAATAAAACCCTCTTTTAGAGGGCTTTATTCATACATAAAAACTAGCTTAACGAAGTCGGGACAACCAGTCCCCCAGACTTTGTACAATCTGTACCAAAATCAATAACACAATCACCGTCATGATCACCACAGAGGTATCGAAACGCTGATAACCGTAAGAAATGGCCAGATCACCGATACCGCCGGCACCGACAGCACCCGCCATTGCTGTTGCACCAATCAAGCTGATGGTGGCAGTGGTCAGGTTCAGAATCAGTGAACTACGTGCTTCAGGTAAGACAAACTTGAAGATAATCTGCATTGGGGTTGCACCCATCGCTTGCGCAGATTCAATAATGCCTTCATTCACTTCCAGTAATGAGGTTTCAACCAAGCGACCAATATAAGGGCCGACATAAATAGTCAGTGGTACAATTGCGGCCCAAGTACCAATTGAAGTGCCGACCAAAAACTTGGTCAGCGGAATAACGGCAATCAGTAGAATAATAAATGGTAGTGAACGTAGCGCATTGACAATCGGATTGAGACCGTGATAAATCACACGATTTTGCAAGATGCCGTTAGGACGCGTCACCACTAAAGTAATTGCCTGAATAAAACCCCAGATACAGCCAAACAGCATTGCGAAGAACACCATATGAAAGGTTTCTTGCAGCGCTGTCACAAATTGATCCATCGACAGCGAGCTTTTCCAGAACGGCGCAGTAATTGTCGTCAGCCACTGTACAATTAAATCTCTCATGCCTGTACTCCTGCTTGATCTACCTGTACGCCGTTATCTTTCAGATATTGCACTGCAGCGCTAATCTCTGCGGAATCACCCAGGAGCTGAATAAACATCTGACCAATCACCGAACCATTAATTTCGGTCATGTTGGCAAACAGGATATTTAAACTGATATCAAACTGTTTAATCACGGCCTGAATCACCGTTTCCTGTGCCGAGCTGCCAAGGAATTTTAAACAATAAATACTGTGATGATTCTGGTTTTCCAGATTATTCAGAATATTGACCGGCAAATGTTGCTGAAGCACGGTCTGAATAAAATTTTTGGTGGTCGGGTGTTGCGGCTGACTGAAGATCTGTAGCGTGCTGCCGGTTTCAATCACATCACCTTTTTCCATCACAGCGACATAATCACAGACGGTTTCAATTACATCCATTTCATGAGTGACCATGACAATGGTAATACCTTGCTCTTGATTGATTTTTTTGAGTAATTGCAGAACTGATTTGGTGGTTTGTGGATCGAGTGCCGAAGTCGCTTCATCACAAAGTAAAATCTTGGGATGGTTGGCAAGGGCACGGGCAATCCCGACGCGCTGTTTTTGACCACCAGACAATTCATCCGGAAAAGCCTGCCGTTTATGTTTCAGGTCAATAAAATCTAATAATTCTTCGAGGCGTTTTTCCCGTTCAGCCTTGCTCCAGCCCAGAAGCTTCATAGGCATTTCGATATTGGCCGCCACGGTTTTGGTTTGCATTAAATTAAAATGCTGGAAAATCATGCCGATATTGGCACGTTCTTGACGCAATGTTTTGGCATCGAGTGCGGTAAAATCTGTTCCATTAATGATAATCTGACCTGAGCTTGGACGCTCAAGTAAATTAATCAGACGGATGAGGGTACTTTTACCGGCACCACTATAACCGATGATGCCAAAAATACTGCCGGTTGGAATCGATAGATTAATCTGATTCAAGGCATGCAAGGTTTGACCCTTAAGCTCATACTGTTTTGAAATATCTTTAAATTCAATCATAGTGTCAAAAACTGCATCACGGATAAAAAAACAGGCAAGAAATCGTCCTTGCCTGTTCTAAAAGAGTATTATAGTACTATTTTGATTCAGTTAAATACGTCACCGGCTTGTTTACTGCAACTTTAGTGCCACCAAAATTTTCATCGACATACGCCTGAACTGCTGGCGTATGATACAAGGCACCTACTTTTTGCAGTACAGGATCCGTTTGACGATCTGCTGCAACCGCTAATACGTTTACATTCATTTTTGTGCTTTGATCAATTGGCTCATAGTAAACCGCATCTTTTAATACGTTTAAACCGCCTTCCATTGCCAGCGTATTGCCTAGCACAATCGCATCAACTTCATCTTTTACACGGACTGCAGTTGCCATTTGAATGGGCTTAATCACGATTTGTTTTGCATTTTCAGCCACATCAGCTGTTGTGCCTTTTACATTGTCAAAGCCAGCTTTTAATTTGACCAGACCTGCCGATTGTAAAAGTAGTAACGCGCGTGATTCATTTGCACCGTCGTTTGGAATGGCAATGGTTGCACCTGTTTTAAACTCATTCAAAGATTTTACTTTGCTTGAGTAAATTCCCATTGGTTCTAAATAGGTGGTAGACAATGGTGCAATTTTTGCTGTATTGGCATCATTATACGCAACCATATAGGCATATGACTGGAATGCATTGACATCGATTTCTTTATTGGCAACGGCTGTGTTCATTGACACATAGTCAGTGAAATTTTTCACATCAAGTTTAATGCCGGCTGCTTTGGTTTCAGGTAATGTGGCGATATAGCGCCATACATCTGCATCTGAACCGGTCGATGCCATGGTTACGGTTTGAAGGCCATTCGCATCATTGGCTTGTGCTGCATCATTGGCAGGCGCTTCTTGTTTGCCACACCCAGTCAAAGTTAATACAGAGGCACTCAATAAAACGCCAAGTAATTTTTTCATGAAATTTTCCTAATTTTAATCTTGCCTAGAGTATAAGCATTTTTAAATCGTGTTAAATAAGATTTTTATACGATCTAAGTATGTGTCCTGATCGTTGTTGGTGCTGGCCTTAAACTAAAAGATCCAAGCCTACAGCAATTGTTCTGGTGAACGCGATCAAGTCAGAAATGCCACAAACCTGATTGTAAATGATCTATTTTGGAGAGAAAAATAGATAGTTTATAAGCACATGAAGTAGTTTGAGCATTCTGGGATTGTCGATATCATAGCAATAAATCTATATTCGATATACTGGATAGCAAAGCCTTGTTTAGCTCTTTAATTGAATAAAAAACCAAGTTGTTTTATAAAAATATTAATTAAAACAATATTTTATTTATATTAGGGGTATGGTTTTTAGGGGGTTGTTTAAATAGTGAGCTTTATAAGATTTTATCCAATCTAAATCATAAAAATGGATATATATGATTTATTGATGGAATCAAAGTAGCGTTGCGCTGTTCTAGACATCAGGGTGTTATCTCGATTCAGCTTCTTTGGGAAATAGCACATAACTTCATCGTCTGTGCACATTTGGATAAATGGGTCGGTGTCGGAGTCTTTCCATTGGCGGAGGATCAGGCTAGGGGGCTGAATGCTTATGGATGGCATCGTGGTATTACACTATTATTGACGAATTAATTATAACAGAGATGTATTTGTGAAGAATTATCAGGATAAGGAAACAGGTCAGATTTATGCTTTTGAAGATGATTATGATCCCTTTCTTTCTGATAATCGTAATACTCCTAAGACACTAACTAAAAATATTAAAACAAGACCAACAGAAACATCAGTTTGGTATGATGGTGGTTGGATTGAGAGAACAGATGTGCCAATTGATTATATAGAGCCTACTTCTAGCGTACCATCATACAATCCTGCTTGGATGGTACATTTAAAACCCTATTCAGCAATAGTGAGTGATAAACAACCACAGTTTCAGTTCTCATTAGATCAAATCAATAACAATTCTTATGATGGAATGCAATTATCTAAAGTAATAGGAATACTTTCTTTAGAGGATAATTTAGATGTATTGATCAGCTATGATGGTGGAATAGCAATACCTCAAAGTGAAAAATTTTCAAAGAGAGTTGATGGTATTACTAAGTTAAATGAAATTCTCTGTCGTTTTTTATTAGGTGGAATTCATACAGAAGTATTGCATCCACATGAGTTAACAGTAGGGACTTTACATGAAAAAACGCACTTATTTTGTTATGCACCATCGCTTTATAATCAATTGAGATTCAATTGGGCATCTATTGCAGATAGGTTTCAGCCATTGATGGTTCCAAGAGTTTTACATTTAAATGATTTGCAAAAAGCTTATATGGATGGGCGAGAAATTCTTGAATCTATACCTACTTTCACGCCATTTTTTCTTTTAAATGGTTATACATCGTTAATCAATCAAAATATTAATGATGCTTTAAATAATCTTTGGATTGTTGTTGAACAACTTACAGAAATTTTATGGAAGCAAATTTATATTAGGCATAAAGATAATTATCCAAGACGAGTGCAAAAGTGTCATGCAAATTACAAAGAAAGTAATTATTTAAAGCATATTGCTACAAAACATAAGCTTTTGAGGTTGGCTAAAGTTATCACAAGGCAAAATTATAAAATACTAGAATGCGCTCGAAAATCTCGTAATAATTTAGCACATAGAGGAAGACAGCCAAATCGTGAAGTAGTTATTACGTTATGGGAACAATTGCCCGAACTTCTAGAGTCTGCTACGGATTATAAAAATATAGGTATGAGAGAAATAAAAATTGGACAAGAAATCAATTGGAATAATTCACATAATAATAATTTTGATGAATGGAAAGAATTAGTATCTCTGATGAAATAAATGTATTAAAAAACCCCGCACTCAGCGGGGTTTTTACTTAATCAAAATTAAGATTAAGCATTTTCACGTGCAATGGCACGGTAACCGATATCTTTACGATATTGAACGCCGTCGAATGTCACTTTTTTGCAAAGTTCCAAAGCTTTGGCTTGTGCTTCACCAATCGTATTACCAAGCGCAGTTACGCAAAGTACACGACCACCCGCAGTCACAATCTCGCCATTTTCATTGGCTTTCGTACCGGCATGGAAAACTTTTGCATCAGTCATTTCAGTGTCTAAACCAGAAATCACATCACCATTGCTTGATGTTTCTGGGTAGCCTTTTGATGCCAGTACGATACCGACAGTCTTGCGCTCATCCCATTCAGCTTCTTTCGGTAAATTACCGTCTAAGCCTGCTTGAACCAAATCCACTAAAGATGATTTTAAACGCATCATGATGGGTTGAGTTTCAGGGTCGCCAAAACGACAGTTGAACTCGATCACTTTCGGTTGACCTTGTTCATCAATCATCAAGCCAGCGTACAAGAAACCAGTATAAACGTGACCGTCTTTTTTCATACCTTCAACGGTAGGACGCATCACTTCATTCATGGTTTTTTCAAATACATCCGCAGTCACAACAGGCGCAGGCGAGTAAGCACCCATACCACCCGTGTTTGGACCTTGGTCGCCTTCAAAGATACGTTTGTGATCTTGTGAAGTCGCCATAGGTAAGATGTTGTCGCCATCAATCATACAAATGAAAGATGCTTCTTCGCCTGCAAGGAATTCTTCAATTACAACGCGAGAACCTGCATCGCCAAATTTGTTGCCTGCAAGCATGTCATCGATCGCATCAAATGCTTCTTGATTGGTCATGGCAACGATCACACCTTTGCCCGCAGCAAGACCGTCGGCCTTAATGACGATCGGCGCACCATTTTTTTCAACAAATGCTTTCGCAGCATCTACTTCTGTAAATACATCGTAAAACGCAGTTGGAATGTTGTGGCGTTTTAAGAAATGTTTCGCGAAAGCTTTAGAGCCTTCAAGCTGCGCAGCAAATTGAGTTGGACCCCAAATTTTTACACCCGCTTCACGGCAAGCATCAACGACACCGTTTACCAATGGAGCTTCTGGGCCGACAATGACAAGCTCAACGGCATTGTTTTTTGCGAAATCGATAATCGCAGCATTGTCTAAAATACTTAAATTTACGTTTTCACATTTATTTTCAGTGGCTGTACCTGCGTTGCCCGGAGCAACAAAGACTTTTGCAACTTTATCGTCTTGTGCGATTTTCCATGCAAGTGCATGTTCACGACCGCCATTACCCAAAACTAAAATATTCATCTAAAAATCCCTCAAAAGAATAGAATCCCACCTTGCGAAGCCATGCTTCTCACCCTGTAAAAAAGAAGGGCTTCACGAATAAAAATGTCCCTTTATTTGTGAAAAGTCCCCCTTTTTACAAAGGGGGATTTAGGGGGATTAATAAATACGACTTTGAATCAATTAGTGACGGAAATGACGCATGCCAGTGAACACCATCGCAATACCTGCTTCGTCAGCAGCCGCAATGGTTTCTTCGTCACGCATAGAACCACCCGGCTGGATAATGCATTTGATACCCGCTTTAGCGGCGTTATCAATACCATCACGGAATGGGAAGAATGCGTCAGACGCCATGACAGCACCCTCAACCACCAAGCCAGCATGTTCAGCTTTAATTGCAGCAATACGAGCAGAGTTAACACGGCTCATTTGACCTGCGCCAACACCAATGGTTTGACGGTTTTTCGCATAAACAATCGCATTAGATTTCACGTATTTTGCGACTTTCCAAGCAAAGATCATGTCATCGATTTCTTGTTCAGTCGGAGCGCGCTTGGTCACCACTTTAAGATCAGCTTTAGTAATCATGCCCAAGTCTTGATCTTGTACTAACAAGCCGCCATTCACGCGTTTGTAATCAAGTTGCGATTGACGTGCATCGATTGCTGGAAGTTCACCGCAAACTAAAACACGTACGTTTTTCTTCGCACCAGTCACTTCAAGTACGCCATCAGCAATACTTGGTGCAATGATCACTTCAACGAATTGACGCTCAACAATCGCTTGTGCAGTTGCAACGTCTAATTCACGGTTGAATGCAATGATGCCGCCAAATGCAGATTCGGGATCTGTTGCATACGCAAGGTCATAAGCCGCTTGAATGCCGTCTAAAGACACTGCAACGCCACATGGGTTTGCGTGCTTAACGATTACACAAGCAGGTTTCGCAAAAGATTTAACACATTCAAGTGCAGCGTCTGTGTCTGCAATGTTGTTATAAGAGAGTTCTTTACCTTGTAGCTGTTTCGCAGTTGAAACTGAGGCTTCTGTCGCTGTGTCTTCAACGTAGAACGCAGCAGACTGGTGCGGGTTTTCACCGTAACGAAGATCTTGAACTTTGTTCAATTGTGTATTGAAGGTACGTGCAAACTTGTCCGCTTCACCTTCTTGTTTGCCTACGCGAGCGCCAAGGTAAGATGCGATCATGCCGTCATATTGTGCAGTATGTTCAAATGCTTTTACTGCAAGGTCGAAACGAGTCGCATGCGATAAAGCGCCTTCAGCTTTAAGCTCAGCTACAACAGTGGCATAGTCAGAAGCATTCACCACGATGCCTACAGATGCATGGTTTTTTGCCGCAGCGCGAACCATGGTAGGGCCACCAATGTCGATGTTTTCGATCGCATCAGCCAGTGAACAGTTTGGTTTTGCTACAGTTGCAGCAAATGGATAGAGGTTTACAACGACTAAATCAATAGCATCAATGTTGTGTTCAGCCATCACAGCTTCGTCTAGACCACGACGAGCCAGAATACCACCATGAATTTTAGGATGTAGCGTTTTTACACGGCCGTCCATCATCTCTGGGAAACCAGTATGCTCTGAAACTTCTACTACAGCGACACTATTGTCTTTCAACAATTTGTAGGTACCACCTGTAGATAAAATTTCTACCCCTAGAGCAGCAAGTTCTTGTGCAAATTCAACAATACCAGTCTTGTCAGACACAGAGATTAAAGCGCGTTTAATAGTCATGATCTTCGTCACAGTTTTCAAGGAACAGAATAAAACAAAATCAGCAATTTACAGGTTAAAAAAAATGCCTGCGGAAGCCGCAAGCATTTTATCATTTATTCACTCATTAAACCGTGAGCTTTTAACTTTTTACGTAAAGTACCACGGTTGAGTCCGAGAATCTCGGCAGCACGTGTTTGGTTACCACGTGTATATTCTAGAACTACAGATAGAAGAGGTTTCTCCATTTCTGCTAGCACCATGTCGTATACCTGAGATGGTTGCTCGCCCTGTAGTTGCGCAAAATAATGGCGAACTGCGCGATCTACGTGGATACGTAAAGCAACATCAGATTGTGCAGTAAAAATAGGAGATTTGCTATTCATGCGAATTAATCCGAAAAACAAATATCGCTTGGGTAAAGCGATATAAAAAGTGGTCTAAAATTGAAATGAACTCCGCTTTAGATCCTAAAACTGGAGTTCTAAAACTTAATCATTGCATTGAGCCAATAGCTTGACACATCTCAACGTTTTGGTCGAAAAATAAGCGTAACAATAGTTAAAGTTTTGTTACTGACCAAAATCAAAACAAAAAAATCTGCACGATACGCAATAAATTTTATAGCGCATTAGGCAAGACTGTATTTGTTGTGAAAAAGTAGCGAGGAGTTGCAGCACATAGCTTTCGTGGCGCGTATCATACCATTGTCTAAGCAAAAGTGAGCAAGAAAACTGCATTTTTTTTAACTTTTTTTAATTTTTTAATGCTTTCTATTCAGATTAAGGGCGAATTATTTCCAAACTATAGCGATCAAAGCTTTTACGATCGACAGGAAGCTCAAATTTGAATTTGAATGGACTGTTTTTCGGGATACGTTCAATATTGACCAGACTTTCAATCAGGTACTCTTTGGCAGACAGGTTATAAGTCGCAACAACTTCACCGCGCTGTTCCAGATTGATTTTTAAAATCGGTAAAGCCAGGCTACGGTCATGGAAGTTGATCAGCTCACCGCTAAATTCAGTTTTCTTGTGACTGGTTGCCTTGATCTTGACTTTATTGACCTGAATCAGCGTGTAGTATTTTTCCAGATTGGAACAATTAAACACCTCGCATACATTGTTAAAGGCCAGACTCATGATATGACTATTTTTGATGTATTGCGGATTAAACCAGAAAAACTGGAACAGCAATACGCCAAATAGCATCAGGTTCAAGATGCTCCAGCCAATATAATACATTGGCCCACGGTATATCTGTTTTTCTGCCTGATCTTCCCAGTTCATGCTCGGCAGTACCGAGATAGGTTCGGTACTGAAATAGTTCAGATTGTTTAAATAGGTTTCCAGATCGATATTTGAATGTTCAACTTTCTGATCGAAAATATATAAAAGACTGTGCGTATTTTGCTGTTGATCGCGACCATATACAGGTGGGTTATATCGAGAATAGGTTTGATCCTGAGACGCTGAGGTAGTGACCGAGTTTTGGGCTTCGGCCACCAGATGCGATAAGGCATTAAATGAAGTGGTACATTTGGGACAGCAAACCATACCCTGCGCAATGGTGAGTTGAGCAACTGTGACCTTGTAGGTGGTGGAACAGGTAGGGCAATGGGTTCGTTTGTCACTCATAAACTATTTGTAGACTCATTCATTCTTATGGCGTTTACCCGAGATACGGCACCAGTGCTCGTCTCGTTTTTCTACGTCTAATATATCAAAATAATTTGAGTAAATGCTAGTAACATCAGCAACTTGCTCTTCGATAACTCCGGCAAGTGCGAACTGTCCCTCAGATTTAATTAAAGTTGCGAACTCAGGAGCCAACATCATTAGTGGCGCAGCCAAAATATTGGCAACAAATACGTCAGCCTTGGTAGTGCCGAGTTCATCTCTAAATTCTTCTGGCAGGCCGACATAAAGTTTGTCCAGTACACCATTCAGTTCAGCATTTTGCTGGGTGGCCAGAACTGCTTGTGGGTCAATATCAGTGGCATATGCTTTTTTAGCACCTAAGAGCAGGGCAGCTACCGCGAGAATGCCTGAACCACAGCCATAATCGATGACGATTTTGTCTTTAACGTCAATTTTGCCGAGCCATTGTAAGCACAAGAATGTAGAGGCGTGGTTCCCTGTACCGAATGCCAGACCCGGATCAAGCTTGATATTGACTGCATCGGCTTCAGGTGCTTGCATCCATTCCGGTACAATCCAGTATTTTTCAGCAATCTGGATTGGCTCATATGCATCCATCCAGGTGCGTTCCCAAGCCTGATCTTCAATGAATTCGTACTTGATCGGCGCTTCTGGCATTTGCGCACCAATAAAGGTTTCTAGTGCAGCAACGTCAATTTCTTCGCCTTCTTCCTGTGCATAAATACCAGTCACAATCACTTTATTCCAGAGTGGTGTTTCGCCTGGAAGTGGTTCCAGCAAATCCTGGTTTTCAGCATCATCCAGGGTCACACTCACTGCGCCTAGTGAGCTGAGTAATGTCTCAGTATAATCGACCTGAGCTTGTTCAACCGTAATATGAATTTGTAACCACTTCACAGAAATAACCTTTATACATTTTTCAAAAAGCTATTGTAACGGAAGTTCAGACACAACGCTGCTATCTTCTTGATGCATACCCAAAATAAAAAGGATGCCGAAGCACCCTGTATAAAGCTCTATAAAGACTTATGAAACCTTAGAGAGAAGAGGTGTTCTGTCTAATGGTGCAAAGCGGTTAAGCAGTAGACCAAAAATGGCAGCAAAAATATACATGAAGATTGAATAAACCGCGGCAGGCATGGCCACAGCAGTGCTGGACATCACGGTCAGGGCAATGGTCATGGCTAATGTGCTGTTGTGAATGCCGATTTCAAAGGCACTGGCCCGTGCCTGAGCGGTATCTATATTCATTAAGCGGGGGACAAAATAGCCGATGGTCAGGCTGAAAATACAGAACAATGCCGTGGCGACACCGACCTGAGTCAGATATTCGGCAATATTGGTGCGTTCACTATAGATGGCCCCGACAATAATCAGAATCAAGAATATGACTGCAAAAATACGCAGCGGTCTATTCAGTTTTTCAGTCAGGCGTGGTGCATGATGTCGAATCAGCATACCAATCGCGACAGGAATAATAATGATGCCAAACACCTGAAGAATTTTACCAAGCTGGAGTGTGATCTGCTGGCTGTCCTGCATGAAATGCATAATCGAAAAATTAACGATCAACGGTAAAGTTAAGGCTGCAATCACTGAATTAATCGCAGTCAGGGTGATGTTGAGTGCCAGATCACCTTTGAAAAGATAGCTAAACAGATTGGCCGTACTGCCGCCAGGTGAGGCAGCTAACAGCATCAGACCCACGGCAAGAAGTGGAGGCAGGGCCAAAACTTTACACAGGATAAATGCAATACCGACCAATAAGACCAGTTGGCAAAATAATGCGACTAAAACAGCTTTAGGATGTTGGGTGACCCGGGCGAAATCTTTGAGGGTAAGTTCGAGACCTAAACCCACCATAATAATCGCGAGCGCAAGCGGCAGTAAAATCGTAATAATGCCAGAATCCATCTGTCATGCTCCTTGTTAAAAATTATTTTGATACTTTTGCTTTTCTTGGGAAAAGCATACAGCTTTATCGCAGACTCAGCCAAATAAATTACAAATCCGATAAACGATTTTTATGGCGATAACCGATATATTGGCGACTCATCATTACCCCGAAAATAGTCGCAAAACTATACATGACAATGGTGTAAATGCCGGCCGGAATTGCCATAGTGACATCGCCTAAGACCGAAATCGCAATGGTGATCGCAATCGCCGTATTATGAATGCCGATTTCAAAGGTACAGGCCCGTGCCATTTTTTCTGGAATACCCATCAGTAGCGGAATGCAATAACCAATAAACAGGCTGGAAAAACATAAAATCACAGTAGCTAAACCAATACTGGAAAAATATTCAAAGAGATTAAAACGATCTCTAAAAACGGCAAATATCAAGAGTATGCTTAAAAAACTAATTGAAACGAAGCGCATCGATTTGCTGACGGTAATGGATAAATGTGGAAATTTGGCTCGAAGCAGCATCCCGATGATCACGGGGATCAGGGTAATTAAAAACACCTGTATCATTTTTTCAACTGGAAATGTCACAGTCGAGTCGTGACTCATAAAGTATTGTAATGAGAGATTGATAATAAAGGGCAGGGTGAAAATAGAAATGATGGTATTGATGGCAGTCAGGGTGATATTCAGTGCGACATCGCCTTTATACAGATAGCTAAACAGGTTGGCGGTTGGGCCTCCTGGTGAAGCGGCCAGAAGCATTAAACCTACTGCGAGTAAAGGAGCTAAGTCTAGAATCAGGCAAATAAAGAAAGCAATACTGGTCAACAGCACGAGCTGTGTAAATAGGGCAATAAAAATGACTTTAGGATAGCGGCTTAAGCGCAGGAAATCCTTGATTTTTAATTCGAGTCCCAGCCCCATCATCATGATTGCCAAGGTAATAGGCAAAAAAAAGTTAAAAAACCCCGAATCCATGAAAAATCCTTTTTATTATTCATTTTTAGATAGATTTCGAGTGTAGCGTAGATGAATAAATAAGCAATATAAAACGGGTAAAATGCATGCACTTTACCCGTCAAAGCTTTTACTTGAAATGTAGACTGTTTGGCGCTATGACAGCTTACATGCCTGGCTGAGTTTGCATTGGTGAAGCAGACGGATTCTGATCATTCATCGGTGTTTGCATAGGTTGGTTTTGCATCTGCGGCTGGCTCATCTGTGGTTGCATTGGCTGGTTCTGCATTTGGGACTGTCCCTGAGGACGTGGTGGTACAAAGCCTAATGCACATTTACCTTTGACCTCCGTGCCATTAATAGTTGCAGTGGTCGCGCTACTGTTGCCACTACAGGTACTCATCAGCTCTGCTTCATCACCTTTAATTGACGCATTCTTGGATGAGGCGAAAAACTGCGGTTCACAGGTTCCATTCCAGATAATGCCCCGATGAGCAAAGCTGACTTGTGCACCTTGGGTTTTGCCTTTACAAACCTGTTGGTACTTTTGTGCATTATAAGTGGTGTCTACCTTGTCATTTGCTGATGCTGCAAATGGTGCAAAGCATAAACCACAGAGAACAGTCGAGAGGAAAATATTCTTATTCATCTTTTATACCTTTGTTTGTAATGTAACCACTGTATAGATTAAAAAATGCTCAAGATTAAACAATGCAAATCGAGTAAATTTCTGGACTTATATGTTTAATTTATATAGTCCCTCTGCAAAGTTAAATTACAGTGCTTGATTGTTGCAGGATAGGAGCGGTTTTTATCTCAGGATAAATTCGACTGAATCTGTCTACTTTAGAGTGAAATTTGCTATAATACTCAGCTATCCTTTTTTATCTCTCAATTACCACTATGCATTATCCTAAAGTATACGATGTCATTGTTATCGGTGGCGGTCACGCCGGTACAGAAGCGGCTCTGGCTGCAGCGCGTATGGGTCGACAGACTTTACTCTTAACTCATAACATTGAGACTTTAGGGCAGATGAGCTGTAACCCGGCTATCGGTGGTATTGGTAAATCGCACCTGGTGCGTGAAATTGATGCCTTGGGCGGTGCAATGGCACTAGCTGCCGACAAGGGCGGTATTCAGTTCCGGATACTGAACTCGCGTAAAGGCGCTGCAGTACGTGCAACACGTGCGCAGGCTGACCGTGTGCGTTATAAAGCTGCGATTCGCGAAACATTAGAAAATCAGGCGAACCTGGATATTTTCCAGCAAGCTGCTGATGACTTAATTCTTGAAGGCGACACCGTCAAAGGCGTGGTTACCCAGATGGGTATCCGTTTTGATGCCAAAACAGTGGTGCTGACAGCGGGTACGTTCCTAGGTGGTGTGATCCACGTCGGTCTGGAAAAATCCAGTGGTGGTCGTGCCGGAGATCCGCCGTCAATTTCCCTGGCACACCGTTTACGCGAACTTCAACTTCCAGTTGGTCGCTTGAAAACAGGTACACCACCGCGTATTGATGCACGTTCAGTCGATTTCTCGGTAATGACCCCGCAGCCGGGTGATTTCCCGTCTCCGACCATGTCATTTATGGGTGATGCGTCTATGCATCCTGAGCAAGTCAACTGCTATATCACACATACCAATGAACGCACCCATGAGATTATTCGTGGCGGTTTAGATCGTTCACCCATGTATACCGGTGTGATTGAAGGTGTAGGGCCGCGTTATTGCCCATCGATTGAAGACAAGATTCACCGTTTTGCCGACAAAGATTCGCATCAGGTATTCCTGGAACCTGAAGGTCTGGATACACATGAGCTTTATCCAAATGGTATTTCAACCTCTTTACCATTTGATGTGCAGTTTGAATTGGTACGCTCAATCCGCGGCATGGAGAATGCACACATTCTTCGTCCGGGTTATGCCATCGAATATGATTATTTCAACCCGCAAGCGTTGAAATTTACCCTTGAAACCAAAGCGATCAATAACCTGTATTTTGCCGGTCAAATCAACGGTACAACAGGTTATGAAGAAGCCGGTGCGCAAGGCTTGCTTGCAGGCTTGAACGCAGCGCGTCGTGCCTGGGATCAGGAACAATGGACGCCGAAACGTGACGAAGCATATATGGGTGTGCTGGTAGATGACCTGATTACCTTGGGTACCAAAGAACCGTACCGTATGTTTACCTCGCGTGCCGAATATCGCTTGATGCTGCGTGAAGACAATGCAGATCAGCGTTTAACTGCAATCGGTCGTGAACTGGGTCTGGTCGATGACGCACGCTGGGCAGTTTACTGCGAGAAAATGGAAGCAGTTGAACGTGAAACAGGTCGTTTGCAACATCTTTGGGCAGCACCAAATAATCCGATGGGTAAAAAATTCGTTGAGATGACCGGTGCAGATCTTTCCAAAGAATGTTCTGCGATTGATTTGTTGAAACGTCCTAATATTTCATTTGCGCAAATTGCTGAATTGACCGGTTCTGAAGTTTCACCATTTGTCGGTGAGCAAATTGAAATTGCAGTGAAATATGCAGGTTATATTAACCGTCAGCATGAAGATGTCGCACAAATGAAGCGTCTGGAAGAAACACGTATTCCAGCAGATTTTGATTATGACATTGTGTCGGGTCTGTCACGTGAAATTACCTTGAAGCTAAAAGATGTGCGTCCTGAAACACTGGCTCAAGCCAGCCGTATTCCGGGTGTGACGCCTGCGGCAGTGCAACTGGTGATGATTACAATTCGTAAGAATGCTCAGGTAAAAAAATCTGCTTAAGATTTGAAGCTTAAAAAGCCCACATTATGTGGGCTTTTTTACAGGGAAATTTTCTGGATAAGTTTTGACTATGGTTCGATTGCAAATAACTACTATTAAAATAAGTTATTGATAAATTTAAACAATAAAAATAATTAATATTTAAAAACTCTGTCTGTACAAGCTTTTAAGTCTAATTTGGCTGTTAATGAGTTTAAATGGAGAGCTTAAACCCGACTATTGTAGTGGTATTTCTGGAGCAGAATTAAGATGAGAATAGCGCAACAAATCGTCAGTTCATCGAGCGATTTGTAAATTTTTGATGGAGATCAATCATGGCGCAGCCACACAGCGGAAAAGTTCAAAAAATATTAACAATATTTTTATGTTTTTGGGTCGCATTTTTTGAAGGTTTTGACCTTCAGGCACCTGGGATTGCAGCAAAAGGAATTGCAGCAAGCTTTGGTTTAGATCAAGTTCAAATGGGCTATGTGTTTAGTCTTGGGGTCTTTGGAATGCTGTTTGGCGCATTCTTTGGCGGACGTATTGCGGATTATCTGGGGCAAAAGAAAGTCCTGATACTCTCCGTGACTATTTTTGGCCTGTTTATGTCGTTGACTGCAATTGCGCCAAGCGTTGAAGTTTTATACGCAGCGCGTTTCTTTACGGGATTGGGGTTGGGGGCTGCAATGCCGACCATGATTTCAGTGGTGGGTGATGAAGCGACAGAAGCCAATCGCGGTAAGCTCAATAGCTTGATGTATTGTGGTCTGCCTGTAGGTGCTATTTTTGTTGCCGGACTGGCCATGTCGTTTCCAGATATTCAATGGCAAACCCTGTTCCTGATTGGGGGGCTAACGCCTTTGGCATTGATTCCGTTGATGGCTTTTGTGCTTAAAGATAAGCCTAAAGTGGCGGCCGATGTGCAAGTGTCTGCCGAAGCTGTGCCGGGTATGGTTGAAGTATTATTCAAGCAACAGCAGTATAAAAATACAGTGCCGCTTTGGGTAGGTTTCTTCTTCACCCTGATGATCAACTATATTTTGATTAGCTGGTTGCCTAATTTGCTGATGGAACAAGGCCTGGAAAGACAGCAGGCTTTTCTGGTGATGCTGGTGTTCCAGGTGGGTGCGGTGATTGGAACCTTAGGTTTGGGGTATTTGTTAGATCGTTTAAAACTATGGCAAATGGCTGTCATCATTTATAGTGGTTTATTTGTTGCGCTGGTATTGTTGTTCACGACCACCTCAATTCCGCTATTAATTTTGGCCGGAGTAATGGGCGGGATCTTCTCTACAGGTGGTCAGTCTATTCTTTATGGCATTTCACCGATTTTTTATTCAGGTGCAGGAAAAGTCACAGGCGTGGGCAGCGCGATTTCTTTGGGGCGTTTAGGTGCCATGACTGGCCCGCTCTTAACCGGAAAAATTCTGGCATTAGGCTTGGGAACCACAGGTATTCTTATGGCAAGTTTGCCAGCTGTCGTGGTGTCGGCAGTGGCGGTGACAGCATTGTCTCGCTATAAAGCAGCGCATAAATAAGCCAACCCTCCATCATCAGATGAAAAAAAGGAATCTCAGGATTCCTTTTTTATTGCTTGGTGTTTTATTTAGCGAAGCCCATAGCAGAAATTTGTTAAAATATGGGTATAGCAAACTGATTGATCTTGATATGCCTTACCAACTGATCCAACTCGATATTCAGGCCACCGATAATATTGCCTGCCCGCATTGCCAGCAAAACGTTATAGACTGGAATGAAGAACAATATGTACAGCCATGTGAGCATACTTTGTTTATTGCCATGGATATTGGCTTTGAATACATGACTGATGAATTCGAGCACAGCATGCCGCGTTCGGTAGATGATCTGCATGCCAATGATGATCAGGTGAATATGCTGGATGAAATCACCCAAGCGACCTATCCGGATTATCTAATCTATAAGTCGGATCTGGGAGCGCAAGGATATTTTCGTTATGTGGGTTTTACTGCATAAACCAGAGTTAACAAAAAAGCGCCCTCAGGCGCTTTTTTGTTGGTCAAACATCAGCTTTCAATTTCTTCTTCGACTTCATCGTCAGTGGTGTCCATGCCGAGCTCTTTCAGTTTGCGGGTAAGGGTGTTGCGGCCCCAACCGAGCAGTTCTGCGGCATGACGTTTACGGCCACGAGTTTGTTGTAATGCAGCATTGATCAGAGTGCGTTCGAACATCGGAGTGGCAGCATCCAGAAGTTTCATTTCGCCATTTTTGAGCTTTTGCATGGCCCATTGTCCGAGTAATTCATCCCAGTGATGTGGTGCAATCTGATTCAGGTTTGGAATGGGCGCGCCCGGATCTTGTTGTTCAATCGGAATCTGCTTCAACTCCGGTGGCAAGTCTTCAGGATAGACTTCACGCCCAGTGATCATTACGGTCAGCCAGCGGCAGGTATTTTCAAGCTGGCGCACGTTACCTTGCCAAGGCAGTTTTTGCATGTATTCCTGGGTCTCAGGGCGCAGAATTTTTGGATTTACCCCCAATTCTTTGCCGGCACGTGCCAGGAAGTGCTGGGCCAGCATCGGGATGTCTTCACTGCGATGTGCCAGTTTAGGAATATGAATCCGGATCACATTCAGGCGGTGATAGAGGTCTTCACGGAAGCGCCCATCATGTACCAGTTTTTCCAGATCCTGATGGGTTGCGGCCACAATACGCACATCGACTTTGACCGGAATATGGCCGCCGACACGATAAAACTCGCCATCGGCCAGAACCCGCAGTAAACGAGTCTGGGTTTCAAAGGGCATATCACCAATTTCATCCAGAAACAGGGTGCCGCCATTGGCCTGTTCAAAACGGCCCTGACGCTGGGTATTGGCACCGGTAAAAGCGCCTTTTTCATGACCGAAGAGTTCGGTCTCGATCAGGTCTTTGGGAATGGCTGCCATATTTAGCGCAATAAAAGGCTTGCTGCTGCGGGGTGAGTGACGGTGTAGGGCATGCGCAACCAGTTCCTTGCCCGTACCAGATTCACCATTAATCAATACCGTAATGTGCGATTGAGCCAAACGGCCGATGGCGCGAAACACTTCCTGCATGGCGGGAGATTCACCGATAATTTCAGTCGATTGAATCGGCGGGGCAACTTTTGCTGATTCTTGTTGTTGCAGCTTGGTAATATGCAAAATCGCACGATTGACCAGTGCCAGCGCTTCATCAATATCAAAAGGCTTTGGCAGATATTCAAAAGCACCAGTTTGATAACTTGATACAGCAGACTCTAGGTCTGAATGCGCCGTCATAATAATCACAGGCAGGTCAGGATAATTGTGTTTGACCTTACCCAAGAAGGTGAGTCCATCAATCCCCGGCATACGGATATCGGTCAGAATCACATCTGGTGCATCAACACTGAGTTGATCTAGTGCGGATTGTGCTTCTTCAAAGCTGGTCACGTCCAAGCCTTCTTCTTTAAAGGTTTTTTCCAGTACCCAGCGCATGGCACGATCGTCATCAATCACCCATATTTTATTTCGCGACATGATTCGACTCCCAAGGTAAATATAAGCTAAACACGGTTTTTCCAGCCACGGACTGACATTCAATCATGCCGTTATGCTGATGAATAATATTTTGAGCAATACTGAGACCCAGTCCGGTACCTTTGGCGCGACTGGTGACCAGTGGATAAAACACAGATTCGATAATGTCTTCGGGGACCCCAGGGCCATTGTCTTCAATATCAATGCGTACCACAGAGCGATGAATTGCCCCGTTAATGGTAAATAGGCGCTGAATCCGGGTTCTTAAAACCAGTTCAGGCTGGTGATCGACAAAAAACTCTTTGTTCTCGGTCATGGCCTGTACTGCATTGGCGCAAATATTCAAGATCACCTGAATCAGTTGATCACGGTCTGCCAGCACTTCAGGTAAGGACAGGTCATAATCCCGAATAATCTTGATTTTCTTTTTGCTTTGATTGGCGATGAGTGAGCGCACCCGCTCAAGTGGCTCATGTACATTTACCAGCTCATAGCTTGGCAGTTGGCGTGAACCGAGCATGGTGTCGGCCAGATTTCGGAGTCGATCGACTTCACTAATAATAATATCGGTAAATTCTTTGTATTGTGGATCATTCAGACTGCGAGCCAGAAGTTGTGTTGCCCCCCGAATTCCGCCGAGTGGGTTCTTGATTTCGTGCGCGACACCGCGAATCAGCTGGCGAGCCACTTGATGTTGCTGAATCAGGTTTTCTTCACGCGAAATTTTAAGCATACGGTCACGAGGATTGAGCTCGATTAACAACAGTGGGTGATAGGGCTTACCCAGATTTAGTTGAGAAACCGTGTAATCGACATGAATGTCCTTAAAGTTGACAATCAGTGTGGCTTCACGGCGCGTATAAGGTTGGCCTGTAGTTAAAGTGTTGTTCAGCGCTTCTTCAGTATTAAACTCATCGGTCGGATGTTGCAGAAGACCCAGTGCCGGACTTCCACTGGCGCGAAATAAGCTCACATCAAATAAGGCTTCGCAGGCCGAGTTGAGATAATAAATATTAAGATCGCGGTCTACCAATAAGATACACGTGGTCATATTGTCCACTAAAACACGATAGTCGATCGGAATAAGCTGATCCATTCGCGGTTTTTTTCCTGTATTAAAATGGCGCAATGGCATCTTCATAAAGCAATTTAATCAATTTTAAGTTCTGATTTGATGCAAGATGCACGCCAACTTTTATGACTAAAGCTTATTTATTGCGATGAAATGCAGAAATGTGCCACAGCGACACAATTCATCTTAGGTATAGCGGATTAAATTGAGGCTGTAAATCTAAAATGTTCTATTTTGGTGCGCGCGCAAATATGTTGTATATTTTATGGCGTTATTTTAGTGCATGATGCAAAGAGTCAGGTTTTCAACTATTTTTATGATGCGAAAAGACATACAATACGCGCATTCTAGTAGAGCGAAAATTCATGAAGTCCCCCAAAGTCGGTTTTGTATCTTTAGGTTGTCCTAAGGCATTGGTAGATTCTGAACGTATTTTAACCCAGTTAAAGACTGAAGGTTATGACGTCGCTTCGGATTATGACGGTGCTGATTTAGTTGTAGTAAATACCTGTGGTTTCATTGAATCCGCAGTGCAAGAATCGCTAGACGCGATTGGTGAGGCGATGAGCGCGAATGGTCGCGTCATCGTAACAGGCTGTCTAGGTAAAGACGAAGACAAGATTCGCCAGATGCATCCGAATGTCCTGAAAGTGACAGGTGCAGCGGCATATAAAGATGTTATGGATGCGGTTCATCAATACGTGCCTGAACCGCCAAAACACAATCCATTTATTGATTTAGTTCCAGAGCAAGGTATCCGCCTAACACCTAAACATTATGCCTATTTGAAAATATCGGAAGGCTGCAACCATCGTTGTACTTTCTGTATTATTCCAAGCATGCGTGGTGATTTGGTCTCCCGTCCAGTTGGTTCTGTGCTTGAAGAAGCCGCAGCGCTGAAACGTGCCGGTGTTAAAGAAGTACTCGTTATCTCCCAGGATACTTCTGCTTACGGTCTGGACACCAAATACAAGCTGGATTTCTGGAACGGCCAGCCGGTGAAAACCAAATTCTATGACATGTGTGAAGCACTCGGTCAGTTGGGAATCTGGGTGCGTTTGCACTATGTTTATCCATATCCGCATGTCGATGCCGTGATTGACCTGATGGCTCAAGGCAAGATCCTGCCTTATCTGGATATTCCATTTCAGCATGCGAGTCCAAAAATTCTCAAGCTGATGAAACGTCCTGCGCACAGTGAAAACACACTGGAGCGATTGAATATCTGGCGTGAAAAATGTCCTGATCTGGTTATCCGTTCAACATTTGTGGTGGGCTTCCCGGGTGAAACCGAAGAAGACTTCCAGATGCTGCTCGATTGGCTGAAACAAGCTCAATTGGATCGTGTAGGTTGCTTTACCTATTCACCAGTTGAAGGTGCGACAGCAAACGATTTGCCAGACCACGTTCCTGAAGAAATTAAACAAGAGCGTTATGAGCGTTTCATGCAGGTTCAGCAAGAAATTTCGGCAGCAAAACTCCAAAAACGTATTGGTCAGACCATGACCGTGCTGGTAGATGATCTGGAAGAAGAATTCCCGGTGGCAGTTGCGCGTTCTTATGCAGATGCACCTGAAATTGATGGCAATGTTTTTGTGGAAGATATTGATAAAAGCGTCATTAAGGCAGGGGATTTGCTTGAAGTCGAGATTACCGATGCAGACGAATATGATCTGTATGCAAAACTCATTTCAGTCAAATCTGCTTAAAATTTTGAATTAAAAAAATTTAAATTGAATACTTTGGAGTTTGATGATGTTGGATTCTAAAAAGCCACGCTTTGGTCGCATTCTGTTAAAGCTTTCTGGTGAAGCGCTGGCAGGCAATAAAGACATGGGAATCGATGCACAAGTGCTCGACCAGATGTCGCTTTCTATTGCGCACCTTGTGGGTTTAGGCGTACAAGTAGGTATCGTGGTCGGTGGTGGTAACCTGTACCGCGGTAGCCAGCTGCAAAAAGACGGTCTGGTTGGCCGGGTCACTGGCGACCAGATGGGTATGCTGGCAACCGTGATGAACGGTCTGGCACTACGCGACGCTTTGGTGCGCCGTAATATTAAAACCCGTTTGATGTCTGCACTGCCAATTGGTGCTGTGGTTGAGTCTTACTCGAGCCGTGATGCGATCCGTCACCTGACTCAGGGTGAAGTGTGTGTATTCGTGGCAGGTACAGGTAATCCATTCTTTACCACAGATACCGCAGCATGTTTGCGTGGTATTGAAATCGAATCAGATTTGATTTTGAAAGCCACTAAAGTCGATGGCGTATATAACAAAGATCCAAGCAAATATGACGATGCGGTTAAATATGACACTTTAACCTTTGATCAGGTGCTGGATGAAAAGCTGGGTGTCATGGACTTAACTGCGATCTGTTTATGTCGTGACCACAATGTGCCGCTACAAGTATTCGATATGAATAAATCTGGCGCATTACTTTCAGTGGTGATGGGCGAAAAAGAAGGGACTCACGTTACCAATTAATGACGTGAGCACCAAAGCACTTTATACTACGCGCTAATTTAGCAATTAACTTTTTTAGAATTAAGTAAGGAAGATCATATGATTAACGATCTTAAAAAAGACAGCGAAGACCGTATGAACAAAACTCTAGAATCTCTAGAGCATGGTTTTGCAAAAGTTCGTACCGGTCGCGCGCATCCATCTATTTTAAATAATGTGATGGTTTCTTACTATGGTTCAGACGTTCCATTGAACCAGGTGGCAAACGTTGGTGTTGAAGATTCACGCACCCTGTTGGTTCAACCATTTGAACGTTCAATGGTGGCTGCAATTGATAAAGCGATTCGTGAATCTGACTTGGGTCTTAACCCGATTTCAGCAGATGCGATCCGTGTACCTATGGCAGCACTCACTGAAGAAACACGTCGTGACATGCAGAAAGTTGCCCGTACTGAAGCAGAAAATGCGAAAGTGGCAATTCGTAACATTCGCCGTGATGTATTGGGTGATATCAAAGCTTTATTGAAAGAAAAAGAAATTTCTGAAGATGAAGAACGTCGTGCTGCTGATGAAATCCAGAAAATTACCGACAAATTTGTTGCTGAAGTTGACAAACGCTTGGCTGCGAAAGAAGCTGAATTGATGAAGGTCTAATTCATCGATGACCGCTGCTGAAGAAAACCCCTGTCTTCCGAAACATGTTGCCATCATTATGGATGGCAACAATCGTTTCGCCAAAAAAAATCAGATGCAGAAAGGTGATGGACACCGTGAAGGAAAAACGGTTCTGGATCCGATTGTAGAACACTGTAGAAAAAGAAATATCCAGGCTTTAACTGTTTTTGCCTTTTCCAGTGAAAACTGGAATCGTCCACAGTTTGAAGTCGAATTGCTCATGAAACTCCTGCTTGACACGATTCATGAGCAACTCCCCCGCATGGAAAAATTCAATATTGCCTTACGTTTTATCGGTGATCGCAGCCGTTTGTCCGCTGAATTGCAGGGACTCATGTTGCAAGCCGAACAAAGGACTGCTAATTTCAATAGTATGACACTCACTATTGCAATCAGTTATGGCGGTATGTGGGATATGGCACAAGCTGCAAAGCAAATTGCCAGTGATGTTTTAACAAATAAATTAGATCTTGATGCAATTGATACTGATGTATTTGGTCAATATGTCAGCCTCGGTGACTTACCAGCAGTTGATCTGCTGATTCGTACTGGCGGAGATTTCCGTCTGTCGAATTTTCTGTTATGGCAGGCAGCCTATGCAGAGCTTTATTTCACTGAGACGCTGTGGCCAGAATTTACCGTTGAAGAACTTGATGATGCACTTGCCGTATTTGGTGGGCGTGAACGTCGTTTCGGTAAAACATCAGAGCAGGTTCATCAGGAAAAACTTGAGAATTAATACATGTTTGAGCGGATTATAACCGCATTGGTGTTGGTAGCAGTTGTACTGAGCTGTATGTTTGCTACTGAATCACATTATCCAATGTTTGTATTGATGGTTCTTGCTGCCGGGGTTGCCGGTTATGAGTGGTTTAAACTCATGCCGCGAAAATTTAAGCAGGTCATCAAGCCCGTTGCATGGGGATATGGGGTGCTGACCGCGGCTCTATCAGCATTGGCATTGTATTTTGCTGAAGTCGCTTTGTTGTTATGGGTGGCTTCTATTATTACCTGGTTACTCAGTATTTACTGGGTCAAGTCTTATCCTGAGTATGACGGCTGGTACAATACAAGCCTAAATGGCATTGGTGTAGTGCTGATTTCTGCTGCTGTCACCGCAATTTTCTCGGTTTGGCAAAGTTCACCGTGGTGGTTGATGTACCTGTTTTTACTGGTATGGGGCGCAGACAGCGGTGCGTATTTTGTTGGCCGTAAATTCGGTAGGAAAAAACTTGCACCAAATGTCAGCCCAAACAAATCTGTAGAAGGGCTGTATGGTGGTGTGATCACCTCAATGCTGATTGTGATTGCAGTTGCTTTGCTTTATCTGGAGATGACCTGGCCAGAACTTATTTTATTCCTGACCTTATCGGTGATCACGGTCTTCAGTTCAGTACTGGGAGATCTGTTTGAATCCATGATCAAACGACGTGCCGGTATTAAAGACTCGGGCCGTATTTTACCGGGTCATGGCGGGGTGCTGGATCGTATTGATTCTTTGCTTGCTGCAGCTCCAATCTTTGCGGCAGGTATTGCTGTTCTAAAACTTATTGGTGTAGATTTATAAATGTCACAAGCGGTTTGTATACTGGGTGCTACAGGTTCTATTGGTCAAAGTACTTTAAAAATCTTGCAGCGACATCCTGAAGCGTACTCGGTTTTTGCTGTAACCGCGCAAAGTCGTATTGCTGAACTGGTCAAGATTTGCCAGCAATACCGCCCTAAAGTGGCGGTGGTGCCTGCGGCAAAAGTGGATGAGTTTTCAAAACTCCTTCAGCAACATGGTCTGGCTGATATTGAAATTCTGCAAGATGAAGCCGGTTTAATTGCTGTGGCTGAACATGCGGATGTCGATATTGTCATGGCTGCCATTGTCGGTGCTGCCGGATTGTTGCCGACACTGGCTGCAGTAAAAGCAGGCAAGCGCGTACTGTTGGCCAATAAAGAAGCCTTGGTGATGTCCGGTGACATCATGATGCAGGCTGCACGCGATCATGGTGCATTGTTGCTTCCGGTGGATTCCGAACACAATGCGATTTTCCAGTGTTTACCACAGCACTATTTTGAGGCAGAGCGTCATGGCAAGCCCAAGCTGGGTGTCTCGCAAATTTTGTTAACTGCATCTGGTGGGCCGTTTCTTAATCATAGTCTACAACAGCTTGAAGATGTGACGCCTGCACAGGCCTGCAAGCATCCCAACTGGTCAATGGGCCAAAAAATTTCGGTCGATTCAGCGACTTTAATGAATAAAGGTCTGGAATTGATCGAAGCCTGTCATTTGTTTGCAGTTCAAGAACAATTTGTTACAGTCGTGGTGCATCCACAGAGTATTATTCACTCCATGGTTCAATATGTAGATGGTTCAACTTTGGCACAAATGGGTAATCCGGATATGGGCACACCTATTGCACATGCATTGGCATGGCCTGAGCGAATCAGTACGCATGTACCACCCTTAGATCTGTTTATGCACTCGCAGCTTAACTTTCAGGAACCGGATGTGATTCGTTTTCCTGCATTAAAGTTGGCGCGTCAGGCGATGCAGAGCGGCGGAATTGCACCCACGATTTTAAATGCGGCCAATGAAATTGCAGTTGACGCATTTTTACATCAGCAAATTAGGTTTACCCAAATTCCTCAAGTGGTTGAACATGTCCTGAATCAGATGGACAATCAGCCGGCAAATGATCTGGAGGCTATCTTGCAGGCAGATCAAATGGCACGAGGTTTATCACAGCAGTATGTTGTGAATAAAGGAAGTTAAGACATGAACGCCTTGTTTATTATTGCAGCCGCAATCCTGTTACTCGGTCCCTTAATTGCGATTCATGAGTTTGGTCACTATATTGTGGCGCGTAAACTGGGCGTTAAAGTGTTGGTGTATTCGATTGGTTTTGGACCAACGCTGTTAAAGTGGACCTCAAAAAAATCCGGCATTCAATATCAGCTATCCGCCTTACCTTTAGGCGGTTATGTGAAAATGCTGGATGAACGTGAAGGCAATGTTGCTGAAGAAGACTTGCCCAAAGCATTTAACCGTCAGCATCCCTGGAAACGGATTGCCATTGTGGCAGCGGGACCATTGATCAACCTCATTCTTGCGGTGCTGTTATTCTGGGTGCTGTTTTTACCGGCACAAGAGCAGCTGAATACCCGCGTTGGTAAAGTTTTACCAGATACGCCGGCTGCAACAGTACAAATGCAGCCGGGTGACAAAATTGTTGCTGTGGACGGGACTCCAGTCGAAACCTGGGAAAAACTGAGTTATGCGCTGGTGGATCGTGTGGGTGAAACCGGTGTAGTGTCTATTCAGGCAGAACGTGCCGGGGAAAACAAGCTGTTCCAGTTACCGATTCGGGACTATTTAAAAGACCAGAGTCAATCTCCGTTAGACAGTCTGGGCTTCTTGCCTTATCGACCGGAAATTCCGGCTGTGATTAGCAAGCTGACTGAAGATGGTGCAGCAATTCGCCAAGGCCTGAAGCAAGGTGACAAAATTCTGGCCATTGATGGTGTCCAGATGAAAGACTGGTTTGATGTGGTACAAATTGTACAGGCATCACCAGAAAAATTACTGAAGATGGATGTATTGCGCGAAAACCAGGTGGTGCAACTTGAAGTGATGCCACAGGGCAAGCGTGACAATATGGGCAATGTCACGGGTATGCTCGGTGTACAAAGTGATCCGGGTAAAATCTCGATTCCCACAGAATATAAGCAGACCATTCACTACAATCCAGCTGAAGCACTGGTGATGGCATTTGATAAAACTGCGCACTTATCTTCGATGATTCTGAACTCGATTGTCAAAATGGTACGTGGCATGATTGGACTGGATAACTTATCTGGACCGATCACCATTGCCAAAGTCGCAGGACAAAGCGCGGAAATGGGTTGGGAAACTTTTATTTCCTTTATGGCGCTAATGAGTGTAAGTTTAGGAATATTAAATCTACTGCCGATTCCAATGCTTGATGGCGGACATCTGGTTTACTATTTTGTTGAATTAATTCGTGGTAAACCTGTTTCCGAACAAATACAATTGGTTGGACTAAAAATTGGTATGGTACTGCTCGGCAGTATGATGCTTCTGGCATTATTTAATGATTTTATGCGTTTATAACAACGTAGATGGAATAAATTAACAGCGGAAAAGACTGGCATGCAGCACACACATTTATTTATGCCTCTGGCACTCGTTAGTGCAATGGCAGTAGCACAACAAGTATATGCAGCAGATGAATTCATTGTACAAGATATAAAATTTGATGGATTAGTGCGTTTAACTCCTGAGAATGTATATGGCCTCGTGCCAATTAACAGTGGTGATCGGGTCAATGATCCGGTCATTGCCAATGCAATTCGCAGTTTATATGCATCAGGCTTATTTGATGACATCAAAGCTGTTCAGCAAGGCAATACTCTAGTTTTTCAGGTGGTAGAGCGCCCAGTCATTTCGAAAATCGAACTGAAAGGCAATAAGCTGATTCCAAAGGAAGCACTTGAAGATGGCCTGAAAAAAATGGGTCTGGCTGAAGGTGAAGTGCTGAAAAAATCTGCTTTACAGACAGTCGAAACCGAGCTTGAGCAGCAATACATGCAGCAAGGTCGCTATGATGCAGATGTTACAGTCACGACGACAGCAAGACCGAATAACCGGGTTGAATTGCAGATTGATTTTATTGAAGGTAAAGCCGCAAAAGTTTTTGATATCAATATCATTGGCAATACTGTTTTCAAAGAATCAGATATTAAACAGGTATTTGCTGTTAAAGAAAGTAGCTGGAACTCGGTGATTTCACGTAATGACCGTTATGCACGTGAAAAAATGGCTGCAAGCCTTGAAGCATTGCGTGCTATGTATCTGAACCAGGGTTATATTAACTTTAATATTACCAATTCCAGTTTGAACTTGAGTGAAGATAAAAAGAATGTCTTTATTGAAGTGTCTGTAGATGAAGGCGAACAATTTAAATTTGGTCAAACCAAATATTTAGGTGATGCACTTTATCAAACTGAAGAATTGCAAGCCTTACAGCTGTTTAAAGAAGGTGAAACTTATTCGCAAGAAAAAGTAAATGTGGTTAAGCAGCTATTACAGCGTAAATATGGTAATGCTGGTTATTATTATGCAGAAGTGAATATTGTTCCTCAAATTAATAATGAAACCAAACAGGTTGATTTAAATTACTACATTAACCCAGGTCAGCAAGTTACAGTACGACGTATTAATTTTACCGGTAATACCAAAACTGCAGATGAAGTGTTGCGTCGTGAAATGCGCCAGATGGAAGGTGCTTTAGCCAGTAATGAAAAAATTGACTTGTCTAAAGTCCGTCTGGAACGTACCGGTTTCTTTAAAACAGTTGATATTAAGCCTGCACGTATTCCGGGTTCACCGGATCAGGTCGATCTAAATGTCGCAGTAGAAGAACAGCATTCAGGTACCAGTACCTTGGCGGTGGGTTTCTCGCAAAGTGGCGGTGTGACCTTCCAGGCAGGTTTAAGTCAAACCAACTTCCTGGGCACTGGTAATAGTGTATCGATCGACTTGTCGCGTTCTGAAACCCAAGATTATTATAACCTGAGTGTGATGGACCCGTACTTTACCATTGATGGTGTACGTCGCGGTTATAACATGTACTACCGCAAGACCAAGCTAGACGATGACTATAACGTCAACAACTATGTGACGGACAGTTTAGGTGGTGGAATCAACTTCGGTTATCCAATTGATGAAAACCAGAGTGTTAGCTTAGGCCTAAATGTCGACAATACTGAAGTAACGACTGGTAATGGTGTTTCCACCTATGTTCGTGATTACCTATTAGCAAATGACGGTAAGTCAATAGGCCAAAGTCCTTACTGTATCGACAATGCTGATCCTTGTAAAACTGATTTAAAATCAGACCGCTTTCAAGGTGAATTTTTAACATATAACTTAAACTTAGGCTGGTCTTACAATACTTTAAACCGTCCAATGTTTCCGACGACAGGAATGTCACATCGTGTCAATGCTGAAATAGCCTTGCCAGGTAGTGATGTTGAATATCAAAAAGTGACTTATGATGCTCAGGCTTTCTTCCCGCTAGGCAAAGATTTTGTGCTGCGCGGTTATGGGAAGTTGGGCTATGGTAATGACTTACCATTCTATAAAAACTTCTATGCTGGCGGTTTTGGTTCAGTGCGTGGTTATGAAAACAGTACTTTAGGTCCAAAATATGACAGTGTCTATGCAGAAAATGCAGGCATTAGTGACTTTGATCTAGAGGAGGTTGGTGGTAATGCATTGGTTCAGTTTGGTACTGAACTGGTACTGCCAGTGCCATTTAAAGGCGATTGGGCACGTCAGGTACGTCCAGTGATTTTTGCCGAAGGTGCACAAGTTTTCGATACAAACTGCGATGTTTCACAATCTGGTGACTTACGTCAATATTGTAAAGATAACTTCGGTTTCGATGCAGGCAATATGCGCTATAGCGTCGGTGCGGGTTTCACCTGGATTACCATGATTGGCCCATTGTCACTGAGCTATGCTTATCCGTTGAATAAGAAAGATGGTGATGAAATTAAAAATATCCAGTTCGAAATTGGCCGTACTTTCTAAGATTATTAGCTAATCCTGAATATAGATTTTGCTCATGAGGTTGCGAGGCTTTATGAGCAAATTTTTTTGAATGAGTAAGAATATGAAAAAAATGATCATGGCGATGAGCCTGGCTTTGGCAAGTGTTGCACCTTTGACTCAAGCAGCTGGTATTGGTGTGATTGACTTGGAGCGTGTAGTCGAAGGCAGTACTTATCTGAAACAGCAAAACACGGCATTTCAACAAAAAATTCAGCCACAAACCAGCAAGATTGAACAACTCAGTAAAGAACTGGAAGCTTTGCAGCAGCGTGCTCAGTCTAATACCAAACTGAGCGATGCTGAAAAGCAGAAGATGTCTACGCAATATCAGGCTAAATTTCAGGAATTGAATCAGTTGCAACAATCTGTGCAGAGTAATGTTCAAAGTTCGATTCAGCAGATTCGGACGGTATTTGATGCACGTGTAAAGCAAATTGCTGAACAATTGCGTAAAGAAAATAACCTGAATGTGGTTTTAAATAAAAATTCAGCACTTGCTTATGACGCTAAATATGATTTAACTGATAAAATGATTCAAAAGGTTAATGCAATTAAGTAATCAATGAATCATCAACAGCTTCAGTTAGCTGACCTTGCTCGCCTGGTTCAAGGCGAGTGCGTAGGTCAGGCAGATTTGCGTTTGAGCGCTTTGGCCAGTCTTGAGCATGCGACATCGCAAGATTTGGCATTCGTCAATGCAGACAAATATGTAGAGCAAGCCAATCAAAGTCAGGCGGCTGCTTTAATTGTCACTGCTGAACTGAAACAACAAATAACGTCACATCAGAACTTTATTGTTGTTGCAAATCCTTATCTGGCTTTTGCGATCCTGACCCATGTATTTGAGAAAAAAAATACCCAGCGTGGTATCGAAAGTACTGCTCAAATTCATCCTTCAGCGATCATCGCCGATGATGCGTATATTGGACACTATGTGGTGATTGGCGAGCATTGTGTTGTGGGCGCCAATACCGTGATTCAGCCTCATGTACATGTCGATAATGATGTGGAAATCGGTCAGGACTGTTTTATTGATGCGCATGTGACGCTGACGGGTGGCGCCAAAATTGGCAATCGCGTTCGTATTCATGCCAATACCGTGATTGGCAGCGAAGGTTTTGGTTTTGCACCTTATCAAGGTAAATGGCATCGTATTGCCCAGCTTGGTTCTGTGCGTATTGCTGATGATGTGCGTATCGGGTCAAACTGTAGTATAGACCGCGGTGCATTGGATGATACGATTTTGCAACAGGGTGTGATTATTGATAATCTTGTGCAAATCGCGCATAACGTCAAGATTGGTGCCAATACCGCACTCGCAGCAAAATGCGGAATCGCCGGAAGCACTACAATTGGCAAAAACTGTGTATTTGCAGGTGCGGTGGGGGTAGTAGGCCACATTAATATCGCAGATAATGTCACAATTACTGGCATGTCAATGGTGACAAAAAATATTTCTGAGGCGGGCAGTTATTCTTCTGGCACACCTATGTTGGAAAGTTTGCACTGGAAACGTGCTGCTGTGCGTTTTAAACAATTAGCAGATGTGCCATTGACCCAGGTGATGAAACGACTAGATCATATGCAATCTCAAATTGAGTCCATTGAATCAACATTTAAGTTGCGTAAATAATTATGATGACAGAGTCGAATTTGCCTACATTCACGAAACCTGAATTGCCAATGAATATTCAAAAGATTCGTGAATATTTGCCCCATCGTTATCCATTTTTATTGGTTGATCGCGTGGTCGAGATTACCGAAAATGGCATTGTTGGTTATAAAAACGTCTCAATTAATGAAGAGTTTTTGCAAGGCCATTTTCCGAATTATCCAATTATGCCGGGTGTGCTGATTGTTGAAGCACTGGCACAAATCTCGGGAATCTTGGGTTTTGTGATGAACAATGAAACACCAAGTGCGGGTTCATTGTTCCTTTTTGCCGGTGCGGAGAAGGTTAGGTTTAAAAAACAGGTGGTTGCAGGCGATCAATTGGTATTAAAAGCTGAATTGGTGATGCAAAAGCGCGGCATTTACAAATATAATTGTATTGCCACTGTAGATGGCGTCGTCGCAACAACCGCGGAAATTATGGTTTCGCATCAAAAAGTCGAGCAGGCATGAGCAATAATCCCCTTATTCATCCAACTGCCATTATTGACGCATCAGCAGTCATCGCTGCCGATGTAGAAATTGGTCCATACTGTATTATTGGGCCAAACGTCACTATTGGTGCGGGTAGCAAACTTCATTCACATGTAGTGGTGGGTGGCTATACGCGTATAGGTGAATATAATGAAATTTTCCAGTTCGCCAGTGTAGGCGAGGTTTGTCAGGATCTTAAGTATGCCGGTGAAGAAACCTGGCTTGAGATTGGCGATCACAACAAGATCCGTGAGCATTGTAGTTTGCATCGTGGTACCGTTCAGGATCAGGGTTTAACCAAGATTGGCAGTCATAATCTTCTAATGGTCAACACCCATATTGCCCATGACTGCATGGTCGGTGATCACAATATCTTTGCCAATAATGTCGGTGTGGCTGGACATGTTCATGTCGGGGATTATGTGGTCATTGGTGGAAACTCAGGGATTCATCAATTCTGCAAGATTGACTCTTATAGCATGATTGGCGGAGCATCACTGATTTTGAAAGATGTGCCGGCCTATGTGATGGTGTCAGGTAATCCTGCGCACGCTTTTGCTATGAATATTGAGGGAATGCGTCGTAAGGGCTGGTCTAAGGCCATAATTGACGGTTTGCGTACTGCCTTTAAACTGATTTATAAATCAGGTTTAACCACTCAGGAAGCAATCGAGCAGATTCGTAAAGATATCTTGCCGGAAGTTGCCGAAGCACAACGTTTGATTGATTCTCTTGAACAATCCAAGCGTGGTATTGTGCGCTAAAATATTTCAAGTAAAAAAAGACACCTTTAAGGTGTCTTTTTTATTGCTGAATTAAGGGTTATCTAGAAGATTATTACTTAAAAAATTTAGCTTCTTCAGATTGCGGGTAATTACTGAGTAATTTGTTCTTGTACTGGGTGGCAATGGCCGGTTTTTGCTCGACGTCCTTGCTAATGTTATGCAGTTGATAAAGCGCACGCGAAGCACGGGTCGACTTTGGATAGCGGTCTGCCACAATGGTGTAATTGCGTTTTGCTTCTTCAAAATTTGGCGGATCGATGGCCAGATTGAATTCTGCTAACCAGAAATAGGCATTGCTGATATACACACTATTCGGATTGTTTTTAATAAAGTTCTGCATGGGTGCAATGGCTTTGGCTGCACCGCCATTTTTATAGGCATCTAAGGCTACTGTATAGGCTGCTTTGTCCAGCTCGGTGGGCTGTTGTCCGCTGCTCGCTGTATTGATCTCATTCGCATTTAAACTGGGAGAACTATCCTGTGGGTTGTCCTCCGTTGGGTTTTCTTCAGCCGGTTCAATTTTTTGCTGTAACAGTTCCAGGCGCTGATCGAGATCGGCATAGCGATTGGTCAGTTCGCTTTTCAGTTGGGCAATTTCATTTTCCTGTTCTTCCATTTTGCCGCGCAAGATCCGCAGATCACTTTCCAGTTGCTGGTTTTTTTGCATAATCTGCCAGCTGGTATTGGTTTGCACAGGTGTCGATACGCCGGCAGAACTCGCAGACTGGGTATTCATTGACGCTTGATTGGCAGTCTGGCTCAAGCCACGCGATTCAATTGGAATATTGGCAAATAGCGGTATGGTAAAGAGTGCTGTCACTGCACACAATACGGTCTTTTTAAACATCATAAAATTTCCATAATTCTTTGTGAGATACGTATCCGCTGCTCATCTTTTAAAGAAGATCATTCATATACATTGCACACATTAAAAACGGCATTTTTAGAAATTGCAACAAGGTTTTACAAAGATCATGCGAATCTGGGTGTTGATGGATTGATTGTGAAGATCGCTTGAAAATCAGCAGAAATATTAATATTGTTTTTAAAATAATCAAACGGATAGCTTGATGGATTATTTTAAGGAACAAAGCTTGCAACTTGATTAAAAATCTCTATACTCTGTTTTTGTAATGGTAGCCCTGCTGGTTACTTCGCAATTGTACTCTATGAACCCCGCCAGGACCGGAAGGTAGCAACGGTAATAGAACTATGATGTGCCGGAGCTTTGCTGGTAGGGTTGCCACCATATTTTTCAATAATAAAAACATTTTATCCCAGCCTATTAATCTCAAAGCTCACTTCTAATATCAGCTAATTTTTAATATTTTATTATCCCGATAATTCGTTCTGCTAGCGAACTGATTTTCTCATTTTAAGATCAATCTGCAAACACTTTTGTAGTAGGTCTATTAATGAATCTGAATACAAATTAATCTTCCACTTTACGGTTAATCGCCTTAATAATCGTATCCATTTCAAAACCACGGTACATCAGAAAACGGATCTGTTTGGCCTTGAGCTTCGGATCTTTAGTAACTTCCGCCCCATATTTTTTGACTTTCAGCTCGTAGGCTTGCTGCACCCAGTCAGTTTCTTTCAGTTCTTCTGCGATTAAAGCTGTATCAACTTTCTTGTTTTTTAATTTCATTTTAATCTGATTGGGGCCTTTGCCTTTACGCTTTTGGCTCGACAGCATGGTTTCTGCGACACGCTGATCACTCTGGTAATTCTCTCGTGATAATTCTTCAACTAATTCCAGTACTTCATCGCGATCCTCTGCATATAGGCATAGCTTCTCGATCAGTTCGGCTTTAGCATATTCTTTGCGGGTCAGTACGGCAAAAGCATACGAACGCAAACGCGAGCCAGTTAAGCCCGGTTTTTTCTTTTCATCAAGGGTATCAAACAGGCGCTCTTCTGAGTCGAAAGTGGGTTTTTGTTTCGATGTGTTTTGCTGGGTCGCTTGATCATCAGCATCGCCAAATTGCTGTTTTAAAGTTTCATAATCGAGCAGTTTGCTGAATTTTGCCTCTGACATCTTTCTCTCGCATTTTATCATCTACCCATAATAACAAAACGCCCCGTAGGGCGCTGTGTCGTGATGTTTAAAGACTAGGCAGATAATAGATTAGGCATCTAAAAGATCTGCTTCTTCTTTATTATCTTCTTCAGTGATCACGGCTTTGGTCAGCAGTTGCTCGCGAATCAGCTTTTCAATGGTTTGCGCCATTTCTTTATGCTCTTCCAAATAACGGATGGTATTGTTCTTACCTTGGCCAATTTTGTCGCCTTGATAAGAATACCACGCACCGGCTTTCTGCACGATTTCTTGCTGTACAGCCAGATCGATCAATTCACCCAGATGGTTCACGCCTTTGCCGTACAGAATCTGGAACAGGGCTTCTCTAAATGGAGGCGCCATTTTGTTTTTCACGACTTTGACTTTGGTTTCAGAACCAACGATCTCGTCACCTTCTTTCACCTGACCAATACGACGGATGTCTAGACGTACAGATGCATAGAACTTCAATGCGTTACCGCCAGTCGTGGTTTCCGGGCTACCGAACATGACACCAATCTTCATACGAATCTGGTTAATGAAGATCACCATACAGTTGGAACGCTTGGCATTACCGGTGATTTTACGCAGTGCCTGGCTCATCAAACGGGCTTGCAGACCCATATGCGAGTCACCCATTTCGCCTTCAATTTCCGCACGTGGCGTTAGAGCAGCTACAGAATCGACCACGATCATGTCAATTGCACCAGAGCGTACCAGCATATCTGCGATTTCAAGCGCCTGTTCACCATGGTCGGGCTGCGATACCAGCAGGTTATCAATATCTACGCCAAGTTTACGCGCATATTGCGGATCAAGTGCATGTTCGGCATCGATAAATGCACATGTACCACCGGCTTTTTGACATTCTGCAATTGCTTGCAGGGTCATCGTGGTTTTACCTGATGATTCAGGACCATAAATCTCGACGATACGGCCCTTCGGTAGGCCACCAATACCGAGTGCGATATCCAGGGTTAAAGAACCTGTAGATACTGCTTCAACAGCCTGAACGGTATTGTCACCAAGACGCATGACTGTATTTTTACCAAACTGTTTTTCAATCTGGCTTAAGGCAGCGTTAAGCGCCTTGTTTTTATTCTCATCCATCTTACAACCTCAATACGATGTCACTCAGTTAGTACTCAAGTGGATGTCTTAAATTAGAGCTTTGTTCCACAGGCGTATAGTGACAGAATTTTCCCTAGTGTTCTATCAATGTCAGCGCATGTACGACACATTCTGACGCTTGAATTTAATCGTCATTATACGACCATGACTGATCAAAACTCTGACTATTTTCATTTTTAAATTTACTGATATCCCGGCGATCTTTCTTGCTTGGACGATGATCGGGACGAGCTAGATTATGCAACTTTCTTTGTGAGGTAATCAATTCCCGTCGAGCAATACTGACTTCGGTTTCTTCATACAGTTTTTGTGCCACAGGTGCAGGGCCGCGAACATCAGAAAGTTCTTTAACCAGGACAGTTTTCTTGTCGATGCCTTGCTGAATCGTCAGTTCCATACCGACACGGACTTCGCGTGATACTTTGACACGTTCACCATTGTGGTGGACTTTACCACCTTCAATTGCATGTTTGGCAATGGAACGGGTCTTGAAAAACCGTGCTGCCCAAAGCCATTTGTCTATACGCATGCCTACCGCATCTTCGGGTAAAGACGATTTACGCATATTTTTTCTCTACCTCAGCCTGATTTAAATAAGTGATTAAATCTGTTAATTGGTGCAGCATCGGATAATTGCAAGTCTCGCGTGCGACTTTGGCCGAAGAGGGTTGCTGGATACTGAGCAGGTTTTCAATCCCGTAGGCTTTGGCACCATTCAGGACTTTTTCGGTATCATCAATAAAATAAGCATGTTGCGGATCGAAGGGATGCATGGCATTCAAGCCTTGCCAGAATTCAACAAATTCTTTGGCGTGCCCAATCGTTTCTGAACTGACAATCACATCAAAATAATGGCTTAAATTTAAGTGATCCAGTTTAAAGGCCAGTCCGGCACAATCGGCATTGGTGGCCAGCCAGATCGGGTAGCCATTCGTTTTAAGATAATCCAGTAATTCGAGACAATACGGGCGTAAGGCGACTTTGTCTTTATGTTCAATCTGCATCGCCAGAACATCAACTTCGACTTTAGCCGTCCAGAAGCGTGAGGAGTACCAGTTTAGGGTATGATTATGTTCCTGATAGAATGCGGAGAGGGTCGCCTGACTGTGTTCCATGCTACAGCCATGTGTGGCAGCATAACGCACAGGCAGCAACTCATTCCAGATGAAATCATCGTAGGCAAGATCAAGTAAAGTTCCATCCATATCGAAAATTATAGTCGGCCTTTCCATTCAACATTCTCCAAAGTTTTTCAAAGTTCAACAAAGCATATAGAAAAGCTTTAGATTCAATAGAATTATTCAACTTTCGCGTTTATTAACGGCAATCAAATAAATTCAAAGTTCAACAAAGTCATTTACCTTTCAAGAAAAAATATGTACATATGTGTGTACATAATTTTGCTCTGTTCAAATATGTACAGAGTATAGAACATTTGGACTGGAAAATTTAAATGGCTTTAAGTGATAGTTGGCTCAAATCCAACAATGGGAAACCGCGTGAAAAAGTTGAGGTGGTGACGGATCGGGATGGCCTGTCAGTTCGAATTACACCTAAAGGCAAGATCGTCTTTCAATATCGCTATCGTTTTGGCGGCAAGGCCAAAAGACTGGACTTAGGTACTTATCCCTTACTCAGTTTAAAAGATGCCCGGGTACAGGTACATAAATATAAAGCTGAGCTCGACCAGGGCAAGGATCCGATGCAGCTTAAACTGAAAGGGGAAAGCGACTATCTGAAACAGCTCACAGTCAAAGACATTTGCGATCTTTGGTTTAATACGGTGGCCATTCATAAAGTCTCATATAAGGATGATTATCGAGCCTTTGAGTTGCACGTTTATCCGCGTATAGGTAGACGAATCTGTGATGATGTGTCGCTGCAAGAGTGGTCGCAATTGCTCTTTGATATTGCTGCGGATGCTAAAACCGTATCGATCAAGGTGCTGGGCAATTTAAGAATGATCATGCGCTGGGGATGCATTCACGGAAAATTACAGCATCAGCCTATTCAGCACTTGAGAGCAGCGGACCTAAACGTAAAGAAAGTCAAACGGTCGCGTTATCTTTCAGAACAGGAAATATTCTGGGTGGTACATGCTTCACTGCGATCGAATGCAATATCACCAAAAAATAAAGCCATTATTATCATGCTGCTGTTCTTCGGTTGTCGTGTATCAGAATTAAGACTGGCCAAGAAGTCGGACTTCGATTTTCAGGAAATGATCTGGCACGTACCACCAGAGAATCACAAGATGGGGGACCGTACCCATAAGCCGATTATCCGGCCCATCATTCCGCAAATTGTGCCATTCATTAAGTATGTGTTTTCACTCTCACCTGATAGCTGTGAATACGCTTTCCCGAACTTAAAAGGCAAAGCCTATACCATGCTGGCCAAAAGCTTTCAGACGACTATACCTATATATGTGAATGAGAATGTGCGTAAACGTTTTGGGGTGGAGATCCAGCACTGGACCACACATGATTTACGAAGAACGATGAGAACACATATATCAGAACTGGCACCGCCGCATATTTGTGAAATTATGCTTGGCCATGGTTTACCTGCAGTATGGGGAACTTATGATTTACATGAGTATTTAGATGATCAGGCGCAGGCGTATGAAAAGTGGTTCTTCAAGCTCTGCGCCATATTGGACAATTACGAGCGCTTTGATATCAAAGGCTGTATTTCAAGTGATTCAAGCAATCCGTTGTCTCTTTCCCAGGCATCCACGGCTTTGATCCCGTAACGGCTGCTTGAGCGCCCATGTGCTTTGATCACTGGTTCAGGGAAATCCTTTTTATTGCGCCAGTTGATCAAAGTGCCTTTTGTTACCCCATAACGCTTCAGTAACTCAGGCGTTGAGATATATAAAACCATTAAGACACCTCCTTTGAACTTTTCACTACAGATTCCGGTAAACCAAACACATCTTTAAAAGCCTTATCAAATTCACCGCTTGCAATGAATTGATCGATGCAGTTTTCCGGCTTCTGATGCTGAGCGATGTAGCTGCTCAATGCCTGATATATACCGTTTGAATTTCCCTTAGTTACACCGACATGAATCTTGTCACCGATATTCTTAACTGAAAATCCAACATTAAGGTTTGAAGCATCAATGATTTCCATAAATGGCACGAATTCGTCCTGATTAAAAATCAGATCAAATGGTATTTCTTTATGCAGTTCATCACACACATAGTTCGCCAATTGAAGTTTGGTTAATTGAATTTCAGTCATTGGCTGGCTCCTGTGCTTTAATCGCTGCCTTGTATAACTCTTTGGCTTCATCTAAATTTGCAAAATCATCACCAATACATATTGATGCGATTTCAATCAAAGTGTCTTTTGTCGGCTCTTTCGGCATCAAAACAAACCCTTCCTGTTTAATCGCTTCAATCACAGCTTCCGCCTGATCTTCTGTGAACTCTGAAAAGTTGTCCTGAATCGCTTTTGTAATAACCGCTTTAATATTCATTTCCAATTCCTTTCAGACCACACCCGAAGGTGTGGCCATATCCGTATTATTTATTTGGGAACATATCCATCTGATCTTCGATCAATTTCTTTTTTTGCTGGTAGGCTTGCAGTAATTCCTGTTGATGCTCACTGGTCAAGTCCGGCTTCGCTGCATTCATTTTCTGGGCGACTTGTCGAAGATCTTCACCGTTCTTGGCATCAGAGATCAGTAGGATAAGACCACTTTTAACTGACCCACTTTTGAGAGGATCTACAGCTGGCGCTTGTGATGCCTCAAACTTGGCACGAACTTCTTCAATGTTGCCTACTAAATACTGAGCATCACCCTGATTTAAAGCACCGTCATTTTCGATCTGTTCTTCGATATCCAGTACATCAGCCAGTGACTTCGCCGTATTCAGAGCCTTGGCATAAGCACGTCTAAGCTCACCAGAGGCAGGTTGTTTCTTTTGCTCAACCAGTGCTTCGGCTTCTTGTTGCAGGCGCTTCAATTCATCTACGCTTAGTTCGCCATCAGCCGCCGCATTTGATGTTTGATTTTGGGCATTTTCAACTGGTGCTTCTTCCACAGCCTTAGGCTGGCGTTTGGTGATTGGCTTTTCTTCTGCAGCTGGTACATCTTCGACTACTTTAGGTTGAAACTTTTGCGCCTGTGCATTCACTAACTTCATCAATTCTTTACGTGGTTCATCTTCCGCAATATCGAATACCTGGTCTTCTAAAGCATCCAGTTCAGCAGGGGATTTTGCTGCAAGAATTTTGCGCTTGAGCTGACTAATATCTGCTTTGGTAGACAAGCCTTGCTCTGGTGTAACGTCAATGATTCGGTCTTGTTCTTCTTCTGCAGAACGTAGGCCCATCAATAATTCAGGTGCATAAACACGGCCAAAGAATGAAGCAGCACGATAGCGCAGCATCTGTTCAGGCATGGTTTGCCATTTAGATCCGTTCTTCTGGTACCAGCCTTCTTTAACAGCCATTTCAATACTGATTTTAGAAGATTCAAGACGTTCACCTGATTCACGTTCGATCACCCAGGCAACACAGGTAAGATTCTGAATTTTGATTTTCTTGGTTAAGTTCTGTTTTTTACCACCAGACCATGACGTTTCCTGGTATTCAACTTCCTTTTCACCCAAGTCCTGAATTTCAAAACGTAGGGCAGAGAAACGACCACAGCTATTGATTGAAGCCATGATGAACTGTGATGACCAAGATGGACGGCCTTCAATCAAATACAGGTTTTGCATGATCATTAACGGATCTGCACCCATACGGTTAGCCATGTTTAAAGCAATGATGCAGTTAGATAGGCCATTCGGGTTTTCTTCATCGCGGTACACCCATTGGCCGTTTTGATCTTTACCAGCTTTAACCTTTAAAACAGCGCGGTACTGTTCAGGTACCAGGGTAGAGCTAGACAACATTTTTGCGACACGTTGAGACAGTTCAAAAGCTTCAAGGTTTAAAAGGCCAACAGAATTCATTTGTGGAGCAGTAGAGATTTGAGCATTCATGATAAAAATTCCTATAAATTAAATTAGTTAAAATCGTTTTCTAAAGCTTGTTTGGTCATATAAGACGGTAAATAAATTTCTTCCATTTCGGTTGGGTAGCCGTCCCATTTATCAATGAGTAGCGACTCAGCCAGTCGGGCTTTGGACTTGTTGTATCGGGTTTCACCTACACTTAAAAACAGGTCAGATGCCTTGTACTGTTTGACGTTGAAAGGCAAAGCACTTTCAGCCACAAGGAAAACGAAGTCTGGCTTTTCTGGTGTGCGGTAGTACTCCTGGAAGCCTTCGCGGTACATGGCCGCCGATAGGTCATAACCAAACTTGGCGCAGCTTCTTGAGAATTCATTTGGACGTGCATCCGTTGTGGTCTTCAAGTCCAGAATCAGGCCGTTAGGAAATGCTGAACATGGTGCAATGTGCCAGTCAGGACGGATACGCAGCTGCAAGTCATAGGTTGGATCGGTGAAGAAAATGCTTGCTTCAGGCATACCGTAGTTATTTTGCATGTCTGCATAGCTGCTTAATGTGCGCAGGTTGGTCGCCATACGCTGAGCATTTTCAATATCTTCTTCGGTGACAGCCAATTTCCCAGCGTTTGCTTGTTCCCATGCTTCCGCTTCTGCTTTCCCATCTTTGGTGCGGCGGTTGAATTTAGGTGCAATCACGAATTCATTTTCAAACTGTTCAGGCTCTAAAAACATGGTGTGAACCAATGTGCCGAAGTTCATAGCGGTTGAAGCTTCTTTTTTTGCTTCTTTGCTAATACTGTTCACATAGAAGTGGGCACCAGAACGCAGCATGTCTTTTAACTGGCTTGAGCTGAACTCAGGACGAGCGTGATATTCATCATTGCTCATTTCCTCAACGAGCTGTGCCGTTGGTAGTTCGATAAAGGCGTTCACTTCGCACCCCCTACAGACTTGGCAATTGCTTCCGCCTGGTATGCAGACTGCTTTTCCGCTGCATGCAGAATCATGACTGACAGACCAAAGAAGATTGAAAACAGGAGCATCCAGGCAGCTACATTTGAAGCGACTTCTTTCGCTACTGATTTCGGTTCTGGGTGCTGATACAAACGCTCAGAAGTCATGCTTGATGCATCAAACTCTGGCAGGTTGCTTTGAATAGGATTTTGTTTCATACTTATCTCGCTTTATTGCAAGCCCGCTAGATTTCCAGTCCCTGCGGGCTTTTTATTGGGCACGAGATAAATATCGCATTAACGATAAATATAGTCAATAGCTATTGCGATATTTTATCGCTAAAAAGATCTAATTATTTTTATGGCAATAAAAAACCACCTGAAGGTGGCTTTGGGGGCAGAAGGTAATTAACGTGACTTACACATATCTCCTTTGTATCTATAGCTCTCCACTATTCCCTCAACCAACTTAAATTCTAGTCTGCACCACATGTTCTGAGGAACTGAGGTTTGCGTATTGATTAAATAACCATTGACTACAGACGTATCAGACTTGGAATTGAATACGGTTTGGCTTTGGTTGTATTCAAGGATTTCAAAGTTACTTATTTTATATTCTCTGTCCGGAATTCCCATTTCCTCAATCAATTGGGCTTTGTTTAAGCCCTTTTTTTCATCCATTCTTTTTTCAAACTTAGCAACTGTTACGCAAGCTGAAAGAAAGAGTACAAGTAAAGAAGCTACTGATAGTCTTAATAATTTCTTTTTGTTCATCACCAGTTCTCCATGGATTGCCAAGACCAAGCCCAGCCAATAATTTGAAATTGTTGATCAATTATTTCCTGAGCGGTTAATCTTTCTTCTGGAAATTCCACAGTATTATCGGAAACAATTCGCACACCACCGAGAGGGAGATTGTAAAGTCGCTTAAATTTAAAAAGTCCACCATGGCAAATAGCAAATACTTTGCCATCTTTTATAGTTGTACGCTCTAAATCAACGTAAACAGTATCCCTGTCTTTAATAGTTGGTAGCATTGAATCACCACTCGCAGGAAATGCCACACAGTTTGCTTGATGAATGTGTCTATCGTTTAGAGATTTACTATTTATAGTGATTTCCTCATGCTCTTGTTCAAGAACCTCCCCAAATGATCCAGATCCACAGGAAATAGAAAGATTCGGATAATACCTAATTTTCACTAGATTATTTATTTGATAAATAATCTCATCATTATTATTAACATGTTCAATTATTTGATCAATTGTGCCGTTGGTATGCTCTTTGTTATTTACAGATTCCTGTTTACCTGTCAATAAATAACTACTTGAAGTACCTAGTGCCTGAGCAATAGCTTCCATATTTATAGCTGATGTACTTTTTTTATCATTCTCTAAATCGGAAATAGTTGATTGGCCAACTTTTGCTTTTTTAGCTAGTTCAGGCTGAGACATGCTTAGAGATCTTCTTAGTGTTCTAATTCGATTTCCTACACTCATGATTATTGCTCCAAAGTTGATATCGCTATTGTGATGTAAATTTATATCGCTATGGCGGTTGCTTAAATATCGCAATCAAGATAAATTATCCCAATAGCTATTACGGGAATGATGAAATGACTAATTGGAGTCAGTTAATTAAAGACCTTCAGGACAAGGAGAAGGGGAATATGACTCAGCAACAAATTGCAGAGAGTGTTCCTTGCTCACAAAACTACATAAGTGATCTAAAGGCTGGAAAGAAAGGTAAAAGGCTTTCGTATGAAATCGCTGACGGGTTGAAGAGATTACACAAAGAGAAAGTAAACCCAGAAAACGAAGGGGCTGCTTAATGTCAGAAAAATTAAATGCTGTTGCAACACTACGCTGTTCTTTTGATGAAAAGAGCAAAGCTGAGGCTATAGCTCGGGTAAAAAAATTTAATTCAATATCTGAATATTTACGTGATTTGCTCATTAAGGATATTTCTGCAACTGAGGAATATCTGCATTGTCTAGCAAAAGAGTTCGACCTGGCTATGAATACAGTGTCTACAGTGCATACGCCATTTTTTGAGCTTGCACCCGAACCACTACCAAAACCTACCGGCACAAAAAAAGCCCAACTGCTCGAACAGATGGACTTTCTTGCCGTTCACTCGAAAGCAAACGAGGCATGTAACGAATGTTGAATTTAGCACAGGAACAACACCCAGCTCAAGGGCTAGTGGTGCCGTTTCCCAAAAAAGAGCGACTAACGATGACAGGGATAGATGAGGGATATACAAGACTTCCAAATCTGCTCATTGACTCTGAGATTATGGCGGATCTGAGCGACAAGGCGTTCAAATGCCTAGTGTTCATAGTGCGTCAAACTGTAGGGTTTGGGCGCAATTCTCACACCATTGCAGTTACGCAATTCCAGAAGTACTGCGGTATTAAAAAAGAGGAAACCGTTACCAAGGTAATTCGTGAATTAGAGCAATGCAAAGCTATTAAAGTTGAGCGTAAATCAGGGTGCTTAAATGAGTACTTCCTCACGCTTGACCAGTACCAACAAACAGCACCACCCCCATCAAAGGGGGGTAGCCCCATGAAACAGGGGGAGAGTACCACCGTTGCAGGTGGGGAGAGTACCCCCATGAAACAGGGGGCTATTAAAGAAAACTTTAAAGAAAATATTAAAGAAAATAATAATTATAAAGCGCCGGCTGATTTTGTTCCTCAGGATCGTGGTGCTTTGAATTTTATTGATTACCACTCTGAGGATCCAAAGCTGTACACGCTGAAAGATCTATCTGGGACCTACCCAATCAAACAGGATTTCATGGCGCAAGCAGCTGTGAGTTTTCCAAAGCTGTCACAAGACATCGTACTTGAACAACTCAAAGAGCTGGCGCAATGGTCAGTTGGTCAACCTGAACGCATTTCTCAAAAATGGATGACCACTTGGTTGAACTGGTTACGCAATTACCAGCCGGCAAAACCGAAGGCAGATCTAAAACAACCTAAGGCTGAACAACCAAAACGTCATCGTTATGGCCAAGGTGTAATTCCACGAGGTGAATCATGAGCAATATCCAGTTATTCCAGGATGCATTCGTTGTCGATTTTCCAGCTGAGATTGCAGATCAGGTCTTAGGTCGGATGCAGGCACTGTACGGTGAAATGTTCGATAAAAAATACGGAAATATTAATCCGGCAGAGCTGCAATTCACTGTTTGTACGGTTTTGAACGGTTTGAAACCTGCAGAGTTACGCCGTGGTTTAGAGCGTATGAATTCTGAAAAATGGTGTCCTTCACTTCCTGAGTTTCGTTCTTGGTGTGTGCATGACGGCGACTGGTGGACAGCTGAACAAGCATGGGCCAAAGCTTTAAATTTTGAAGCAGATCCAGCCAATAAGATCACGACATTGGCCAAGCGTGCACTGGATGAAGTTCGCCACATACTCAAAACCGAAGGCCAGAAAGCAGCTCACTTTGCATTCAGAGATATTTACAGCGATTACCTGGACAAAGCCAAGAAATCCGGACGTGTTCAAGTGATGTACGTACCACCAGTGAAGCCAGTAGCGATTGAGCATGACGAAAAGAATCGTAAAGGCGTGCCATGTCCACCTGAGTTGGCAGCCATGATCAAAGGAACGATTAAGCGAGCGACTGCATGACGATACGTATGAGTGAAAAACAGTTAGAAGTTCACTTGAATAAGCACAAATTACGCAAGGAATGCGCGACAGTGCAATTTAAAAACAAAATTGAAGCAAAGACACATGAAGCAGAACAAAACGCCGTAGACGCGAAACTAGAGCGAAATAGCACAGGGGGAGAAAAAGTTATTTTAGATTTTAATTTGCCGGCCATTCCTCCATCAGTAAACCACTATTGGAAGAAATCTGGACGCGGTTTCAAGTTGAGTGATGAGGCAAGAGATTTTCATGATCTGGTCAGCATGTTGGTACCGCCAACCAGAACAGCAGCACGGTTAAAACTGGAGGTGACGTTTCATTTTCCAAATCGATTAAGACGGGATATCGATAATTACTTGAAAGCAACGATTGATAGCCTGGTGAAGTGTGAATTTTGCGTAGATGACGAACAGTTTGATGAGCTGATAGTACGCCGGGGCAATGTGGTTAAAGGCGGATTACTCAAAATAAAAGTGATGGAAATCTAATGATTATAGGGGTTGCTATGGGAAGTTCTATGGGGCTGCAACTAACAGGCGGTGAGTGTGGAGAGGGGGTATATACGAACGACCCTCGCGCGCGCGCGCGTTTTATCAATCTGCATACCAAAAAGAAGGTCAAAGAGTTCAAGTTAAAACTTCGAAATTACAAGCGTCCGGACTTCAACCGAATGATTCTGGACTTAGGCAAATGCGGCTGGACACACGAAAAGATTGCAGACGTTCTGCCGGTGTCTGGTGCTTCTACAGTTTCAGAATGGGCGCGTGGTGGCGTTCCAAATTATGACAACGGCCATGCCTTCATCATGCTCTGGCAAACAGAGACAGGCATTGTGCGCTATCCACTGGAAGGTGAATGGATGACATACAAGTACAAGATTGGCCAGATGGATATTTTTGAAGACGGCGGCCTGTGTGATCAGGTCATTGATGAGTTGGATCGGGCTTTGTCTGAACCAGTAGCAAGAATAGTGATTGACCATAGCCAATATAAGAATGGTGATTATGCAATGTACACAGATGGCACGCCTGTTCTTCTCCGTGTTCAAAAGCACCATCTTACAGGCGAAGTTATGGTGAGCAAGTTTGGATCACTTGGTAACTATGTTAAGCCAATGGTTGCTATCCGTAAGGCAACACAGCAAGAGATAGATCTGTACTGTAAAAAACAAATGAAGAAGGAGAGACGTAAGAGCAAGTCTTATAACGGGGGGAACTTTCAATAATGCCACCTGACTACACCCATATCGAGAATGACGGCACGCCGTGGAAGGAGTTCAACGGCGATTGGTTTTACTGGCGTGAATTGTGGGGATGGATTCAGTATGTCGGGCCGAAGAATAGTAATTTTTTTAATAAGTTTAGGTAGAATGAGGGCAATTTATAATAAGGATTTATTTTATGTGGGAATGTATTGTCAATGCATGGGCTTGGTTGGGGAGCAATTCGGGACAAGTGCAAATTATCATTGCATTGATAGCTGTCTATTATGTCTATTATCAAATTAAGCTTTTCAAGAAACAAAGATATTTTGAATTAAGACTTCAACTTATTGAGTTTATTTATCAACAGCTGAATGTCGTTAATGCAATAAAATTAAAAACACTAAAAATAAAAATATTTTCTAAGCATGCATGTGATTTAACCAAGGTAGAAAGAGAGTTAATTGATGGGTTTTTGGAAATTTCAGACTCAACAGAAGATGCTCTGGTTGAGATGAAAGAGTGTTTAGAAATTATGCTGGATTCAGTGAATGATGATTGTGATGTATTTACCATAAAGGAGCTAGAAGTAGAGCTAAAAGAGGCAATGGAGCGTATTAAAGATATAAGAGATTTTCATGATAGGTATGACAAGTTGATAGTAATGCTTGATAAAGATAATCCTCTTAAATAACACACAACAAACCCCAACACCCATACCCCCACAGTAACCCTATCAACCAACGATAGGGTTTTTTTATGGCAGCTCGCAAAGTAAATACACCAGGTGCAACAGAGAAGGCACCAGCAGCAGACACCACACCAATTGGTGCAACTGAGTCAGATCCAAAGGGCGAAAAAGCAACTGGTGAAATGTCTGAAGCACCTCAAGACCAGTCTACTAATGAAACCAGTTCACTAGGTACACCAGTTGAACCTGTCGAAGACTCACGTATTGATCAGATCCTTGTAAACCAAGCACGCATCGAAAAGAAACTCGACCAGTTATTAAAGTCGGGTGGCATTGAAGTGAAGAAAAAACAGCGCTGGTCCCAAGGTAAAAACGGTCTAGAACTTAAGGATATCTAATTATGTGCGGTGGATTCGTAGGCAAGGCCATTAGCACTGTGACGGATGCCATTGGTCTGACTGATACCAAGGCAGCATCCAAGGGCTATGACGCTCAGGCAGCGGAAGCCAAAGCCCGAGCAGAGGCACAGACAGCGGAAAACGAACAGGTGGCACAGCGTAAAAAGCGTAAGGCATCTGAAGTTCTTTCTTCTGGATCTTCTCAGGACGAGAAGAAAAATACCTTAGGAGGTTGATATGTGCGGAGGATCAATCGGCAAGTTGTTTCAAAACAGTGGGAAGATTTTTGGACTCGACATCGTTGGTACGAAAGAGCGTGCAGCGAATAAAGCAGCTGAAAACTCACCAGAAGCCCAGCAATCTAAACAGGACAATGCACAGGCTGCCATGAAAAAGCGCCGCGCATCTGAGGTTTTAAGTGCTGGTGATAGCAATAAAAAATCAACACTAGGCGGATAAGGCATGAGTGATCGAGCAAGTCAAATTTGCAAACGGTTGGGTGAGCTTCGGGCAGAACGTGCCAAATATGAAGCCCACTGGACTGAATGCTACAAGTACGGAGCACCTGAGCGCCAACAGTGTTTTAACGGTAGTTCAGGTTCCGAAGGCACCAGAGAGAAACAGCGTGCTGATTTGCTGGATTCTACTGCTGCCGAATCAATCCTGATCTTTGTATCTAACCTGATTGCAGGTACCACACCTGCAAACGCGATCTGGTTTAAAGCTGTGCCTGATGGCATGGACAATCAAGCCGAACTCACACCAGGTGAACACTGGCTTGAACAGGTCGCACAATTCTTATTCCGCAATATCCACGGTGCAAACTTTGACAGTGAAATCTACGACATGATCATTGATTTCGCCGTTGCTGGTTGGGGCGTGGTTTATCAAGACATTGACCGTGAAAAAGGCGGTGGCTTCACATACCAGTGCTGGCCAATTGGTGAATGCTTTATTGCTTCTACACGTCCAGATGGTCAAGTAGATACGATTTATCGTGAATACACTAAAACCGCTGCACAGCTGGTATCTGAGTTTGGTGAACACAAGGTAAGTGATGCTGTACGTAATGCTTACCAAAGCCGGCCAGATGACCGTTTCAAGATTGTGCATGTGATTGAACCACGCAAGGTCAAAGCATCAATGACCAACCGTGTATTGCTGCCGAAGAATATGCCGTTCGCTTCATATCACGTGGAAGTGAATGGAAAAAATATCCTGAAGGAATCTGGTTACAACGAATTCCCATGTGCGGTACCACGTTTTAGAAAGATCCCGGGCAGTGTATACGGAATCGGCATCATGTCCACGGCGTTACCAGATGCTAAATCAGCCAATGCTTTGATGCGTGACACCTTGCGCAGTGCTGAGATTGATGTGCTTGGTTTCTGGATTGCTGAAGATGATGGCATTTTAAACCCACGTACTGTGCGTATCGGTGGCGGCAAGATCGTTCCTGCAGGAAACGTGGATTCAATGAAGCGTCTGGATAGTGGTCGGGGCTTTCAGGTCGCAGATCCGCTGTTAGATCGTCTTCAATCCAGCATACGCAGAAAGCTTATGGCTGATGGTATGGCTCAGCACTACAACACACCACCTACGGCCGCAGAGATTTATGCACGTGTCGACATGATTCGGCAGCAGCTCGGGCCGCTATATGGCCGTGCACAGGCTGAATTACTGGTTCCTATTCTTGATCGTGCTTTTGGTCTGGCATATCGGGCAGAGGCATTAGGCGAAGCACCAGAGGATCTACAAGGCCGCAATCTTTCATTCAAGTTTATTTCACCACTGGCACGCGCCCAGAAGCTTGAGGAAGTGGCCAGCATTGAACGTCTAATGGCTTCACTTGGATCAATTATTGAAGTCGCTCCGGATGCACTGGACAACATCAATCTTGATGCCGTACCGCAAGTACTGGCAGCTGGTCTAGGTGCGCCAACTTCAATCATGCGTACCACGGATGAACTTCAGGCATATCGTGAACAGAAAGCTCAGGCACAACAGCAGGCAGCAGCACAGGAACAAGAAGCAGCTATGGCACAACAGATGACAGGTGCAGTCGCACAGGGCATGGGTAAAGGTCTGGAAGCACAAATGGTCAGTGAGGTGATGCAATGATTTTAGGTTTTGCGGTGATGGCCATTCTTGCACTGATTGCATGTGTCGGCTGGTGGAACTGCTACCGGTCTAAGCAGCTTGTAGAAGCTGTAAGCGAGTTTAATAGAAATGCGGTTAATGAGCTTCAGATTTGGCTTCATGAAGAAAAGCAAACAGTTGAAGCACTTGAGAATGAGCTTGCCAATCTTAAGGCTCAGCCTGATCAGGAATTTAAAGAACTGGTCCAGGAGCAAGAGGACGAATTAGGTTTTGGCCACCACGTCAAATGGCGTTCACATCGAAAGCCAACGGCGCAAACCTACCAGATTCACTTTGATATTGAGCCGAACGGCCAACGAATTTTAGAAGAACTTACAGCGCGGTTTAAGCGCAATCCATTTACCGATGATGAACGCGAAACATGCCGCCGTTTGGGCCGTGCCGAAGTCGTGGACTTCATTATCAACCGAATTAACACAGCAAACGACCCTCGCTATGACGAGAGCCTAGAACTAGCACACATGGAGCAAAACAATGAATGAACAACAAACAGCAAACACACCAGACGTTCAAACAACTGAACAGACTCAAACTACAACACCACCTGCAGGAACAGAAACGCAAACGGTGCCAGGTACTGAGACAACACAGCAGAACCCTGGTGAACAAGAAACGCAAACAACTGAAACAGATCCAGCAAAAGCGGTACCAGAATCTGCCGATGCTTATTCAGTTGAAATTGATGGCTTCGATTTTGATGCTTTTAAAGCGGATAACACTGAAGTATTGGAATCATTCCATGCTGAAGGTATGACCAATAAGCAAGTTGAAGCAGTCGTTAAAGCCTATGAACAGCATCAATCCGTTCAAATGGAAGCCCTGCAGCAAGAATGGGGCAATGACTTTGGGGTGAATGTGAACCTGGCTAAACAGGCCATTGAAGCATTAGGTTTCCAAGCTTCGGATCTGGACTCACCAATTGGTGCGTTAAAGCTGGCAGCTGCTATTGGTAAGCATATTCAGGAAGATTCACCGCCACAGAACACACAGCAAAGTGGTAGCGAAACCATTCAACAATTGCAAATGTCGGAAGCATACCGTAACGCAGATCATCCTGATCACAAGTCAGTGGCGCAACGTGTAGACGCTTGGTATGCAAAACAATACGTAGATTAAGGGGTAGTAAAACATGGCTCAAGACATGGCTACAAATGGCGGGATGATTACCGCCGCATTCAAGCGTCAATTTCACGATGCGTTTGAAATTCAATGTCAACAAACACAATCAGTGCTTCAGGTGCTGGCGCATGATCGCGGACAGATCCAAGGTTCATCTTTCACAGTCAATGATCTTGGCGCAGTGGAAATGGAGAAGATGACGACTCGATTTGCTGATACTAAATGGTCTGTACCTGAGGCTGGTACGCGTTTAGCGGTAATGGAAGATTACGGTCTATTCGTACCAATCGATCCACGTGATGAAGCGAAGCTTTCAGCAAATCCGACTTCACCATACATGCAAGCGTGTCTAGCTGCAGAACATCGTCAGCGTGACCGTGTAATTTACACGTCACTTGGTGCATCGGTACAGCGTAAAACTGCAGACGGCGAAAGCTACACAGCTACACCGGTGCCAGCAGGTCAAACCATTGCAGCATCTGCCACACCAATGAATAAGGCCAAGATTGCCAAAGCACGTGCCTTGTTCCGTAAAAACCAGTGTGACAACTTGCCGTTGTACATGATCTATAACTCAGAAATCCTTGAACAGATTCTGGTGGATGAAGAGCTGACCAAATGGGACCGCGACACGATCCAGCAGATTCAGGATGGTGATGTGGCTAAAAAATGGGGTGGCTTTATCTGGTTGCCTTATGAAGAGCTGGCAGATGGTGCAGGCGGTGATACTGAAGGTCGTACCTTTGCAGTTGCGAAAGGCTCAACTCACTATGGCCGTAATACGATCTCTAACTTTGACATTGTTACCCGTGCTGACAAATCAAACGTGAAGCAGATCGGCGGTATCGCATCTTATGGTGCGGCACGTGCCAACGAACAGAAGATTGTCTTAATCGACTTCCTTCGTTAAGTAGGGGCTTTGGCTCGGTACCTTGGGCATGGGGTGTCGGGTCTTTTTTATACCCAAAAAACCGCAACCTAAAAGCCTTCAAGATCATTAAAACTTGAGGGCTTTTTTATGTCTATTACAACCAGAACAACCATCGTCAATCATGCTTTAAGTCTGATCGGGGATAGCAATATTGCATCATTTGATGAGAACACAGCACGTGCTGAACGCTGCCGCAGTATCTATGACCAGGTGCGGAAATCAATTCTCCGTGATCATCCGTGGTCATGTGCAAAAAAACGTACCATTCTTGCGCCAGTGACCACGTATCCGGCCTTTGGTTATACCCATTCTTTCCCATTGCCGCGTGACTTCATCCGGATCATCAGTGCCAATACAGAGCAGTATGAGGTCGAGAATCGTTACATTCTGGCCAATCAGCAGCAGATCAACCTTGAATATATTTTTGACAACGATAACGAAGATTCATGGGATTCAATGCTGGTTGAAGCCATGTCACTCAAGATGGCTGCCAAGCTATGCAAACCGAATACCGGTAGCGATGCAGCAGGGCAATCGGCAGAAGCGCAATATCGTGATTTGATCAAGCGTGCACGTACGATCAATGCACAAGAACGACCTTCTGAAGACATCGTGTATGAGGAATCACGCTATATCGGGAGTCGCTACTAATGAAGCAATGGCTACTTAAAAATAACCTGTCCAGCGGTGAGCTATCACCGTTACTGCATACCCGAACTGATGTGCAGCAATATGCCAACGGCGCTAAAAAACTATTGAATGCAATTCCATTGGTAGAAGGTGGTGCAAAGAAACGACCAGGCACTAAATACCGTGGCATCTTCGCTGGTGCATTGCGTCTGATTCCTTTTGTACCGAACTCAGACAATCCATTTCTATTGATCTTGGGCATTAATACACTGCAGGTGTATGACCCTTTAACGCAATCCGTGGTCCATACAGGAAGTACGCCGTATAACACAGCGACCAAAGTTGCACAGATCCAAGTGGCACACTCACGCTATCGCATGTTCTTTGTTCAGGGTGATCATCCGGTGCATCGTCTGGTCTGTAGTAAGGATTTTGATAACTGGAACTTTGATCAATTCACTTTTGTCACCGCACCGGTGGATGAAATCAATACCACACCTAACGTGGCATTAACGCCGACTGGTGTGGAAGTGGGGAAAACCATTTCACTGAATGCAGCTGCTTTTCCGAACTGGAGCTCAACAGAAAACTACATCATTGGTGAGCGTGTTATTTATCTTGGCCAGACATGGCGTGCCATAGCGGATAGTACTGGCAAGGTTCCAGCAGCTGAGAGTACCGATTGGGAATCTGTGACTGCAGGTGATGCATCTGTGTTCATTCCTGCGCATGTGGGGGCAATCATTTCGATTAATGGTGGCCAAGTCAAAATTACATCCTATGTTTCACCAACCGGTGTGTTGGGTGAGGTCATTGTTAAGCTTAATGCAGCAGTCCAGGCAATTGCTAAATCATGGACCTTAAATACTGCAGCGTTTACAGCAGCGACTGGCTACCCATCCACGGTGACATTCTTCAAACAGCGCCTGGTCTTTGCCAATACAAAGAACAATCCGAACCAGTTATGGGTGAGTGCAATCGGAAATGATGGTGATTTCTTGGAAGCAACGGACGATGCCAGCGCATTTTCCATGGCTTCATCTTCTGCACAGGCAGACAACATTCTGCACCTGGCACAGCGTGGTGGTGTGGTGGCGCTTACTGGTGGTTCTGAGTTTCTGATCAGTTCAACCGGTGCATTTACACCTGCATCTGCCCAGATAGAACAGCATACAACCTACGGCGCGCAATCCAACGTCCGTCCGTGTCTGGTGGGGAATGAACTGTTATTTGTACAGCGTGGCGGTAACCGTTTGCGTGCTTTGTCTTATCGCTACGAGGTAGACGGTCTGGTCAGTCCTGAGCTGTCAGCCATTGCACCACACATTGCTGAAGACCATGGCGGTATCAAGGAACTAACCTATCAGCAAACGCCGTATAGCTTGGTCTGGATGGTGCTGAATGATGGCATGGTGGCCAGTATCACTTTAAACCGTGATCAGGAGATGAATGCCTGGGCACAGCATGACTTTGGTGGATCTGTACGCTCAATCTGTGCTTTGCCCCAAGCTGCAGGCAATGATCTGTGCTTCATGCTGGTTACGCGTAAAACTTCGGTTGTGCTTGAGCAGCTGGACGAAACATCATTCATGGATTGTGAGATTGCGCATAACGGCGCATTGGCAAACAGAAACCTGCATAACAGCACACAGTACCGATTCCAGAATGCAGATGGCTATTTCTACGATGACAACCAGCCAACATCCGGCACTTGGTTTGCTGGCCAGCCGTTCAATATGGAAGTTGAGTTTCTGCCACCGGATCACAGTCAAGTTCCCAATACTGCAATGTTCCATAAGATCCAGGCGCATGAAACGGTCTTGTATATCCGTAATTCAATTGGTGGCCAGTGCAACCAATACGATCTGGAACACAAGTCATTTAATCAGTCTGCCTTCCAGAACCTGACCTATACGGGGCCGGTCAGTGTCAGCATGAATGGCTGGTCAACCTTGCACGAAATGGAATTAAAAATAACACACAACAAACCGCTACCTTTCCACGTCCAGAGTGTAGCTATGTTGGTATCAATGAATGAGAGATAAAGATGCTTGTACGTGCAGCAACACTAAAAGATTTAGACACGCTTGTTGACTGGGGCAAGCGTCTGACCAGTGAATCACCACGGTTTAAGAAACAGGGCTTTGATGAAAAGCGGGCGCGTAATGTATTTACGCATTTGATTAATGAGCTTGAGTCTATCCTGATCGTGATAGATGAGTATCAGAACCCGGTCGGTACATTGATCGGTGCGATTGATATTGATTGGCGAACAGGCCAGAAACTTGCTTATGAGCAGGGTCTTTATGTTTTGCCGGAGTATCGTAAATCAGGTGCAGCCAGTGACCTGATTGAAACATTTAAGGTATGGGCAGAGATGAATGAAGCAGATCGTATTCAAGTCGGCACCATCACCGGCATTTATGCTGAACGTACTGTGAAGCTGTATGAATCTCTAGGCTTTGAACTGGTCGGCTATGTTCTGGAAATGGAGGTCTAATCATGTGCAATCCAGGCGGAATCATGCAAGGCGTTCAAAACATGGCAAATGCTCAAATGGCAGATGCTGTGTCCAAAGGTAATGCCAAAACTATCAACTCAGTCGCACGTGCAGAAGCCGAAAAGATGAAGCGGCAAGGCAAAAGCAATGCTTCAACGGCGCGTGCACAGGCTGCGGAAAATGGTGTGAATGTTGACTTAGGTGCAGCAGCAATGCTTCAGGACGAGCATATTTCTGATGCAGCCTATAACGCATCACTCAATATTTCAGATGCAGGTTATCAGGCTAAACAGGTTCGCATGCAGGGCAAAATGCAACGTAACAATTATGCAATGCAAGCCGCCTCTGACTTTATGGGTGCAGCATCAACAGGAGGATGGAAATAATGGCGTTAATTCCAAAATCTCAAGGTCGGGATGTGTCTCGACCAGTGATGCAGCAGCATACGCCGATGACCGGACTCGGAAGTATTGGTAAGACAATCGACGGCATCATGGATGAACGCAGACGAAAATCCGATGAAGCCGATGTATCTGCCAAACGCGCAGAGCTTTATCACAATGATCTGGCAGAGAAAGAAGCTAAAGTTAAGCTAGATGATGTGCTGACGACCGAACTATCAGAGCAGGTTACATTGCTTAAAAACGATGTGGCCAACGGCGCAATGAATGCTGATGTAGCCAATAAAACATTGCAGCAATGGTCTGAAAAGCGCTTCAAAGATATGGAAGGTGAGCTGCCCGGGCATGCTCACCAAGCATTAAGTCAGCACTGGTCCAGCAATGTGAGCCGTAATGCCACTGCATTCCTGCCATTGCAATTAAGCGCAGACTCCAAGAAAGGCACTGTACTTGCTGATCGTTATCTTGAGATCGGTACACGTATGGATCGTGAAGCTGGGGCTGAATACGTCAAATCCAACATTCAGAGCTTGAACATACCAGAAGCACAGAAACAGGCACTCATTTATAAATACCAAGGCACACGTGACCTGCAAGATATTGATGGGCGTATTACTTCGGCGGTTGAAAACAAGGACACAGCCAGCCTGCAGCAACTCATTACCGAAATGGATAACGGTGGTTTTGGTTTTACCGATGGCCCAACACTGCAGCAGAAAAAAGCTCAGGCGCTGAGCCGGATCGATGCAATCAATAAACAGGTTGAAGTTGAGGAAAATAAGCGTCTGCAATTAGCCGGCAAAGTTCTGAATGATTTTAAATCTCAGGTGCTGACTGGTCGTGCTTTAGATGATGATTATCTGGCAAGTGTAGGCGGTGCAGTGGTCGGTACTGAACATGAAGCCGAATATAACTTCTACAAATCACAGTCCAATAATTTTCAGCAGTTTTCTAACCTGTCTACATCTGAGCAGCTAAAGCGTATCAATGAACAGAAGGCGCGTGCCAAGAATAGCAAGACCACTGATGCTGTGAATGAGGAAAAGATTTTAGGCGTGTATGAGTCAATCCATAAGGAAAAGACAGAAACATTAAAAAATAATCCCAATCAGGCGGTACGTGAAGCAGGTTTAGAAATACATAGCCTGAATGCTGGTGAGTTGAAAGGCAGCCCTAAATCATTTGCTGCAAAGGCAATTGATAACGGCGTGAGTCAGTTGGCGCTTAAAGACCCAAACATTGTGGTGAAACCGATTGCTGCAGAAGACCTGCCAGAAGCCAAACAAGCGTTTGAAGCCAAGTCTGTGAATGACAAGCTGGATTTTATTGGTGAGTTAATCAACCAGTCTAAAGGCGTACCGAATGGCAGCAAGATCTGGTCTGCAACTATGGGCCAACTTGGCGGTGGTGATCTGTCATACCTTATGGCCGGTGTAGCACGTGCCAATAACTATCGTTCACGTGATGGTGAGGATGTAGCAGCAGCAATTATTTCAGGTACTCAGGCACTAAAAAACAAAGCTTTGGTTATGCCTACAGATGAACTACTCAAAGAAGAATTTAATAATTACGTGGGTAATTCTGTTTCTGGTGCTACAGCAAACATGAATTTTTCGGCATTTAAATCAATCTATGCACATTTATCTGAGCGCAATGGATATCAGCACAAAGATAATAAAGACATTAGCAAAGATTTGGCCAAAACAGCACTAAGCCTGACCACTGGTGGCGTATATGAACAGGGTATGAAGTACGGCAATCAAAAGACATGGAAGGTATCAAAACCTTACGGCATGGATGATGACCTCTTTGAAAGTGAAGTCAGCAAAGGCTATGCCGCGATTTCTCAGGCTACTGGTATCAGCACAGCCGAACTGGAAGATTTACGCCTACGCCGATCTGACAAGCGATCTAAAAAAGGCGAGATCCAATATGACCTGATCAATGAACGTGGTGCGCCGTTACAAGTGGGTGGCGTGATGTGGCGGATCAATATGCAGGGAGCAACCAAGTAATGAGTAACTGGCTATCTGAATACTCCACTGATGATCAAAAGCAGGTCGATCAGCTGAATACACCAGGTGTGGCGTTTAAGCCGCTTGAGCAGAAAGCAGAATCTGGCGCACTGTTTAAAGTAGCTGCACCGTTTCGTGGTGCGGCAGCTGGCTTCGCCAAAGTCGGTGATGCGATTGCCGCGCCAGTTGATGCTGTTGTGGATCGTGTTTCATATTCCCTTGATGATGTTGGCAAAGAAGAATTTAGCGAGCCGTATTCTGCATACAAGGAGCTTAAGCAAAAGACGCGTGATGATCTGGTCTATGAATCCATTGATTATCTGCAAGATAAAGAGAATACCGGCACAGTTGGCAATATCGCATTCAGTCTGGGCGACTATGCAACACGTGCGGTGGTCGGTAGCGCTGTTGGTGGTATTGCTGGTGCAGCAGCTGTTACCGGTGGATCTGAGACTCACTATGTCTATGGTGACTTAACCCGGGAAGGTGTGGACGAAGAAACCGCTTTAAAAGTTGCTTTGACTGATGGCGCGGTGGCTGCGGTATCAACAGCTTTGCCTATGTCCTATGGTTTTAAAGGCACAGGCGGCATGATTAAAGATGGTCTGCTTTCAGTTGGTGGTGCATCTGGTCTATCGATTGGTGGCCAAGCTGTATCAGGTGCAATCCTAGAATCGGAAGACTACGACAAACAGGCTAAAAAATACGAAGTCACAGCCGAGTCAGTCGCTACAGATATCTTGCTGAATACCCTGTTTTTTGGTGCAGCACGTGGTGCTGGCAAGTATTTCAATAATCCCGATGTCACACCAGAACAGCAGCAGGCAGCACTGGTTTTAAATGAATTGGAGTTTGAAAATACACTGGCACCAGTGAATCCGGCCAATCCAGTTCAAGCCAATAACCATATTAAAAACTTGGATGCTTCTGTTGAAGCAATTCGCATGGGTCGACCGGTGAATGTGGTGCATCCGGTGAAGGGTGAGGACAAGCAGAAGCCTGTTAATTACAACACCATGGCTCTACCAACCAATGCCAAAACGATTGCACGTAAAGCACAACAGGCCGGGATTCCTCCAAATGTAGCTTTAACCATTGCTCATATTGAAACAGGTGGTTCATTCAGCCATACAGCCAAGAATCCAACATCATCCGCACATGGTCTGTTTCAGGTGCTGGATAAGTCGTGGAGTAACTTGGGCGGCGGTGATCGATCCAATATTGATGAGCAGATCCGTATCGGCTTCAAGCACATGAAGCAGGCAGAAAGCCATATCAAGAAAAGTATTGGCCGGGAGCTGCAACCGCATGAGCATTATCTAGGGCACCTACTTGGACCAGGTGGAGCGTCTGCAGTATTAAAAGCAGATCCAAATGCAAAACTGATTGATGTGGTTCGTAAGTACGATCCAAAGAATGCTGATGCAATTGTGGCCAATAATGGCATGTCTGGTCTGACCGTTGGCCAAGCTATTGGTAAATGGCAAAACAAGTGGAACAGTCTAAGCGCTCGATATGGTGGCAATGGCACCAGTACTGCAATCGGCATGGATGGCAGTAGCTATGACATGGCTTATGAGGTCAAATCACTGGACGAACTGATTGCATCTAATGATCTGGCCTATGGGGTGAATCCGCTTTATCCGGGTGAACTGCAACCGCGTGACCGTACCCGTGAAGCATCACGCCAGCAGATCGAGCGCATGGCCGATGATCTGAAGCCTGAATTGCTCGGTGAATCTCCAAAGCTGTCTGATGGTGCACCAATTATCGGCATGGATAATGTGGTTGAGTCTGGCAACGGTCGTACACTGGCCATTGCAAAAGCTTATGAGTCGGGCCGTGCTGAAGAATATCGGGCCTTTCTGGAACAGTACGCATCTGAACGCGGCATTGATATTGCCGGCATCAATAATCCTGTTTTAGTCCGGACACGTTTAACCGATACAGACCGTACGCAATTCGCAAAACTGGCCAATGAATCGGACATTGCGCAGTACTCCGCAACCGAACGTGCCGTGAGTGACTCAGATCGTCTGCCTGATGCTTCTTTACTGAAGATCAATAATGATGGCTCAATTAATTTAGATGGCTCTATGGACTTTGTACGCGGTTTTGTGGGGTCATTGCCAAAGTCAGAACAGGGCACAGTGATTACCGGTGACGGACGTTTAAGCCAGGAAGGGAAACGCCGTATTGAATCCGCCATCATGCAGCGTGCTTATGATGATTCGTCACTGATTGGCCGTATGGCTGAGAATCTGGATGATGACAGCAAGACTGTATTGAATGCCTTGTTACGTGCTGCACCACAATTGGCACAGCTTGATAGTTTAGTGAAACAAGGTGGTCGGCATCAAAACACTTTGGCCAAGGATCTGGCACAGGCAGCGCAAAAGCTCAGTGATCTGAAAGCCAATGGGCAGAACGTACCGGATTATTTAAATCAAGGTCAGCTCCTCGAGGACGGTTTAAGTGATGGTGCAAAGCAGTTTTTAAACGTATTTGATACCAATAAGCGCAGTGCTAAGGCCATTTCAGACAATATTCAAAGTGAGATTGATCGGATCGAGGGGATGGGCGATCCGCGACAAGGTTCGTTGTTTGGTGATGGGCCAGAAGAATCAGCCGCTTTAGATATCATCATGCAGAATCCGGATCAGCAGATTTCTGTCAGTCGTATGCGACCGGATGGTGAGATGGAAGAAATTACCATGTCTTTACGTGAACGACTGGATGAGCTGGAAGCAGAAGCACGTCAGGCACAAGAAGATACTTTGGCCGCACAGACTGCCATTAGTTGTGCTTTACAGTTTGGGGAATAGTTTTACCCAACAAACCACATTCTTATTAATGCTCAGATGATGGAAATTATCTGGGCATTTTTATTATGAAAGACCAATGCAAGGCCGCCGTAGCGAAAGCGCTCGGGAAGGCAACACTCAACCAGCAAGAAGCCACCAACATTGAAAACCGGATCAAGGACGCGATGAAGTCCTTGGCCAAACAGGATATTAATAACTGGCGCAATCTATCTGATGCTGAAAAACTGGTGAAAGCCGGTGAATTTGTGGCACAGGATATTCAGGCGCAATTAAAACAAAAGCATGCTATTGCCGCACGTGACATTCTCACTCAAAACAAAAACCTTGCCCTGCTGGATCATCCGACCTTAACCGCCAGTGAAGTGGTAGACCGTATGGTGGCACCGCATGGTGATATGTCGGGTGTTCAGTCGATTGATTCTAAATCCCGCGCGATTGCAGCCATTTACCGTGGTGAGCTGGTGGACTTCTATACCAATGTGAAAGGTGCTCTAGGTGTCTTTACCGATGCAGAACTGGTGCAGAAAATTGTCCGTGAACGATTCAATGACAGCACTGGCGACCCATTGGCCAAAAAGATTTCAGATAAGATGGGCGAAGTGTTTGAAGGTATGCGCGAACGCTTCAACCGTGCCGGCGGTGATATTGGCAAGCTGGATGATTGGGGATTACCGCAGACGCATAGCCTTGAAAAGATTGTATTAGCTGGCAAACAGGCATGGGTGCAAAAAGCAGAAGGCTTAATCGACACTTCAAAATATGTGCATGAGGATGGCACGTACTATTCACAGCAAGAGATCCGTGAGCTGCTTGAATACTCATTCGACACACTGAGCAGCAACGGTGCCAATAAAACTGAAATTGGTCGTCAGTCCTTTGGGGGTAATTCCAAAGTTACCAGTCGTCATTCTGAAAGCCGGGTACTGCATTTTAAAGATGCTGAATCGTGGATGGAATATCAGTCTGAGTTTGGCGGCATGCCGTTTGTGGATCTGATCGAGGCGCACGTAAATGGATTATCTAAAGATATTGCTATGGTGGAAAATCTGGGCAGTAGTCCTAAGAATTCCATGCGCATATTGATGGATGCAGCAGAGCAAAAGGACTGGCAAAAGGGGATTGATGCAAACGATACAGGCAAGAGCCGTAAACGTGCACAGACCATGTTTGACGAGTTCTCTGGCCAGAATACACCACAATCCGAAGTGCTGGCCAATATGGGTTTAGCGTACCGATCTATGAACGTGGCATCTATGCTGGGCGGTACCACAATTTCATCCGTCACCGATCAGGCCATGATTGCTAAGACTGCATCGATCCATGGCATTGCCTTCCGCAAAACCTTCGGTGAGTTGCTCACACAGTTAAATCCAAAAAATAAAGAAGATCGGGAGCTGGCGCATAGCTTGGGTCTGGCCACAGAGGAAATGCTCGGCTCTATTGCACGTTGGTCTGATGACGGATTGACTTCAGTACATGGCAAGTCACAGAAACTGGCCCGGGTATCCAGTGGGATTGCTTCACAGGTTATGCGCGTATCTGGCCTAAATGCACTCACAGCAGCGTCAAAAGTCGGCTTTAGCAAGATGCTTATGCATAAATACGGCACCTTGACCCGTGATAAAGCATGGGCTGATCTGGATGCAATGGATCGTGAGCTCATGGAAAAAACCGGACTGAATGAACGGGCATGGGAAGTCATGCGCCTGGCTGATCCTGTCGTGGATCGGAAAGGCAACCAGCTCATGTCAGCACGTTCTATTTATGAAATTCCAGATGATAAGATTTTAAGTGCTGTGGATGGTGACGTTAAAGCTTTGACGGATGATATTGATAGTCAGATTAAAGCACTAGATGATCGTAACGCTTTAGATGATCAGCGCATGACCAACAGATCACAAAAGGTTGATGATGTTAAACGACAGCTATCACAACGTCTTCTAGATTATGCCAATCGAAAAGATGCTAAATCACAGGCTGAAAAACAAGCACTTCAGGATCGTATTGATTTGATCGATGCGCAGAAGGAGGCTGCAACTGCTCAGACAGATATAAACCGTTATCTTCAATCAGAAAAGCAGGCTGGTCGAATTCAAGATTTCCTACAGCAAGTTGAAGATGGCCGTCACTCCGATAAAGCTTCAGAATCCACACGCAAGAATATTGAACGCAATGCTAAGCAGTATGGGAATAGAGCAGAAAGTTTAGGTTATCGCCTTGGTAATGCTGAGCGAAGAATGACAGAGCTTCGTGCAAAAATGCGCAATGCAGATAGCAGTGCCAATAAATCTATTCAGCAGAAGTTTAAGGAACTGGATAAGCGTGTAAATACCTTGGATGCAGAGTTTATTGAATACCAGACAAAGGTTGCTGAGCGCCAGGCTAAACGTCAGCATGTCATGGATCGCCTTGCAAATAGCATTGATGGAGAGAAAAAATTATTAGCGCAAAAAATCCGTGATGAAGTAGCCACACAGTTTCAGGCGCATTTACTGGATGAACAGGGAATGGCCGTGGTTGAAGCCGGATTACGTGAACGTACTTGGATGAGTGCAGGGCAAAAGAAAGGTACAGCCATGGGTGAAATTCTAAAAGGTATGCTTCAGTTTAAATCCTTTCCAGCAGCATTCTTGATGCGCCATGGTTCACGTACCATGGCACAGGATGGTGTGAAAGGTAAGGCGGCTTATGGGGTATCATTATTTGCCATGACCACCATACTGGGCGCACTGGCTGTACAGTTGAAGGAGCTGGCCAACGGTAACGATCCTTCAACTATGTGGGATAGTGACGATCCGCAAAAGGCTATGAATTTCTGGACGCGTTCAGCGGTTCAGGGTGGTGGCCTATCTATTCTGGGTGATATTCTTGTTGCGGGTACAGACACTTCAGGGCGTAGTGCTTCGGACTTTATGGTAGGTCCATTGGGTTCAGATGTTAAAGCGGTACTTGGTCTGACTGTGGGCAACCTGACGCAGTACTACGATGACAAGGACACCAATGCATCCAATGAAGCATTCCGCTTGCTTAAGAACAAGATCCCTGCACAAAACTTGTGGTATACCAAAGCCGCGACTAATCGCCTGATCTTTGATGAAATGCAGGACATGATTGCACCAGGGTACCGTGAAAAATTATTGCGTAAAGCCGAGCGTGAGCATGACCGGACACGCTTCTGGGGTGACGATGTAGGTGATATTCAGATGCCTGATTTTGATCGTACAATTCAATAAGACACCGTTTACCTTGCAGTAAGTAGGACACCCAATTAAGCCCAATCAAACCCCCTGTATATATGGCTTATATACGGGGGGATTTTTTATGTCGGATGTAAAGAAGTTACGTTTTCTAAAGCCTGAAACAGTAGAGAAGTTAAAACTCTGTATGGAGATGGCCGGCACGGATGCGGTCGATCTAATGACTGAAGCTTATGGTCAGGACGTTTTTGATAAGAAAGGCCGTGGTGACAAAGTGTGGCTATACAAAGGCGCAAAAGAAGCATTGACCTGCATGGAGAAACTGAACCGCGTCTTGCTGGATGATGAATTGTCAGCTGGCGACGGAAGTGATCGGAAGGTATCACCAGAAGCACAGGCCGCAAAATTACTTGAAGCTGTGGCCAAAAAACTGGAAGAACGTAAGCAACGACCGAGCTAATACATGATCAAGGTCAGCTTTGCTGCTTTCTTTCTGGTTTATGCGGAAGCCATGAATTGGGAAGTGCCGGAGTTTCATTTAGATGTCTGTGATTTTTTAGAGGATTACGGATCACTTGGCTTATTGATGATGCCACGTGGTCACGGTAAATCTACGATTCTGGATATTTATAACGCATGGAAGCTATTCATTGATCGCAATCGATTGATTCTGCACCAGGGCGCAACTGATGGAGATGCTTCAAAGTGTAGCCGTGGTACTCAGCAAGTCATTGAAAAGCATCCGCTGTGCCAATTGTTTGGCGTATTTAAAGAACGTGGTGAATTGCAAAAATGGTGGGTGACTGGATCGGAAGATGTGCGGCACGGCTCACTGCATGCGCGTGGCGTATTGTCCAACGTGACGGGTGCACGTGCACATGAGATTCAAAACGATGATGTGGAAATGCCGGCCAACATTGGTACACCTGAAGCGCGTGAAAAGCTGCGCTATCGCCTGTCCGAGCAGACGCACATCCTTATTCCTGGTGGGCAAAAGCTATTTGTCGGTACACCGCATACCCATGACTCCCTTTATACGCAAGTACAAAAACAGGGTGCAAAATGCATGATTCTTAAAATGTTTGAAACAGAAAAACGCTTTGAAAATATCAGCGAGTGTTTATCTGACTTCGATCCGGTTTATGTGTTTAGTGGGATCAGTCATACCGCCAAGCTGCTCACACGTGATGAAGATTATGCAGTTTATAAGATTGGCAGCACCTTTAAAATTGTTCTAAAGGAAACACACTATCTGATCGACTTATACAGTGAATCACTATGGCCTGAACGCTTTACGCCGCAGGTTATGGGAGAACGCCGTAGAGAATGCCGGACATTAAACGAATGGGATTCACAGTATCAGATGCATGCCAAGCCGGTTGGTGAAGTTCGACTTGATCCGGATAAGATGATTCCTTATGACTGCGAACCAGTTTTGAGACGTGCCAATGGCCAGTACATCATGATGCTGGGTGATCGTCAGATTGTTGGCATTACCATGCGATGGGACCCATCATCTGGAAAGCTGAAATCTGATATTTCCTCAACTGCATTAGTGCTGCATGATGATTTTGGTGCCAAGTATTGGCATAGATCCGTTGCACTGACTGGTGATGTCGTCACTCATGACGCACAAGGAAATATCATAGGTGGTCAGGTATGGCAGCTTTGTGACCTGATTGAGCAATTCAATGTACCGAGTCTAACGATTGAGACTAATGGTATTGGTAATTTTGCACCGGCAGCATTAAAAGGTGCGTTAAAAGCACGCCGTATTCGTTGCGGGGTAAAAGAGCAGCATAGTTCAGGAGCTAAAAACAAACGCATTCTTGAGGCACTGGAAGGCCCATTGATGTCAGGTTTACTTTGGGTACATACATCTGTGATTGATACACCAGAAGAAGGCGAAAACAGCTCAAGACAATATAAAAATATGCGGATGTTTAATCCTGCAATTACGGATCAGCCTGATGATGATCTGGACTCTTTAGCTGGTGCAGTGACTGATTCACCAGAACGCGTAGGCAAAATACACAGACAAAATGAGGTCAATGAAGGCCCTAATTGGAGAACAAACGGTGGTGTTGTTGAAGCCACTCTAGACTTTGAAAATTAGGGGCAGATCATGGCAGTTCCAGAACAAACGCCGTATATCGAACACACTGGAAATGGTATTACAACCAGCTTCGCACTAAAGTTTCAGTGTGAATCAAAAGATCATTTAATTGTATTAGTGGATGATATTGAACCACCAATTGCAACGTGGAGCCTAACTGGTGGAAATGTGGTATTCACTACAGCACCAGCAGCCGGTAAAAAAATTACCATACAGCGAAATACACCATTTAATCGGACTGCAGAATACCAGTCCTTTAATAATTCATTTCGACCGCAAACTGTAAATGTTGATTTTGATCGGATCTGGTGGAAGCTTCAGGAGTTGGGGGTAGCTGACTGGATTCTCGGTGCACGTATTGATGCATTGAAAAACTATGTGGATGATCGAGATGATGAGCTTCGAGCTTATCTCATGGAAGAAATCCGCAAACAAGGTGTGGCTTTAGATCAACTGGATGAGTATTACAATTATCTCATGCAGCGACTTGCTCAGATTGCAGTTGATAAAGGGTGGGATGCAAGTTTTGTTGTTGATGGAAACAAGAATCAAAAACAAATAAATGATGATCAGAAAAGATTTAATGAGAGATTCGTTTTTCCACAGGATTTTGGAGCGAAACTAGATGGTGTTACACCAGATGATGATGCATTAGAACAAGCGGCAGCTAAGGCTAAAATTAAAAAATCTACGCTTGTTTTAACAGGGGCACCTTTTCTAACTCGTTTAATTAATATTGATTGTAATATTGATGGCCGAGGAGCTGAGATCTTAACTGAACATAATTCAACACATGCGGTATTTGATATTAATGGCGGTAAAGGTCTAAAAATAAAAGATTTAAAGTTTAAAAAAACAAGAACAACTATAAAACGTGGCTTTCCTATTCAAATTCGTGGAGAAGCTGAAGACATTGAAATTCTAAATGTCGAATCTGATGGATATCGGAGTGTGGTATCCGCAGTGAATGATTTTGATCCAACAATCAATGCGAAATTTAAGTTTAGTGTATCTAATACAGCTACAGGTGGAACATGGAAAATTGGATTTGCCACAATAAAAACATTAGGACAGCTTGCTTGGACAACTTCATTGTCACATAGCGCAACAGCATCAGAGCTACAAGTAGCATTAAATATTCTATTAGGTGTTGGTAACACTCAGGTTATAAAGCAAGTTAATGATTATATTATTGAATTTATCGGAGAATTGGCCGGAATTTATATTACTCCACCTTACCTTTCTTATGCATTAACAGGTACCAAAAGTTATGGTGGTTCTGTTGAAATCATTCAGTATGGTGGTGGCAAATTTATAAAAAACCTAACATTAGACAATGTTAGAGCAAAAAATAGTGGTGAGTACGGTATTGCACTTGGTTTGGTAGACGGATTAAAAATTATCAATTGTGTTGGAAAATACAGTTTTTTTGATGGAATCAAGTTTATTAAGCATGTAAGAAATGTAGACATTCATGGGGGGGATTTTTGTTTTAATGGCACATCTTGGCTTGGGGTTGGCAGTAGCCAACAAACTGGGGATGGTCTGGATGCGTATGCCGGTGGTGAAAATGTAAAAATTTTTGGGGGAAGGTATAATTTTAATCGGGGAGCTGGATTGCAGCTTAAGAATGATGACGATTTAGATTTATCCGGGTATGGAATGGGCAAATATGGCTTATGTCGAAATTTTGAAATAAATGGCATTGAAGCATCATTCAACAGTGTTTCTGCTGGCTTATGCATCACTATAAACAAGAGTGGGGTTAATGATTATTCTGTCACTGGTGTGACTGTAAATGGTGGGGTATTTGAGGGAAATGCTACGGCTGGTGTCTTAGCAGTTTGCGGACAGAATATCGTTTTAAATTCAGTAAAAACAAAGAGAAATGGATATTACGGAATTTGGATTGGTGAGTTTGCTAAACATGTTTCAGTAAATCAATGCTCTGCAATTGCTAATGCAAGAAGAGGGCTTCTCATACAGGGTAAAGAAGTTACTATTAATGAGGGTATTTATGATGGCGCAGATACAGATAACTTGACATTTAATACAGATACCAGTGCTTTAATAAAACATCACAGTAGTAACATACAGGTTGATGCCACTGCTGAGAATGTATTAATCAATATGCCTTACGAGGCAAATAATTCAAGTGGTCGAGGTATCTTGGTAAATGGTTCACCTAAAAACGTGGTTATCCACCAGAAACCAACCGAAACATTAACTGCAAATAGTTCTTTAATCTATGGTGATATTGGGTCGACATTTATCAACAAATCGGGTGTTAAGTTTACAAAAATTACTGGCACTGTCTCGACAGGGATCTGGCGCAGTAGAGATGTAAAACAAGTTGTAAATATTAACGCAGACACAACCATCAATGGTGCTGCTGACTTGCACATTGTTCGTGCTCAAAATAGCAATGTAGTAATAACATTACCTTTGGCACAGACAATGGTAGGGCTGAGTACTTCTTTCATACTATATACAAGTACAATTTATAAAGCACAAATTATGAGTCAAGGTGCGGACACAATTAATGGCGGTTCTGTATCAAGTATAGAATTAAGTAGTATTGGAGAGTGTTGTGAATTAACTGCGACTAGTCTTGGATGGCTTATAACAAATAAGCTAAAATAACTTATCATTGATAATCAACATATAACTTTAAAAATGAATATAAAATATAGGACTGAAATTGATGGATTGAGAGCAATTGCTGTTTTGCTAGTTGTTCTCAATCATTTGGGAGCTACCTTATTTAAAGGTGGGTTTGTAGGAGTTGATGTATTCTTTGTTATTTCAGGTTTTCTAATTACGAGCATTATTAAAACTGAGATTGAGAATAATGATTTCACATTTACAAACTTTTATAAAAAAAGGATTTTGCGTTTAGCTCCTGCATATTTTTTGGTTTTAAGTACAACAACACTTGCAATGTTTTTGCTTGCAGCACCTCAGCAGCTTGTAATGTACATAAAAAGTGTTGTCTACTCTTCTTTTTTTGCCGCTAATTTTTTTATGTGGAGCGAGTTAGGAGGATACTTCTCAGCTAATGCGGAATTTACACCTCTGCTGCATCTCTGGTCGCTAGGTGTTGAAGAGCAGTTCTATATTTTATTTCCAGTAGTGTTAATACTTTTAACTAAGTACTTTCCAAAATTTAGAGTATTTCTAATAATTTTAGCTTTATTGTTTGGCTTATTATTATCTCAATATATGTCTATCAACAATGCTTCAGCAGCATACTTCTTATTACCATTTCGTGCTTTTGAGCTTTTATTGGGAGTGCTGCTTGCATTCATTCCTGTGAGATATTTTAAAGAAAATATTTCTAATATGGTAACGGCTTTGGGTTTAGCCTTAATTTTAATACCAGCTTTTACTTTTAATGAAAAAACTATTTTCCCTGGATTGAATGCTTTATATCCTTGTCTTGGCACAGCTTTGATTATTTATTTTGCTCGAGCAGGTATATCTCAGAAAATACTCAGCTCAAGTCCAATGGTATTTTTTGGAAAAATTTCATATCCACTATATTTATGGCATTGGCCACTTATTGTTTTTCTTAATTTTTACTTTATCGAGATAAACATACTGGTTGGTTCTGCGACATTCTTGACTACTGTGCTTTTATCATGGCTAACATATCAATACGTAGAAAAATATTTCTCAAAATTCAAAAATTCCAAGCCTAGGTTAATTATCTCGAAAGGTTATTTACTTCCAATTTTTGGCGTGGTTGTTTTAAGTACATTGACTTTTCAAACACAAGGTTTTTCTAAAAGATTTAATGATAGTGTCATAGATCGCGAAACAGCTTTGTACTCAAAAACACATGTTATTAGATCACAGTGCATAAATGGCAGTTCAGATAAATTACCTAATTCTGATAAATGTAAATTAGGGACTGATAAAAATGAAGTAGATTTATTGCTGATTGGGGATTCTCATGCTAATCATTTTGCACCAATGATTGATGTATTTGCCAAGGATATGAATTTGCGTGGTTATGATATAGCGAAAGACTCTACTATATTCTTGCCAAATATCGATAGATATAAGAATGAAAAAGATAATGTGGTTTTAGTGAGGGATTTTAAGGTTAGAAATGATGAACTTATTAAGTTAATAAAAAATAATAATTTTAAATATATTGTTTTAGCTGGTTCTTATGCAAATAGCTATGAAGATAGCATTTTCAAATCACATGAGAATCAAAAATCAAGTGATGTATTCTTAAAAGGTTTAGATGATGCGATTACTCTAATTGAGTCTAAAAAAGCAATTCCTATTATTATTAAAGGTAGCCCCAAACTAACTAATTATGATCAAACATGTTCATTAAGAAAAGAAATGTATAAATCTCAAATAGATTGCGATATCTCAATAGAGCAGTATAAAAAACACTTTAAAAAATGGGATAAAGATTTAAACATTTTGAAAAGTAAGCATCCGAATTTAGTGATTATCGATCCTGCTAAAGTCATGTGCAATGCAACTATTTGTAACAGTGAGTTAGGTGGTATTCCTCTTTATGTTGATAAGGGGCATTTAAATTATGAAGGATCTACGCTTGTAGGTAAAAAGTATTTACAAGAATTTGGAAATCCATTAAAGAATTAATTTTACCCAACAAACTACCACTAACCCTGATCTTTAATTAGATCAGGGTTTTTTAATGTCAAAAATTGGGGGCGGCATGTCCGATCAGAAATCAGCAGTTGTTGAGATGGCAGCATCCGTTTCTTCAGCTGCATCAAAAACAACGTATGCCGGGGCCGCTTCTGGTTTTGTGGCATACCTTGCATCAATTGACGTTTTGGCATGGCTGGGTATCGCACTTGCTTTGGCTGGCTTCATTGTGAACTGGTACTACAAGCGACTGGAAAACAAACGAGCTGATGAGATCCACAAACTAAAAGTAGAGCAATGGGAGAAATATTACGATGTCAAACAAGACTAAATATTATGTGCTTGGTTCTTCTCTGATGCTTGCTGCAGGGATGTGGATTACTGGCCCAAGTGAAGAACAGGTGCGAGCCACAGCTATAAAGGAAGGTTATACATCCAAGCCAGTGATTCCGGTAAAAGGTGATGTACCGACTATTGGCCACGGCACCACAGTCTACCCAAATGGCGTGCGCGTTAAAATGACTGATCCGGCGATTGACCGCAAACAGGCTTTTGAATACCTCAAACTGCACATGGATAAAGATGCACAACGATTCAATAAAACGGTTCTGAATATTCCAATATCACAGCCTGAATATGATCTTTATCTGGATTTCACATACCAGTACGGCACAAGTGCCTGGTCTGGATCGTCAATGCTTCGCCACTTGAAAGCACGTGATTATGTTCAGGCATGTAAGTCACTTTTGAAATGGAGGTATGTCGCAAAGCGTGACTGCAGTATCCGTTCTAACAATTGCTATGGCGTATGGACCCGACAAGTTGAGCGCTACAACAAATGCATGGGAGTGAACTAGATGCTAATTATCAGACTGATTTTATCTAACATGCGCTGGACGATAATCGCTGTGCTGTGCATCGTGATTCTTTGCCAGCTCTTTTATACCAATCGTTTAGCCGGTGATTTACGCAAAGCTGAAACGACATGCCAAGACAAAATCAATAAAAAGCTAAAGCCATATCTCGATGCTGAAAAGAAAGCACAGAAGCTGGCCAACGAAGCAGGTGAAGAATATGAAGAATCAAAAGAAGTTGAGCGCGTTAAAACCGAAGTTATCACACGTGAAGTGCAAAAGATCGTGGAACGTCCTGTTTATATCAACACTTGTATTGATGATGATGGGGTGCGCCTCATCAACGAATCTGGTAATACCGGCTAATTTGAAAACACCTTGTCCGAATCTATTAAAATTAGAATCAGGTAAGGGTAAGGATGTGATGCCAGTGATGATTGATGATCGACGAAAGTATGTAGATTGTAGTCAACGTCATGCAGCTGTAATTGGTATTATAGAAAAGTCCTCCAAGTGAGGGCTTTTTGCTTATAATGAATCAGGTATGTTTTTGAATGTGTACAGTAATGTGTACATAAATATTTATAAAATTAAATATTAAATAAAAAATATATCTAAATTAATAACTTGCTATCCTAGCCATCCATATCGAAAATTATGGTAGGTTTTTCAGAGCATTTTGACATATTTAGGTTTTCTATGTTTAAAGCAATAGCAGCACCACAAGATCCGATGATTTTGCAGTTTGTGCCCATTTTGACACAAGCCTGTGAAATTTTGCGAGAAGAATATCAGCGTTATTGTTCTGGTGCGGCTTTTGATGTCATCCAAAAAAATGATAATTCTCCGGTAACTCAGGCAGACTTGAGGGTCAATACTTTTCTAACTCAGGCTTTGGCAGATATTTCAGACTTGCCTTTATTGTCAGAAGAAGGAAAAGAACATGAGCGTCGTTCATGGCCAGAATTCTGGTTATTAGATCCGCTAGACGGCACCAAGGAGTTTTTGCATCAGCGGCCTGAATTCACCATCAATTTGAGTTTGGTTCGTGGAAGTTTGACGACTTTTGCCATATTGGCAGTACCAGAACAGCAAATGATTTATTTCTGTGCAGAGCAGGGGCTACCTTATAAATATGACCTTCAGCGAGATACGTGGTTTGGCTATGAAGCAGCGCCAACAGACCAAAGAATTGCGATCGGTCTGAGTCAAAGTAGCCAGCAGAAACCGAAATATGTCGACTATTTACAGCATCTGGCCAAACTTACCGAATATACAGAGTTCAAAGCGGGCAGCGCCTACAAGTTTTGTATGATGCTGGAAGATCAGGTGGATATCTATCCACGTTTTCATCCGACTTCGGAATGGGACACTAGTGCTGGTCAATGTATGCTGGAACGGATTGGTGGTGGTTTGGTCGATTTAAAAGGACGGCCATTTATTTATAATCATCGCGATACCTTGCTCAATGGCGGATTTATTGCCTATAAAAATAATAATATGAAAAATATTGCATTACAGGCGGTGGCTGACATGCAGGCCGAGCATTGAGCAAAATCCTGAGCATGGTATAGTGATGATTAACTCATTACCAATCCAGTTGGCTGTCACGTGTCCCTGAAACTGCTTCCACCGAGTATGTTAAGTGCAATTGATTTATTGCCTGATGTACAGACGCCTGTCACCTTATTCACACGCCATTCGGTTCGTGAAGATGTTCCGGGTCAAGGTCTGGCAGGTTATGACCTGCAATTGACTGGTCAGGGGCGGGATCTGGCACAGGAATGGGGCGCTTATCTGGCTGATCAGACAGATCGTGTAATTCATCACTGTATTTCGAGCCCGATCCAGCGCTGTATTGATACTGCTGCGCTCATGATTGAAGGTGCGGATGCGGTTACCCCTGAGCAGAATACCCATCGTATTGAAATTATCGAACAGGGATTGCTGGTCGAGCCGGGCAGTTTTGTGCTGGATATTCAAAAAGCCGGTCCTTATTTTGCCAAGCAGGGCGCTCTCGGTTTTGTGAACAGTTTTGTGAATAATGCCTTGCCGGGGATGAAACAGCCGATTCATGGTGTGGTGGATGTGCTGGAACTGATTTATAACACCCATCCGCAAAATAAGTATGGGCTGAGTCTGGCAGTCAGTCATGACACGATTCTGGCAGCGATGATTGCCGTAATGTCCGGGCGTCAGGACATCAGCCGAGAAGACTGGCCCAAAATGATGGAAGGTCTGTTTGTCTGGTTCGAGGGCGATGTTTTTCTGGAATCAAAACTGAAATGGATCTGGCGTGGTCAGGTACATGAGCTAGATATTGCTGATTTTAAGCGTTCCCAGTAATTTTAATTTAATAGGTCATTCATTTATCATATAAAAAGCCCAATCGCAGATATGATTGGGCTTTTTACATATAGGTCTGTTTTTTCTAAATGTTGGCTTTTAAGCGCTGAGGATAGGCATTGAGATCAAGCAGGTCACCTGTATCATTCAGCGGCCAAAGAGGACTATTGACTGGAACCTGTTGCTGATGAATGCGACTATATTTGTCGGCGGCGATCAGTGTTGCGATGTCATGTTCCGGAAGGCTGTAAGCTGCAACGACTTGTTGGGGATAGCGGGTGCGTATATAAAAATCTACTTCATTTTCACCCTTATATCGGGCAAAGATATATTCTACTGCGGGCAAATACACACCATAGCCTAACCAGGCATCTACGCCTTGAGATGCCTGAAGTTCAGCAGTGCCTTTCATATTGGAAATCACCCGGCCTAAAATGTCTTTTTCACCTTGGGTCTTAAAGTATTCAATATATTGCTGTTCGATTGCTAGGGCGTGTCATCAATTAGCTTGAGGAAAACCGCCTTGTCCCCATTATACTTTTATGACTAAACGCTATGCATTAAAAGATGAGCAGTGGGAACAGATTAAAGATCTGTTACCTGGACGAATGGGT
>NZ_VPAU01000012.1:0-108512 GCF_013419095.1 Acinetobacter sp. YH12105
TCAAACGAACAAATAGAGCAGATAGAATTTGCACTCAACCATCGTCCTAGAAAAACACTAGGTTGGTATACGCCTAGTGAAGTTATGGCTGGTTTTTATACTGTTGCACTTGCCGCTTGAATCCGCCTATTTAATAAAATAAATCTCAGCGACTTTATCGAGATTGGAATCAGAGAGCTCGAGTCTCCTTTCCCGCTCCAGATTCAAAAAAGCCCTGATCGAAAGATCGGGGCTTTTTTTAGGCATTGCCTATTTTAACCAATAAACGCTGACCAGCCCAAAACGAGTGCTTAGTCAGAGTTTGTCTTCATTTAAAATTAGAAAGTGACCCGCTGATAATCACGATATTGCGGTGTCCAGAAATTATGCTCAATCGCTAACTGCAAGTCCTCAATACTTACTTTAGGCGCCACCCCATCCTCAATGGCAGCAAGGGCTACCTTTAATGCAATCTGCTTTGAAATAGACTGCAAATGATCGAGACTTGGCAATAAATCCGCTTGTGGGTCTTGCAACTTAGGCGAACAATCCGCCAGAGCATTACTAGAAGCCATCAGCATATTATCTGTAACACGCTTCGCACCCGAAGCAATCACCCCCAACCCAATTCCGGGGAAAATATAAGAATTATTGCATTGTGAAATATGATGGATTTTTTCCTGATAATTCACCGGTGCAAAGGGGCTACCTGTGGCAATCAGCGCTCTACCCTTAGTCCATTGCAAAATATCTGCCGGTACTGCTTCTACCTGTGAAGTCGGATTGGATAAAGGGAAAATAATTGGCTGCACGCTATTCTCAGCCATAGCTTCAACCACTTCCTGCGTGAATAATCCCGGTTGCCCCGAAACCCCAATCAGTACTGTTGGCTTAGCATGCTTCACGACATCTGTTAATGAAATCATGGCTTCAGCATCTGCCCAGCTTTCTACATGTTCAAGAGGCTGTGCCAATTTACGCTGAAAATTTAGTAAATTCGGCTGATTTTCAGTGATCAGACCAAAGCGGTCGACCATAAAGATTCGTGCACGTGCTTCGCTATCGCTCAAGCCTTCCGCAATCATTTGTTTAATGATCTGTTCCGCAATCCCACAACCAGCTGAACCGGCCCCCAGAAATGCCACCACCTGATCTTTCAACTGCTTACCTGCTGCACGCGAAGCGGCAATTAAACTTCCGACCGAAACCGCAGCGGTTCCCTGAATATCATCATTAAAGCAGCAGATGCGATCACGGTATTTTTCCAGCAAAGGCAGGGCATTTTTCTGCGCAAAGTCTTCAAACTGAATCAATGCATCCGGCCAGCGCTGCTGAATGGCCTGAATTACCATTTCGACAAAAGCATAGTATTCATCGCCGCTGATCCGCGGTTCACGCCAACCCATATAAATCGGATCATTCAGCAATTGCTGATTATTGGTGCCGACATCGAGAGTGATCGGTAAGGTATACGCTGGGCTGATTCCACCACAGGCAGTATAGAGCGCCAATTTACCAATCGGAATCCCCATTCCGCCAATCCCCTGATCGCCTAAACCCAAAATGCGTTCGCCATCGGTAATCACAATCACTTTCACGTTCTTTTTATTAATATTGTGAATAATCTGCTCGATCTGATCGCGATCCGGATAGGAAATAAAGATCCCGCGATGACGGCGATAAATATCAGAAAAGCGCTGACATGCCTCCCCCACAGTCGGGGTGTAAATAATCGGCATCATCTCGCTAAGGTGATTTTCAATCAGGTGATAAAACAGGGTTTCATTGGTATCCTGAATATTACGCAAATAAATATGCTTGTTGATATCACTATTAAAAGCACAATATTGCTGATAAGAGCGCTGACTCTGTTCCTCGATGGTCTCGGTCACATGAGGAATTAAACCATGCAAATTAAAGCTTCTACGCTCTTCTTCAGTAAATGCAGAACCTTTATTGAGTAACGGGAGTTCTAATAAGGTATTTCCGGCATACGGAATATATAAAGGGCGTTTACTGTTCAAATTTTCTCTGGGCATTATTTAACTCTTCTAATCAATCCTCGGCACTTCGCCGAAAACAATGACATCACTATCGTTATTTTATATAGCCTATCCTGATTTTAGCCTTTTGGGGTATTTAGTAAATTGATAATGCTTTTAGCAGGATTTTATAATCTGATAACGTAGCGTGATAGGAGAGATTTTGGTTAATTTTGTAATAAATTTCTTTTATCCATCAAAAATGCTTGTTCTATTTTAAAATCTCACTGATTTAAAATGGGTTATGGCCTATTTAAATAGTGTTGATCTTTTTCATACTGCTAAGGCAGAAGATTGATTTGACAAAAAGTTAAAGCTCATCAAGGATAAAGTATAAATTCAATAATATAAATGAGTATAAAAATGAGTGAATTCCAGCCCCTTTATCAAGCTGATATTTTAGGCATCGGCTATGAGCAAGCCACCTTGAGCTTTCCAGATGACTATGAGGGCAAAGTTGTAGCAACCCTGATACGTAAAAAAGCAGCGCAGCCTACTCCTAAAGCGGTTTTATATATTCACGGATTTATTGATTATTTTTTTCAGACTGAAATGGCGGAACGCTTTAATCAGCAGGGTTTTGATTTTTATGCGCTGGATTTAAGAAAATATGGCCGTTCGATTCTGCCGCATCAGAACTATTATAATGTGCATGAGCTGTCTGAATATGATGCAGAAATTAGCCAGGCACTGGATATTATCGCAAGCGAGGGCCATGATGCTGCCCTGCTCTGTGGTCATTCTACCGGCGGCCTCATCACCACATTGTACGCGGCACATCACCCTAATCATCGGTTAATCAAAGCACTCTGGGTCAACAGTCCATTTTATAACTTTAATATGAATCCGATAAAACGTGCGCTCGGCATCCCGCAGTTAAGCAAACTGGCAAAAAATTTTCCCGACCTTAAATTTCCGAGTGAGTTAAATAAATGGTATGCCACCAGTCTGCACAAGGATTTAAAAGGGGAATGGGACTTCAGTCTGGACTGGAAAAAGACCCGCTATCCAAGGGTACGGATCAGTTTTATTCGTGCCATCTATGAAGCACAAAAAGAAATTCATCGCGGCATCGAACTCGATATTCCGGTTCTGGTCATGCATTCGCATCAGACTTTATATCCAAAAAAATGGGGCAAGGCAGCGCAAACTAGTGATGTGATTTTGGGAGTTAAAGACATTCAGAAATATGCCAAAAAAATTAAAGCTGATGTCACGGTTCAAAGCATTCAGAATGGTTTACACGATCTGATGCTTTCAGACAAATCTGTACGTGAACAGGTTTATCAGCAGCTGTTTCAATGGCTCAACAGCAAAGGACTATAATGCCGGCAAACAGGAAAGATGATTTTAGGCTCCTGTTTTCTGTTAAGTGTTTTGATTGAATAAAATGACCCTCTTGAATGTAATCCGCAACCATCAGAAATACATAAATTCTTCGATTTTTTAAGCGCCAGTTAAATGCTTATTTCTCACGATAAGCTTCGATTAAATATAAAATTTAATTCCTATACTTCATATTCCAAATGTTGTCTTTTGTAGCAAGCGTGTAATCAAAGCACCACCTGTCTTTTTCCCTCTTTATAGTAGAGCTGACTGCTGAAACTGTAGCATTTTCAATTGAGAAAATAGGGTCAGCATGTACCAATAACAATCATATAAAGGAATAGATTATGCGTTATGCAGACCCCAATACTGACGGTGCAAAAATTCAATTTAAAGCCCAATACGACAACTTCATTGGCGGCGAATGGGTCGCTCCAGTCAAAGGCGAATACTTTGACAATATCTCTCCGGTAGATGGCAAAGTCTTTACCAAAGTGCCGCGCTCTTCTGTAGAAGACATCGAATTGGCCCTGGATGCAGCGCACAAGGCCAAAGCACAGTGGAATAAGTCCTCGCCCACCACCCGTTCTAATATCCTGCTAAAAATTGCAGATCGTCTGGAACAAAATCTGGAACTGCTGGCGGTGGCAGAAACCTGGGACAACGGCAAGCCGATCCGTGAAACCTTAGCGGCCGATATTCCGCTATGTATTGATCATTTCCGTTATTTTGCCGGCTGTATCCGCGCTCAGGAAGGCGGCATTTCCGAGATTGATGAAGATACCATTGCCTACCATTTCCATGAACCGTTGGGTGTGGTTGGTCAAATCATTCCGTGGAACTTCCCGATCCTGATGGCGGCCTGGAAACTCGCACCTGCCTTGGCAGCAGGCAACTGTATCGTGCTGAAACCTGCGGAACAGACCCCGGTCAGCATTTTAGTTTTAGCTGAACTGATTCAGGACATTTTGCCGCCGGGTGTACTGAATATTGTCAATGGTTATGGTATCGAAGTCGGTCGTCCACTCGCGACCAATCCGCGCATTGCCAAGATTGCCTTTACCGGTTCAACCGCAGTCGGTCAGCAAATCATGCAATACGCCACCGAGAATATTATTCCGGTAACACTGGAACTTGGCGGAAAGTCACCGAATCTGTTCTTTGCCGACATTATGGATCAGGAAGACGATTATCTGGACAAGGCACTGGAAGGCTTTGCCATGTTTGCCCTGAATCAGGGTGAAATCTGTACCTGTCCTTCTCGTGCCTTGGTGCAGGAAAGTATTGCCGATGAGTTTCTGGCGCGTGCGGTAGAACGGGTGCAACGCATTAAAACCGGTCATCCGCTCGACACCGACACCATGATTGGTGCGCAAGCCTCACAGGAACAGCAGGACAAGATTCTGGGCTGTATTGCCACTGGCCGTGAAGAAGGTGCGCAGATTCTGACCGGCGGTGAAGCACGTCAGGAAGTGGGACAAGGTTTTTATATTGAACCGACCATTTTCAAAGGCACCAATGACATGAAAACCTTTCAGGATGAAATCTTCGGGCCGGTGCTGGCGGTGGCGACATTTAAGGACTTTGATGATGCCATTAAAATCGCCAATGACACCATTTATGGTTTAGGAGCAGGTGTGTGGTCACGTTCAGCACACACCTCTTACCGTGCAGGACGCGCGATTCAAGCGGGTCGGGTCTGGACCAACTGTTATCATATTTATCCTGCACATGCGGCTTTCGGTGGCTATAAAAAATCAGGGATTGGCCGTGAGAATCACAGAATGATGCTGGATCATTATCAACAGACCAAAAACCTGCTGGTGAGTTATTCAACCAAACCGGCTGGTTTCTTCTAAGTATGAATTTTCTCAAAAGCGAACTGCGGTTCGCTTTTTTGTTTTATTCAAGTTTTTTAATATCTGGTAAATTTTTCTGCTCTTGATCGTTGACCAGCAAAATAAAAATCTGAAAATCACAAAAACAGGAATAAAACTGTATAAAAACAAATTAATACTTTAACTTAGAAGGACTTCGCCTAAGTTTTTCATTTTTTATGCATTTTAACTGTTCAAAAAACCTGCATAAAGCCCTGGCTTTCATTTAAAGTCGGCTTTTCATGATTCCCAAGACTGTGTATAACATTGAACCACTATAGGGAAACTAATAAGCATAGGCAAAATTGCTTAAAAAGCGTTAGACTATGTACCCAATAATGTCATGATTCGGTCTGATCAAGATCAAAAAAGAAGGTGAAGGTTGATGCCGCTCAATACTGTTGAAGAGCTTGTAGCAGATATCCGTGCAGGAAAAATGGTCATCCTGATGGATGATGAAGATCGTGAAAATGAAGGCGACTTAGTGATTGCTGCCACGCACGTACGTCCTGAAGACATCAACTTCATGATCACCCATGCACGTGGTCTGGTCTGCCTGACTTTAAGCAAAGAGCGTTGCCAGCAGTTGAATCTGCCTTTGATGGTCGATGCAAACGGTGCCCAGCATGGAACCAATTTTACCCTGTCAATTGAAGCAGCCAAAGGTATTTCTACCGGGATCTCACCGGCTGAACGTGCGCACACGATTCAAACTGCGGTGGCTGCTCATGCCAAACCGGCAGATATTGTACAGCCAGGACACATCTTCCCGCTGATGGCGCAGCCGGGTGGCGTATTGCACCGTGCCGGGCATACCGAGGCAGGTTGTGATCTTTCTCGTTTAGCAGGACTGGAACCGGCTTCGGTGATTTGTGAAATCATCAATGAAGATGGCACGATGGCGCGCCGTCCGGATCTTGAAGTTTTTGCTGAAAAGCATGGTTTGAAAATTGGCACCATTGCCGACCTGATTCATTACCGCATGACCAATGAGCAAACGGTTGAGCGTCTCGATCATCAAAAACTCGACACCGAATACGGCACATTTGATTTATATCGTTATCGTGAACTGGGCAACCCGGATATTCATTTGGCCCTGGTCAAAGGCGAGCCTAAACAAGGCGTGACCACCGTTCGTGTACATGGTTTTAATCCGACCCGTGATTTGCTCAAACTGAAAAAACAGGACGGCGAACCGGCCTGGAATTTAGACCGTGCATTAAAAGAAATTTCCAATAGTGATCGTGGTGTACTGGTCTGGATTGGGCAACGTCATTTACAGGATTTGGGTCCAGCTTTAGATACCTTAAATACACCAAAAAATGTAAAATCAAATTCTGCACTGTCTCAGCAGTATCAGACCATTGGTGTCGGTGCACAAATTTTGCGTGATCTAGGCGTTGAAAAAATGAAGCTGCTCAGCTCTCCATTGCGCTTCAATGCACTATCAGGCTTTAACTTAGAAGTGGTGGAATACATCACCGCACAACAAACATCTTAAGAAATCATCGAGGTTGCTATGGCAGTTCGCCGTATTGAAGGTATGTTACATCTCGCGAACGAAGACCGTTATGCGATTTTAGTTGGTCGTTTTAACAGCTTTGTGGTTGAACATCTGTTAGAAGGTGCCATTGATACATTGAAACGTCATGGTGTATCAGAGGATAATATCACTGTTGTTCATGCCCCTGGTGCCTGGGAACTTCCTGTAGTTGCGAAAAAACTGGCAACTTCAGATCGTTTCGATGCCATCATCGCGCTTGGCGCCGTGATTCGTGGTAGCACGCCTCACTTCGATTTCGTTGCAGGCGAATGTGCCAAAGGTTTAGGCGTGGTTGGCCTGGACACTGGCTTACCTGTCATTAACGGTGTACTCACTACGGACAGTATTGAACAAGCGATTGAACGCTCTGGAACAAAAGCAGGCAATAAAGGTAGCGAAGCTGCCCTGACTGCGATTGAAATGGTTAACTTGTTAAAGGCTATTTAACGCTATGTCGCAAACACTTCAAGCAACTTATGCAGCAAAACGTAAAGCACGTCGCTTTGCTGTACAAGGAATTTATGAATGGCAAATGAGCCACAATCCGGTGCATGAGATTGAAGCACGTACGCGTGTGGAAAATGCCATGCATAAAGTGGATCTGAGCTATTATCATGAATTGTTGACTCAAGTGGTTGCCAATCATGAAGCATTGGATGCGCTCTTAATTCCGGTACTCGATCGTGAACTTTCAGCACTGGATGGTGTTGAACTCGCAACCTTGCGTCTAGGCGCGTATGAACTCAAAGAACATCTTGAGATTCCATATCGTGTGGTTCTAGACGAAGCGATCGAGTTGGCTAAACATTTTGGCGGTGCCGACAGCCACAAATACATCAACGGTGTATTGGATCGTTTAGCGACAACTTTACGTGCAGCAGAAAAGCAACAAGCCAACTAATTAAAGTCGAATTGTTGTATGGCTGAATTTTCGATTATCGACACCTATTTCAATCGCAAGAATACCCATTCTGTCGATTTAGGCGTCGGTGACGATTCAGCCTTGCTCACCCCTCCGCCTCAGCAACAACTGGTCATCTGTGCCGATACACTGGTTGCTGGACGACACTTCCCTCTCGATACAAATCCGCATGCCATTGGCTGGAAATCGGTTGCTGTTAATCTTTCCGATATTGCCGCGATGGGTGCAAAACCGCATAGTATTCTTCTGGCATTGAGCCTACCCCAAATTGATCATGACTGGCTCAAAGCCTTTAGTCAGGGTTTATATGATTGTTGCGATCAATTTGGCGTGAGTTTAATCGGGGGTGATACCACCCAAAGTCCGCATCTCACTTTATCTGTGACAGCCTTAGGCTGGGTCGATATTGGCCAAGCGGTGCCACGCTCAGGTGCAAAACCAGGTGATCTGATCTGTGTCAGTGGAACTGTCGGCGATGCTGCTTTTGCCTTAAATCATTTAGGTCATCCGCTACAGAAACGTCTGGACTATCCGACGCCACGCTGTCAGCTCGGTGCCGCCTTAAAAGGTCTGGCACATAGCATGATTGATGTCTCGGATGGTTTGGCCCAAGATCTTGGACATATTCTCAAAGCCTCGCAAGTCGGTGCCAAGCTACAACTGGAACACTTACCGATCAGTCCTGCCCTGCAGACCTTAAGCGAGGCACAAAAATGGCAGTATGCACTGGCCGGTGGCGACGATTATGAATTATGTTTTACAATAAGCCCGCAAAATTACGAAAAATTATTGCAAAAACAACTTGATGTTTCGATTAGTATAGTCGGCACAATTCAGCAGCACGGCTTAACTTTTGAAAAAGATGGCGTAGATCATTTGCTTCAATTTAATGGGTATCAACATTTTGCATAAACCTGCGATCAATTTTAAAGCCATGTCATGGACCGACCGACTGATTGTATTTAGTGGCGTTGGCTTCGGCTCAGGACTGATGCCTAAAGCACCGGGGACCTTTGGTTCGGCCTTTGCACTTTTATTTATCCCGATTTGGCTGCATCTTGATTTTCTAAACAGTCTTTTTGCCATTGCCATCATGTCCCTGATTGGCATATATATCTGCGGGCATACTGCCAAGGTCATGGGCGTTCATGATGATGGCCGTATTGTCTGGGATGAATTCGCCGGACAATCCATCACATTTTTACCCCTGATCTATCTCGGCCAGATGAACTTTCTCTGGCTGCTGGTCGGTTTTGCGCTATTCAGATTATTTGATATCTGGAAACCGTGGCCGATTCGGGTCATTGACCGTCAGGTCGACGGCGGTTTTGGCATCATGCTGGATGACATCATTGCTGGCCTGTGGGCGGCTCTTTGTATTTTGATTTATTTTTACTTCACCGTGGCATAAGCCATATTTAGGATTAGAACATGTCAACGACTGTTATTATTCTTGCTGCAGGTAAAGGCACGCGCATGCGTTCAAGCTTACCGAAAGTATTACAACCGCTTGCAGGACGTCCTTTACTGGGTCATGTCATTGACACAGCAAAAAAATTAAACGCAGATAATATTATTACCATTTACGGGCACGGTGGCGAGCAGGTTCAAGCTGCTTTTACAGCGCAAAAAATTAAATGGGTTGAACAGAGCGAACAGCTGGGGACCGGTCATGCCGTACAAATGACTTTACCTGTCCTGCCCCAAGACGGCGTATCGCTGATTCTTTCTGGTGATGTACCCTGTATTAACCCGCTTACCTTGCAAAAATTACTCGATGCCACTGCAGAAACTGGCATTGGTCTGGTCACACTCACCTTGCCAGATGCCAATGGTTATGGTCGCATCGTGCGTAAAAATGGTCAGATTCAGGCCATTGTTGAACATAAAGATGCAACGAACGAGCAACGTCAGATCCAAGAAATTAATACTGGCATTTATGCGGTCAGCAATGCCAAGTTGCATCAATGGCTGCCAAATTTAAGCAATGAGAATGTTCAGGGTGAATACTATCTGACCGATATTGTGGCGATGGCTCTGGCAGATGGTATGCAGGTTGCTTCGGTAGAACCTGAACAAGCCTTTGAAGTTGAAGGCGTAAATGACCGTGTGCAACTGGCAGCATTAGAACGTCAGTTTCAGGCATTTCAGGCCAAACAGCTGATGCAGCAAGGTGTGCATCTGATTGATCCGAGCCGTTTTGATTTGCGTGGTAATTTAACTGTCGGTCAAGATGTACAGATTGATATCAACGTGATTATCGAAGGTGATTGCGAGCTGGGCGACCATGTTGAAATTGGCGCCGGCTGTATCATCAAAAATACCAAAATTGCAGCTGGGACTAAAGTGCAACCTTATAGCATTTTTGACAATGCTATCGTCGGTGAAGATACCCAGATTGGCCCTTTTGCACGACTGCGTCCGGGTGCGAAGCTTGCTGCCGAGGTGCATATCGGTAACTTTGTAGAAGTGAAAAATACCACGATTGGCGTAGGCTCTAAAGCCAACCACTTCACCTATCTCGGTGATGCTGAAATCGGTGCCGGTTCTAATATTGGTGCAGGTACCATTACCTGCAATTATGATGGTGCGAATAAATTTAAAACCATCATTGGTGATCAGGCTTTCATTGGTTCGAACAGTTCATTGGTTGCACCTGTGAAAATTGGCAATGGTGCTACAGTGGGTGCAGGCTCGACGATTACTCGTGATGTGGAAGACAACAGTTTGGCGGTAGAACGTTCTAAGCAATTTGCCAAAGAAAACTATCCACGTCCGCAAAAAATCAAGAAATAAGGGGGAATAAATATGTGTGGTATCGTCGGTGGCATTGCAGAACGTAGCATTACCAATATTTTGATTGAAGGCTTAAAACGCCTGGAATACCGGGGTTATGATTCAGCAGGTTTGGCACTCATCAACAATAGCCAGGTCCTGCGTGAACGTCGTGTCGGCAAGGTCGCGAATCTTGAACAGGCCGTGAATGAATCACAGATCAGCGGTTCACTTGGCATTGCACATACACGCTGGGCAACCCATGGCAAACCGACTGAAGAAAATGCCCATCCGCATATTTCTGAAAATGTGGCAGTGGTTCATAACGGGATCATTGAGAACTATCAAGAACTCAAAGATGATCTTGAAGCTTTGGGTTATGTCTTTACTTCACAGACCGATACAGAAGTGGTTGCACATCTGATCAATGACGCCCTGAAATCTACCCCAAGCTTAATGGAAGCTGTGCGCCAGGTGGTACCACAACTCAAAGGTGCTTATGCCCTAGGTATCGTGCATACAGATCATCCGGATGAACTGATTACCGTACGTGAAGGTTCTCCGCTCGTCATTGGTGTGGGGATTGGCGAGAACTTTATCAGTTCTGACCAGCTGGCACTGCTCCCGATTACCAACCGTTTTATCTACCTGGAAGAAGGTGATATTGCCCGTTTGACCCGCACCACGATTGAAGTTTTTGTCGATGGTCAACTGGTCGATCGTCCGGTCAAGGAACTGGATGCTGCGGTCAGCAATGCCTCTAAAGGTGAATATAAGCACTACATGCTCAAAGAAATTTATGAGCAGCCTGAAGCGATCAAACAGACCATTTCTCAAGCCTTAAATGGCAATGACCTGCGCAAAGACTTTCTTGCCAGTGCGGAACAGGACTTCGCAAAAATCCAGCAAATCCAGATTATTGCCTGTGGTACCAGCTATCATGCCGGCATGATTGCGAAATACTGGTTTGAACAGCTGATTGATCTGCCGTGTCAGGTCGAGATTGCCAGCGAGTTCCGTTATCGTACGCCAGTCATTGTGAATCACACACTCTATGTGTGTATTTCCCAATCCGGTGAAACTGCCGATACCTTGGCTGCATTACGTGATACACAGAAACGTGCGGCGGCCAAAGGGCTAGACATCACTACGATGACCATCTGTAATGTCGCTACATCATCGATGGTACGTGAGACCCAGCATAGTCTGTTGACACTGGCAGGCCCAGAAATTGGTGTGGCATCTACCAAAGCCTTTACCACCCAGCTTGCTGCTTTAATGCTGTTGGTATTGAAAATTGGTTCGGTCAAAAATAGCATTTCTACAGAACAGATGACGAAGATCAGCACGGAACTCTGGCATTTGCCTAAAGTGATGCTGGACACTTTACGTCATGATGATGAAATTTTAGGTCTGTCTGAGCTGTTTGTTGAAAAGCAGCATTGCCTGTTCCTGGGCCGTGGCACGCACTTCCCGATCGCACTGGAAGGTGCACTCAAGCTGAAAGAAATTTCCTATATTCATGCTGAAGGCTATGCTGCAGGTGAGTTGAAACATGGCCCATTGGCACTGGTCGACAATGACATGCCGGTGGTGATTCTGGCACCGCAAGATGACATGCTGGATAAGCTGAAATCCAATATGGAAGAAGTTCAGGCACGTGGTGGCGAACTGTTTGTCTTTGCCGATGAAAACAGCGGCATTAAAGCCAAAGAGCGTCAGCATGTGGTACATATTCCGGCAGTCAATGCAGTGCTGGCACCGATTGTATATAGCATCCCGGTGCAGTTACTGTCTTATCATGTGGCAGTGCTGCGTGGTACAGATGTCGATCAGCCACGTAATCTGGCAAAATCGGTTACGGTAGAATAATTAAAATTGAATCAGGGCTGGGGAACCGGCCTTTTTTCTTCTGAATGGAGAGCCTATAAATGACCAAACTGACTTGCTTCAAAGCCTATGACATTCGCGGCAAACTTGGCACCGAGCTCAATGAAGAGATTGCCTATAAAATTGGCCGTGCTTATGGACAGATTTATCAACCTAAAACGGTGGTCATTGGCTGTGACATCCGGCTCAGCAGTGAAGGTTTAAAACAGGCCACCATTCACGGTTTAAATGATGCGGGTGTCAATGTTCTGGATCTGGGCATGACCGGCACTGAAGAAGTCTATTTTGGCGCCTTCCATCTGGATGTGCAAGGTGGTATTGAAATCACGGCCAGCCATAATCCGATGGACTATAATGGCATGAAACTGGTACGTGAAAATGCCCGTCCAATCAGTGCCGATACTGGTCTTAAAGAGATTCAGGCTTTAGCAGAATCAGATGAATTTATTGACGTCAGCAATAAAGGCAGTACTGAGAAATACAATATTCTGCCTGAATTTGTAAATCATCTGATGAGCTATATTGATCCGGCAAAAATCCGTCCGATGAAACTGGTGATGAATGCCGGGAATGGTGCAGCAGGTCATGTGGTCGATGCGATTGAACAAAAATTTCAACAACTCAATATTCCGGTTGAATTTATCAAAATTCATCATGAAGCTGACGGCACTTTCCCGAACGGGATTCCCAATCCGATTTTAACTGAAAACCGTGACAGCACCCGTGATGCGGTCATTCAGCATGGCGCAGATATGGGCATTGCCTGGGATGGTGACTTTGACCGCTGCTTCCTGTTCGATGAAAAAGGCCAGTTTATTGAAGGCTATTATATTGTCGGCCTTCTGGCTCAAGCCTTCTTGCTAAAGCAATCTGGCGAAAAAATTGTACATGATCCGCGTTTGGTCTGGAATACACTGGATATTGTAGAGCAATATCAAGGGATCACGGTTCAGTCCAAGTCAGGTCACGCCTTTATTAAAGATGTGATGCGTGAGCATAATGCGGCCTATGGCGGTGAAATGAGTGCACATCATTATTTCCGTGACTTTGCCTATTGCGATAGCGGCATGATTCCATGGTTACTGGCGATAGTAGTACTGTCTGAAACAGGAAAATCCTTATCTTCTTTGGTAGAAGAGATGATCGCCAAGTTCCCATGCAGTGGTGAAATCAACTTTAAAGTCGCTGATACCCAAGCGACCATCCAAAAACTTTTCGATCATTATGCCAATCAGCAGCCGGAGATCGATCAGACCGATGGGGTCAGTCTTAATTTTGATGCATGGCGTTTTAATGTGCGGGCATCGAATACTGAACCGCTATTGCGTCTGAATATTGAAAGCCGTCGGGATCACAATCCCCGACCAATGCAGGATTATGTCGATGAATTGACTCAGCTGATTCAGAGTTAATCTTCACGCATACAGTACAATAAAAATGGGAGCTATTCATCAAAAGCTCCCATTTTTATTTATATCGTTATAAAAATTTTAACGATAGCCATTCGGATTCTGTTTCTGCCAGTTCCAGCTATCAGCGAGCATATCTTCCAGGCCATATTGTGGTGTCCAGCTCAACTCTTGGACTGCACGGGTATTGTCTGCAAAACAGGTGGCCACATCGCCTTCACGACGAGGGGCTAATTCAAATGCAATCGCAACCCCATTCACTTGCTCAAAAGTATCTTTAACTTGTAGCACTGAAATGCCATTACCTGTACCAATATTCCAGGCACGGCAACCTTGCGCAGTTAAACGATTATTGAGGGCACATAAGTGTGCATTGGCTAAGTCAACTACGTGTATATAATCGCGCACTCCGGTACCATCCACCGTGTCATAATCATGACCGAAAATAGATAGCTTTTCACGACGACCGACTGCCACTTGAGTCACAAAAGGCATCAGGTTATTGGGAATACCTTGTGGATCTTCGCCAATCTGGCCACTTTTATGCGCGCCGACCGGATTAAAATAACGTAATAAGGCAATCGACCAATGTTCATCCGCCACAGACAACTTTTCCAAGAGCTGTTCAACAATCAGTTTGGTATAGCCATAGTTATTGGTCGGCATTCCGGTAGGCATTTCTTCGTTTAAAGGTGAAGGATTATTTTCGCCATAGACCGTGGCTGAGGAACTAAACACCAGTTTAAAAACCTGTGCGCGCTGCATCGCCTGAACCAGGCTGATTGAACCGGCAATATTATTGTCAAAATAAGCCAATGGTATTTGCTGGCTTTCTCCGACCGCTTTCAGACCGGCAAAATGAATCACGGCCTCAATCGAGTGTTGCTGAAATACCTGATCTAATAATTGAGCATCACGGATATCACCTTGTATAAATGTCAGGCTTTTTTGGGTCAACTGTTGCACCCGATTTAAAGACTCAGCAGCGCTATTGCACAGATTATCTAAAACCACCACCTCATGGCCGGCATTTAATAACTCAACACAAGTATGCGAACCAATATAGCCTGCCCCGCCCGTTACCAGAATTTTAGCCATGCTGCTTCCCTAATAAAATGTTAATTAAACCTTGAGTTGAACCATCCAGACCACCTAGCTCAGACTGTTCACCATTCAAAATAGGCAGCAACTGGTTGGCAATTTCCTTACCTTTTTCCACGCCCCACTGGTCAAATGGGTTGATATTCCACAGCACCGATTGCACAAAAACTTTATGTTCATATAGAGCAATCAGCATACCCAGACTATAAGGATTCAGCTCTTGCATCAACAGCGTACTGCTCGGTTGGTTGCCTTCATACTGTTTATAGGCTGGCAAGCTCTCTAATTCTTTTGGGTCCAAAGCCTCATTACCAAAGGCCAGTAAACGTGATTGCGCCAAGCAGTTAGACAGGGCCAAATGATGCTGTTCAATTAATGCTTCGGCACTGTCTGCATAGGTATATTGTTGACTGTTATAACGCTTGACTGGCGCAATAAAGTCACAACTCACTGACTGCGTACCTTGATGGAGGAGCTGATAAAAAGCATGTTGCGCATTCGGTCCCACTTCGCCCCAAATAATCGGACAGGTATCCAGCTGAACTTTTTCACCATCACGTTGAATCGACTTACCGTTGGATTCCATTTCCAGCTGTTGCAAATAAGAAGCAAAGTATTTCAGTCGTCCATCATAAGGCAGGATCGCATGGGTCTGAATATCCAGAAAATTGTTATTCCATGCACCCAAGAGCCCCATCAACACCGGAATATTGCGCTCAAAAGGCTGATACTGAAAATGCTGATCGACCGCATAGGCACCGGCCAGCAGCTGCTTAAAACCTTCAATGCCGATACTCAGTGCAATCGGCAATCCGATACAGGACCACAGTGAATAGCGACCACCGACCCAGTCCCACAACAGTAGCTGGTTTTCCGGAGCAATTCCCCAGGCCGTCATTTTCTCCGGCTTGGTAGAAACTCCAATAAAATGATGTTTCAGAATATAGGGATGCTGACCCAAGGCTTTTTCCAGCCACAAGCGTACTGTCTGGGCATTGGTCAGAGTATCAATCGTGCCAAATGATTTGGACGAAATAATAAATAGCGTGGTTTCCGGACGCAGTTGATGCAACAACTCGGACAGCTGACTGCCATCCATGGTCGAGACGAAATGCACATTGAGTGGCTGGGCAGACTGGTATTTAAAATCCGATAAGGCATGCGTAACCATTAGAGGGCCAAGATCTGAACCACCGACCCCAATATTGACCACATCCTGAATCACTTCACCGGTGGCGCCACGACGCTGCCCGGCATGGATTTGCTCGACCAAGGCATACATGCGCTCAAGTTGAGCATGCACATCAGCGGCCAGATCCGCATGCTGCTGATCCTGTGCTGGCAAGCGTAATGCCCAATGCATGGCAGCACGTTGCTCGGTATAATTAATGTCCTGATTTGAAAATAAAGACCCGATCCAGGATCTTAGGTTTTGTGCATCTGCCCATTCAATCAGGCCCTGCATCACCGTACTGTTCATTCTGTGTTTACTATAATCGAAGACCAGCTGTTCAAACTGAATTGAATATTTGTTAAAACGCTGGGGGTCTGCGGCAAACAGTTCTCGTAGATGCACCGCATCAAGTTGTTCTTTGCTCGAGGCGAGTTTTTGACACACCATTTCAGTATTTAGATCTGGTTTAAGCTGACTTAACATTAACGTCCCACCCCAATATAATTAAAACCACGCGCCTTGATATAGGCCGGATCATACAGATTACGCCCATCCAAAATCAGGGGATGCTGCATCAGTTTAATGAGGTGTGGATAATCTGGACTACCATACTGCTTCCAGGCAGTCATCAAACATAAGGCATCCGCACCTTCGACGGCCTGATATTGATCTTCACACAGGATTAGATCCTGCCGTATCCCATAGACTTTTTTAATATTGGCCAATGCTTGCGGATCATGCAGTTTGACCGTCACCCCTTGCGCCCATAATGCAGTGAGCATGGCATGCACTGGAGATTGCTGGATGCTCGGGGTATTTTCTTTAAAGGCTGCGCCCCAAATCGCCACCACTTTTCCCTGTAAATCGCCACGGAAATAATTCCATAGTTTGCGGAACAGTAATTCTTTTTGTTGTTCGTTAATCTCCCAGACCTGTTCCAGTAACTGGTTTTTCACCCCCGAATCTGCTACCGCATGCGTTAAGGTGCGGATATCATGCGAGAAGTTCTCTCCACCAAAACCGACTCCTGGAAACAAATAGGCGGAACCAATCCGGTTATCCGCAGCCATGCCCTGACGCACCTGTTCAATATCAATCCCAAGTTTTTCTGCCACACTGGCCAGATCATTCATATAACTGATCCGGGTGGCCAGCATGCCGGAAATACTGAGTTTGGTAAATTCGGCATCCAGTACCGGCATAAACAGATACTGCTGCGCACGCGGAAACAAGGGGCGTAACAGCTCTCTGATTTTAGCCTGTGCATCTGCATGATCACAGCCCACGATCAGCTGCGTGGCCTGAACAAAACTACGCAGGGCATTACCTTCCTGAATAATATCGGGCAGATAAATCCAGTCATCATTCGGCAGCAGTTGCTGAAAACGTTGGGTACCATGCAAGCCAAAGGTCGAAGCATTAATCATCAGCTTGGGATGAGCAAAACAGGCATGCCGAATGGTATCCAGCATCTGAAATGCCTGCTGCTCTTCGGTGGCGTTAAAACTAAAGAAAAAAACATCCTGATTAAAATCCAGATGCTGAAAATCACAACAGTTTAAAAAACCGGATTTTTCCTGTTTTTGCAGCAATGACTGCAAGGATTCATCCTGAAAATAAGTCCGGGCTGGCTCATCTGCACTGAAGCTGTTACACCACACCACCTGATGACCACATTCAGACAAAAGGGCCGAAATGACCCCGGAAAATAAGGTTTTCCCCAGTACTGCGACTTTCATAGTATTCCTTTGTTATTATTTTTTATTATAAAGCGAGTTCTTGGATCAACGCTTTAAACTCGCGACCAAGCTTGGGATGATCAACCCCATAATGTAATACAGCTTTAAGATAGCCGAGCTTGTTGCCACAGTCAAAAGTTTGACCTTTCATACGATAAGCTTCCACTGCTTCAGTCTGCTGTAACATGGCAATCGCATCGGTGAGCTGAATTTCATTGCCTGCCCCGCGTGGTGTCTGTTCCAGAAGCTGCATGATTTTTGCCGGCAGGACATAACGTCCAACCACAGACAGATTCGATGGTGCAGTGCCGACTGCCGGTTTTTCAACAATCCCTTGCATGACAATGCTTTCGCCTTCGGCCGGAGATGCGGCCACATCGACAATCCCATACTGGTCCACCAGATGTTCAGGTACCGCTTCGACCATGATTTGTGCTGCTTGAGATACATCATAGCGTTGAATCATGCGAGACAAATCATTTTCCGGATCCTGATCCTTGACCAGCACATCTGGTAATAATACCGCAAAATCTTCATCGCCAATCACGGCTTTGGCACAGAGTACTGCATGACCTAAGCCCAAAGGCTGCGGTTGACGTACACTAATAATACTTACACCGCTAGGCAGAATTTCAGTAATTTCTTTAAGTAAATCGGTTTTGTTTTTTTGCTCAAGTGTGGTTTCAAGTTCAAAATTACGATCGAAGTAATTTTCAATCGATGCTTTTGAAGAATGTGTCACCAAAATAATTTGTTCAATCCCGGCGGCTACCGCTTCACGGACCACATATTCAATCGCCGGACGATCAACCACAGTGACCATTTCTTTGGGAATCGATTTGCTGGCCGGTAAAAAACGCGTACCGAGGCCGGCCACAGGAAGAATTGCTTTCTTAATCATATCTATAAATAACCTAGTTCACTTGAATGTCATTACCACGTACATAACCATCGACATAGTATTCCAGCTGCGCCAATGCCCATTCAATATCGGCTTGCGTCGCTGAAAGTTCATGCATCCGTTTAAAGACCTCCAGGATTTCTGCCAATGGATAATGCTTCTCGACTGATCTCAAAATACGCTTATGCGAGGTAATTTCTGTATTTTCTTCATCAATCAGCAGTTCTTCATACAGCTTTTCACCCGGACGTAAGCCGGTATATTGAATTTCAATATCACCATTTGGATTTTTTTCTTCACGGACTTTGAGTCCACTGAGTGAAATCATTTGTCGTGCCAGATCCTGAATCCGTACCGGTTCCCCCATATCCAGCAAGAACACATCGCCACCGGTTCCCAAAGCACCAGCCTGAATCACCAGTTGCGAAGCTTCCGGAATGGTCATAAAGAACCGGGTCACTTCGGGATCGGTCACGGTAATCGGGCCACCTTTGGCAATCTGCTGTTTAAACAGCGGCACCACCGAGCCAGAAGAACCCAGCACATTACCAAAGCGCACGATACTGATCTGGGTCTGATCCTGAGCTTCTGCCATAGCCTGACAATACAGCTCTGCCATGCGCTTGGTCGCACCCATCACGTTAGTTGGACGTACCGCTTTATCGGTTGAAATCAGTACAAAGGTTTCGACGCCTTTTTTCACCGCAGCATTGACACTAAATGCCGTTCCCACCGCGTTATTTTTCAGGCCTGCTAATGGGTTACACTCCACCAGAGGGACATGTTTATAAGCCGCTGCATGATAAACTGTTTGTATCTCATATTGTTCAATCACCCGCTCCAGCTTGCGTTCATCCAGTACTGAGCCCAGGATTGGAATAATGTCACATGATGCTGTAAGACGTAATTCTTTATCAATACTATATAAAGCAAATTCTGTCAGTTCATAAATGATAATTTTCGCCGGCTGGTTTTTAATAATCTGGCGACAAAGCTCAGAACCAATTGAGCCACCTGCACCAGTCACCATCACCACTTTATCTTGAATATTTTTGGCTAAAAGTTCTGCAACCGGAGGGACAGGATCGCGGCCCAGCAAGTCAATAATATCCACTTCCTGAATATCGGAAATTCGAATTTCACCATCGACCAGTTTAGTCAGGCCGGGAATCTCGGTAATTTTAAGATGCGCCGGTTCTAAAAATTTAACGATTTCACTTTTACGTATCCGCCCGACTGAGGGCAGTGCAATCAGAATTTCACTAATCTTTAATTTAGGGAGATATTTCAAGGCAATATCTGGTAAATAAACTTGAATACCCCCAATATTTTGGCCATTTAAAGATGGATCATCGTCAATAAATATAATCGGCACATGCTCATTGGAGCGATTTAAGGTGGCTGCCACCTGCTGCCCTGCATTCCCAGCGCCGTAAATCGCGATCCGTTTTTTAGGCACTCCGGCCTGTAAATAAGAACGCACGATAAAACGGATAAAACCGCGGCTAAACCAGACCCAGGCAAACATCATAAAGCCAAACATCAACGGGATGGATGTCGGAATAAAGGCATGTGTGCTATAAGCCAATAAATACAGACCAATCACGGATAAGATCGTTGCCAAACCCAGTTTAACAATAAAAAATTCATTGAAGGTACGCACAATAAAGCGATATACACCGCAGAGAAATAGAGCCAATACAGCAATAGCACTGACCCAAACCGCACCAAAAGGAATATTGGGTACAACTTCTGCGCCGAGGTCAAACTGGCGGATGGCATAACACAGCCAGATTAGAACAGGGAAAATACAAAAGTCTAAAATGACTAAAAATGCGAGTTTTGCTGAACGTGGAGATTCGACTAAAGGCAGGATGATGGACTTCACGTGATATGTCTTCTCAATAGTACTTAATAAGTTTCAATCCAATTTAGGTATTAGAATGACTAAATTGAAACTTGGGTAAATTTATCAAATGCACCTGTTGGTGCATTCTACGTGATTGAATCATGATTAGATTATATGCGACTAATGATCTGCTGGATGGCAGATTCAGTTGTTTGAATATTATTTTCTGTTAATGTCGGATGGACCAAGAACATCAAACTGGTTTCACCGAGTTTTTGCGCATTTTGCAAACGCTGTGTCGGTCGCCATGCTGTACCATCAAAAGCATGCTCCAAATACACCTCGGAACAAGATCCACTAAAACATGGCACACCCAAGGCATTCATCTCTGCCATAATCCGGTCACGTGACCAGCCTTCAGGCAACCGATCTGTATTGACCTGCACATAACATTTATATGCGGCATGGACATACTCATCGGATGGGCGATGCACGCTAAAATATGGACTGTCTGCAAATGCAGCATAAATTTTTTCCATATTGGCCATGCGTTTTGCAGTCCACTCCGGCATCATTTTAAGCTGAATACGTCCAATCACCGCCTGCATTTCCATCATGCGCCAGTTGGTACCAAATGAATCATGTAACCAGCGGAATCCCGGTGGATGCTGTTTGTTATAGATGCTGTCAAAGTTCTTGCCATGGTCTTTATAAGACCACATTTTTTTCCACAGGGTTTCATCATTGGTGGTGACCATACCGCCTTCACCGCCCGTGGTCATGATCTTGTCCTGACAAAACGACCAGGCTGCGATATGACCGATGGAACCGGCCGACTTGCCTTTGTATTTTGCCCCATGCGCCTGTGCACAGTCTTCAATCACATACAGGCCTTTTTCCTGTGCCAATTGCATGATCGGATCCATGTCACACATCCAGCCTGCCAGATGCACACAGATAATCGCTTTGGTATTTAAGGTCAGTACTGCTTCGATGGTTTCAGCAGAAATATTCTGTGAATCCAGCTCAACATCAGCAAAAATAGGATTTGCTCCAGCGGTAACAATCGAACTGGCCGATGCCAGAAAGGTGCGTGAGGTGACAATTACATCATCCCCGGCGCCAATCCCTAAGGCTTTCAAAGCAACATCGAGGGCCACGGTTCCATTGGCTAAAGCCACTGCATACTGGGTTTCTGCAAACTGGGCAAATTCTTTTTCAAACTCACGGCATTCTTGCCCTGTCCAGTAGTTGACTTTATTCGACAATAAAACCCGGGAAACCGCATCCGCTTCTTTCTGGGTAAAACTTGGCCATGGTTCAAATGTAGTATTTAACATGATGTGTCCTGAATTTTTAAAATTTAAAAACTTATTTTTTCTCTAAAATCCGTGCCGGATTACCAACGACCGTAACCCCGGGTGGCACACTTTTGGTGACGACAGCGCCCATGCCCACCACTGCTCCCTTGCCAATCACTAAAGGTTGATCTGGTGTGCCCTGTTTGATTACGGCACCCGTACCAATATAGGCATGGTCTTCAATATGAATATTGCCATTACATTTCACGCCGGGAGCAAAGGTAACGTAATCTCCAATCACACAGTCATGCTCAACATAACTGTATAAATTGGCATGAAAACATTTGCCAATCTTGATATTAGAAGTGAGCGTTACAAATGGGCTTAAAGCAGCACCTGGAGCAATTTCTATTGCATCCATGCGCACGACATTATCTGCCTGAACCGTCCATAGCTCAATTGCATCTTGTTGAAGTTTTTTAGCTATTTTTTCACGGATCTGACTATTGGCAATCGCAATGAGAACTGACTTTCTATCAGCCTTTAGATTTTTAAATGCTGCATAATTTAACGCTCTATGCCCATTAACCGTCATTTCTTCGATCAGACTGTCATCAATAAAATAGATTTTGGCATTTATATTCTTACGCTGTAATTGCTGGCGAGCCACAGGCATCAAGCTTCGGCCACAACCTGAAGCACCATACACGGCATAGATTTCAGTCATGGATATTGTCCGTTTTTGTACCAGTAAATTTGGTCATGGTCGCTTCTCCCATGGCACTGATATCATCTTTTGCTAAAACTTTATGTACTGTTTTAAACATGATTTTGAAGTCGAGCCAAATCGACTGATTTTCGACGTACCAGGTATCTAGCTTGAATTTTTCTTCCCATCCAATGGCATTACGACCGTTGACCTGTGCGTGACCTGTCATGCCCGGTCTAACATTATGGCGTTTGGCCTGTTCAGGGCTGTAAAGTGGCAGGTATTCCATCAGCAGGGGGCGTGGGCCGACAATACTCATATCGCCTTTAATCACGTTCCAGAGTTCCGGCATTTCATCCAGACTGGTGGAACGTAGCATTTGACCAAAAGGCGTTAGACGTTCACTGTCCGGCAATGGGTTACTCTGCTCGTCTACAGCATCTTTCATTGTGCGGAACTTGATCATTTCAAAGGGCTTGCCATGTAAACCGGGACGCACCTGGCGAAACAAGACTGGCGAACCCAGATTTTTTTTCACTTTGTAAGCAACAAATGCATAAAGTGGTGAAAGCAGGATCAGAGCAATGAAAGCAATCACAATATCTAAAAGGCGCTTTAAAAACATCTAGCTCACCATAATTTTATTATAGAATTCAAAAACATCTTTAGCCGTTTTTCGTACATCTAAGCTTTGCTTTAATTGTCTTTCACCTTCTTGTGCCATTTCATGCGCATATTCAGGATTAGATAACGCATCCAAAATAGCAATTGCTAAAGCTTCTGGATCCTGTTTAGGTACTAACCAACCAGTTTCATTAGGTTTAACAATATCAGGAAATCCACCAATATTTGTTGCGATAGTTGGTATTGCCATTAAAAGTGACTCTGCAGCACCACCTAAATTTTCAGAATGTGAAGGGTGTACAACTACATCAAAATCTGGATATAAATCCGGTACATCTTTACGAGTACCTAGAAATAAAATTCGATCTCCTAATTTTTCTTTACCATATGCAACAATACTTTGAAAATATTGGTCAGCACCTACCCAAGGCCCTCCTACAATCACACATTTAATATGTGGATTTTTCTGTACAACAATTTCTATTGCATCAATCAAGTCCTCATGCCCCTTTAACCCTCGTGACTGTCCAAGCCATTTTTTAGGCGCATATGCATAAGCAACCATACCCACAATTTTAATATTTTTAGAAATATTAAACTCATCTCTTAATATACCTTTATCTTTTTTATGATAAGTAGAGGTATCTGTACCATAAAAAGTTGTCATTAATCGACTTTTTGAAACACCCGAAGCTAAATAAATTTTTTCTGACAAATAACATGTAGGAATCCAATAATCATATTTATCAGCTAATTTCAGATCTATAGCACGAGTAAACGTCGTTTCAAGATGCAGAGGACCTGGTACCTGAAAGACTCTTTTTATGCTTAGACCTTTCATTGCTATACGCATAAATATGGTGTTACCTACAAAGTGCGAATGGACAATATCTGGGTTAATCTGGTGTAATAACTTTCTAAATTTTTTCACATTTTCCAGAAAGAGAATAGGCTGCTTAATTAGCAATGCAAAATCTATATTTAAAATATGGATTTTAGCTCCTGTCTCTAAATAACAATTAGTCAAACCATTATTATCTGGCAATACAACATGTATTTCACACCCCAGACTAATGAGTTGCTGTACTTGCTTCAGAGCCCATGAAGCACCTGATGTAGTTTTAATTAAATGAAGAATACGAATATTTTCTTTCATAAAAATAATAATTCCCTTAAAGCCTATAAACTCATTACTGTGTCAAAAAAAATTTTCCTTTTTTGATCTAAAATAGTCTTTTTAAAATTATGTGAATTAATTAAATTACTACTTGACTGTCTATTATAAAATTCCGAATCACTCAATATTTGGTAAATTTTTTCAGCCAAAAGCTTTGCATTATTGGGTTCAACTAATACTTCAGATGGTAGAAGCTCAGGAATACCTCCCACATTTGTAGCAATGATAGGCAGACCCTTTGCCATTGCTTCAACAATAACTCTCGGCAAGCCTTCAGTCTTCGAAGCTAGCACAAACAAATCTGAACTATCTATTTGCCACATAACCTCTTCACGGGAAACATTGCCTTTAAAATCAACATAATCAAAAACATCTAACTCTTTTGCAAGGTTAATCATTTTCTCTTTATATATACCTTCACCCAACCAAGTTAGATTAATTTCAATATCATTATATTGTGAATTAATAATATGTATTGCCTTTAAAAGAACATCTGGTGACTTATACATTTGTGCTAAAGAACCAACACTAATAATTTGATACTTTTTCTTAAAAGAATAATTCTTATGTTTTATTGTAATAATATTATCTTCAATACGGACATCAGAGACTCCAAAACTTAAAACCCCTACAGAGGCAGGATATTTTTTTTGTAATACTGATTGAGTTACATAAAGTACACTCTTAGCATTTTCGACAACATACTTAAGTTGATATATTGCCATAAATCTTAATAATGGTCGTAAATTATGCGTAAAATTTCCTCGAGCAAAAACCTCTGCAGGATCACCCACTACTTCAACACTATAATTTATCTTAAACTTATTTAAAATTTTAGCTACATTGAATCCAATTGAACCTGGGACTCTTAAAATAAATGAATAATCTTTCAATAAATACAATTCTTTTTTTAAAACCCTATTTAGTAGAAAGATATTTTTTAAAAAATCAAAAAGTCCGATAAAGTATGGAAGCTTTATAAATTTTACTCTAGCGTTTTTATTAACAATAAGTGTATCTATATAATCACGATTAACATTTTTAATACGTGCAAAAACAACTAATTCATCAAAATACTCCAAATATCTATCCCACAAAGTAGCATCAAAGTCCCTATCAAAATAAATGATATTATTAGAATCACAAAAAAAACGTGCTTCTGTAATAAATACAAGTTTTTTATTGCTCATTATTTACTCTTTATTTACCAGACAATTTATTTTTAAATTGAGAAAAAAGTCTATCCGCATCAAAATTCTGAATTGCCCACTCAGATAAATTTAAATTTTCTCTTAACTCTTGAGACTCCTTAATCTCTTGAATTTTTTTTACTGCCAATTCAACATTTAAAGGGTCAATTAATTGACTTTGATAGTCTAAAGGGATTATATCACTTATTGGTTTAATATTAGAAGCAACAAATGGAAGACCTCGAACTAAAGCCTCTATTAATGCATTCGGCTGACCTTCTGTGATTGAAGGAAAGTAAAAGCAATTTGCTGTGTTTAATACTTTAATTACATCCTTAGTATATCCAAGCAATTTTATCCTACCGTTTAGACTCTGATCTTTATCTATAATATTTTGAAACTGCTTATCTACATTTTTACCACATAAAATTATTATATAATCTTTATCCAATTCAATTAATTTCTTTGCCACTTTCATAATAGTAATATGATTTTTCGCCTCATCATAACGACCAATATGAGCAACAACAAATTGCTCTTTAGAAATATTCAACTCCACTCTAAGATTATTTTTATTATTTAAAAAATCACTTGCATTAATACCATTGTATACCACATCTAATCTACTATCATTTAAATTTAGGTTGCCAAAAAAATACTCAATGGCTAAATTTGAATTAGCCAAAATAGCTGTAGCATTTTTAAAAACCAAATGATTCATAGCCAAGTTAAATATATTCTTAATTCTCCCCCCATGAAAATGATCTGTAGAACCCCTATAAAATGCTACACGATGCTCCACACCAGCTAATTTTGCTAATAAAAGAGGTATTCCTGCAAAATTACCCGTAAAATCACATATACTATGAGGTTTATTTTTCAACAAAAATTGATAGAGTTTATAAAATAAAAATATGTTTATATAAGTTAAATTCCCATCATAAAATTGAATATTTTTAATTTGACTATATTTCTCGTACAACTCACCATGAACACCATTTTTACAAATTATTATAGGAATAAAATGACCTTCATAATGTTTTAAAAATCTAAATAAATAATTTTCAATGCCTCCAGAATTTAAGGAGGTAACTAAAAAAACAATTTTTTCCATTTACTTAATCAACCTTTTATTCAACCATTCATTCAATAGCATTAAAATCCAGATCCATACAATTAGTCTTATAGGTGGAAGAAGAGAAGATCTGGCTAAATATATACTTGATGAAAAAATAACTACAGAAATTATCAATAGTATTAGATATTTATTATCTTTAAGCTGCATATGTTGTTCACAGTAGCGGATCAACCAACCAAAGAAACCCATACCAAAGATCACACCTAATACACCATAAGATAAGTAAAAATCTGCAATCATTGAGGTACCATGTCCAGTATTCCAATTATCTCCTTCAATTAACCAAGTTATATACCTATCAGAAGAAGTATATTTCTCAGAAGAGTCATTAAATATTAGCGGTGAAATATAGGATGAAAAAGGAATAATTCCTAAAATTGCTTGAAAATGAAATCTAGAATACAAATAATCATACTGTGTAGGAACATACTCTACACTATAATGCAACGTTTTAATTGAATCACCAAGCTCTGCTGTAAAAGGTAGTATAGAGTTCGATTGATGTTTATTACTTTCCCCAGTTAATGCTTTAGAAATATTAGAAGTAAAACTTGTATTTTCAAGTGTATTAAAAGAGCGTGCTACGCCTAATAAAGTAATAAAAAATGCAGCACTACATATCATCAATATACTAAAAAAACGACTTATTTTTTTTCCTGTAACATTTATATATCCAATAAGCAAAAGTAACGACAAAGTAATAAAATCTCCTCTATCCCCACTTAACAGCACAATAGATATATAAATAAAATATAAGCCAATATTAAAATAACCAATAGATTTAATATAATCAAATAAATTATTTAACAATAAATTAGAATTAGAAATATTTATTATTTTTTGAATTATTAAGGCAAAATAACTAGCTTTAAACAAAAGTGAAAAATAAATTGCATTACTACCCATATCATAAATACCATACCCCCCCATTACATATAAAGGATTAACAGTGAATAGGAAAAAAAATAAAAAAATAACACTTAGAAATGTCAAAATTTGTGTGCTAGTTGATTGAAAATAATTTCTACTCGTAATATTTAATTTATTACTTTTTAAAATATAACCAATAAAAAAAGAAACCAATCCCAAAAATGCTATTATTAAACTTTTCGCTGCTGAATCTTCAGAAACCAGCATTAACAACTCATTCTTATCAATATATCCTAAATAATAATCTATATACTTTTGAAAACTTACCACAAAGAATCCCAAAAGCACTAAAACAGAGTGTTTAAAATAATTTTTTTTCAGAATTTCATTTCTTTCTACTCTTAAGAAAAATATAAATAACAATATAAATGCCATTGATATAAAAAACAAAATAAAGGTATTACTTAAACTATATTCAAAAAAAATATAAAAAAATAACACCAAAGTTAATATGGTTATATTAACTAAAAAAATTAGACTATTAACATTATTAGACATATCATTATATCCACTTAGCTTAAAGATGAGATTGTTTTAAAATCCTCACATAAAAGCTCTACCATCCACCCTTGTGGATTAAATTCTCCCTCATACCAATTTAAGTTATTATCCCAGTACCCAGGACAAGTATCATAAGCTTTCATTGAAAACCCATAGCTTATTTCAACTATTAGCGGCACACCTTGATCATTATATATAAAATCATATGCAATACATTCAAATCCAGCTTTTTCATTAATTTCAAAAGCTAGTTTTACACAATTTATATCAATTTCTAAAGGATTATATATAATACTTCCACTTCCTGAAGCCCTAAAATCATTCTCGCGCACTAACCTTTTAATTGCAAAAGCCTTACTGCCAATAACTATTACTCTAATATCGCATTCATTATTTGGCATAAATTCTTGGAAATATATATAACCTTTTTCATTCGGTTGTTTCTTAGAGAAATCTGTATTTATAAGTGAACGAGCAATACTCTTTAAAAAAATTTTAAAATTATATTGTCCATTTTTATATTTTTTATAGCTATCTTTTAAATTATTTATACGGTCAAATTGAGAGAACCCTTTCCCAAAAGATTTTTTAATTAACTTAATACATTCATTATGATTTTTTACCAATTTTACATTAGCTGCTCCAGCTCCACCTTTAAGTTTAAATACTTTAGGATATGAAGTTTCTTTAGCCCAGTTTAAAGCTTGATTTTTATCATAAAATACATAACTTGGCACCAAAGGAGCATTGATTGCCTCTAATAAATATTTTTGTGCAACTTTATCATCAAAATGCCATCCTGTTTTAAAATTTGGGAAAACTTTAATACCAGCATGTTCTAAGGCAAAGAGTATTCTTTTAGCAGCAATTACATCTTTAAATTCAGCATGATGATGATGCCACATAAATATATTGCAATCTTCAAGTTGTTTAATGATATTACTATCAAAAGCATCTACTATTTTAAATTCAATATTTTCTTTTTTACAATATTGAATCCAACGTTCTGAAAAACTATTAGAGCTTTGGTGAATTGCTAACTTCATACTAATTTTTTACCTAAATAATTCAAAATTATGTTTAACAAGAATTTTTACTAACTCTATAAGATCTAAGGTCTTTATATCTGACTTAATACGATTAATTAGTAATTTTTTCAGATACAATCTCTCACTTCCTTTTTTATCCTTTAAATCAATAAGAGATAGCAAGGATTTATTATAATTAGACTTTGATTTAGTCAACGAATTAGTATCTTCAAGATTGTATATTGCAGTTACCTTTTGGGACTTAATAATATTATATTTTTTTGACAACCGCATCCATACATCTAAATCCTCTCCTCGATTTATAGCCATATTAAAATATCCAATTTTTTCAAAGCAAGATTTATTAATTACTACAATACTTGTCCATATTAATTGCTCTCTTATTGCCTCTTTAAAATAATCTTCAATCTTAAAAATACAATCTTTTCGTTCATTCTTATACATTAATCTTTCATCAGAATATTTAAATGAAGTAACATATACATTTTCATCTTGGTATAATTTCATCATATTTATAATTTCCTCAAGATGATTGCTTTCCCAGAAGTCATCGCCATCTAAAAAAGCAACCCAATCATATTTTGCTTCTTTTATACCTCGATTTCTTGCAGCAGAAACACCCTGATTTTCTTGATGAATCAATCGAATTCTTTTATCATTAATAGCATTTACAACATTAACACTACTATCAGTAGACCCATCATTAATTATCACTATTTCAAAAATTTGATAAGTTTGATTCAACACAGATAATATAGTGTTATTAATACTTAACTCTTTATTATATAAAGGGATTACTATAGAAAACATATCAAAGTTTTACCTCTGTAAAGTTTAACTTAGCCTTATTTGTCATTTCTTTAATCCGAGAAGGATATATATAGTCTTCGTTTTTATTTAAAATTTTAGAAATAATATTCGCCTTTTCTAAAACATTGAATTCATTATTATATAGTCTATAATTTTCACAATAGCCTATATCATCAAGAAAATCAGAACATTTTCTATGATACTCATTTAATATAAATGGTGTATTTGAAAAACAAGCAAAAATTGCAGCATGTAATCGTGTAGAGATTACAAAATCACATTTTGAAATCTCATCCCAAATGTAATTTGTTTTGTTACTATATGGTATTATTTCATAACTTTTGGGTTGAACCTTGGCTATTATTTCTTTTGTTAAATTTAAATCACCAACTTTACTATTACCATTTATAATAAAAAATTTAAAATGAATATTTTCTTTTTGATCTAGTAATTTTAGAAGGTCTACAGTTTTTTTATTTCTTTGTTTTTCTCTTTCAGTATTATCACCTACTATACTTTCTACAGGACAAACACTCACCCCTACAGTTTTTATATTATCTAGATATTTGTTTTTTTCCTCTACACCATAAATTTCTGGTAGCAATGCAGCCAAATCAAAAGCATGTATGGGATTAAATGGTAAACTTAAATTTTTGACAAAATCATATGATTTTTTATCTCTTACAGCTAAGAAATCAATATTTTTCAAATACTCAATAACAGCATGTTCATCTTTTATACTTTTGAATGGACCAATTGATACACCTATTGCTCCCACTTTTATTGAAGACCCATTTCTTTTTTCATTTAACGCTAATTGCTTAATATTGTTTTCATTCAAAATACTATGTATAGTTGACCCCCCTGCAGATATTAAATAATCTGTTTGAGAAATTAAAATTCTATTTTGAATATCATAAGTTCTAGGTAGTCTAAATGGATAACCTTTAACGACATCTAATTCTGGCAATTTGTTTTTTATTGCTAAAAACCTATTACTAGTTTTATTCCAATATTTTCTTGCACCCCAGTCAGATACAACAACAAATGCATCATCTCCGACATTTAACTGTCCATAATATCCTGTAAATAGTATTTCAGACTCAAAAAAATTTTTAAACATTCAAATTTCCTTTACTAAAAATCCCTAAAATCATTTTCAACCCTTTCGAATATTCTTCATTATACTTATTAATCCTCTATCAACAATGCTTAAAATAAAATAATATATAATAAAAAACACTGATATATAAAAAAATATACTTAATAAATCATAATAAATAAAATAACTCATCTTACTTTTAATGAAACTTAGTAAAATAAATATAAGTCCACCTATCATATACAGATTAAATGTATCCTTAATCTGCTCAATCATTGAATACGAAATCAAATTTCCACTAAAATACATATTGATAATAAATGAAACATATGAAAAAATTGTCAATGAAACGACTAATCCTATTATTTGAAAATTAAAACCAATTATAAGCAATACTACTCCTATAATTTTTTTAAGAACTTCAAGCCTTAAGAAAATATCACTCCTACCTTTTACTTTTAAGATATTTAAATTATATGCACTTAAAGGTCTAACAATAGAAGCTAGTGCTAAAATTTGAAAATATGGTACTGCTGGCAGCCACTTTTCACCAAACAAAAATCTAAATCCTTCTTCTGCTATTAAAATTAATGCCAACATTAAAGGAACAACTAAAGCTAGAACTAGCTTCATAGTAATTTTATAAGCTGCTTTCAATGCTTCATCATCATTCATTTTAGCAAAAAGAGGATAGGTTACCTTGCCAACAACTGCACTTACTTGCTGAACAGGAAAAAGACGTAAAGTTTCTGCTTGATGAAAGAAACCTACAGCGGCTGGTGAATAAAACTTTCCTATGACTATTCGATAAGCATCGCTAAAAATAACATCAATTAGATTTGCTATAGTTAATTTGTAGCCAAAGTTAAAATGATATTTAAATCTTTCAAAATTAAAAATTAATGATGGTCTCCAGCTCATAAATAATAAAGTTTGCACTGTAAAACTTATTGCTTGCACTAGATTTAACCATACTAAGCTCCATACCCCATAATCCTTATATGCCATAGTTATACCAACTATACCTGCAAAGATTGTTGATGGAATTTGTAACTTCATTTGAAGCTTAAAATCCATCTCTTTAGTGAGTTTAGCCATATGTACTGCAACTAAAGCACGAATCACAAAAGTAAGAGAAAGTATTCTAATAATATTAGTTAGAATTTCTTGATTATAAAATTGTGCTATATATGGTGCCACTATAAAGATAGCCCCATATACAATTAAACTCATAATTATATTAGTTATAAAAACAGTAGAGTAATCTAATTGGTCTGGATTTTTAGTTCGAATAAGAGAACTAGTCATCCCCCCATCCATAAGTGCCTGCCCTATAGATATAAAAATAACAACCATAGCAATAAGTCCAAAAAATTCTGGCGCCAATAGTCGCGCTAGTATAATTTGAACCGCAAAGTTAATAATTTGTACACTAAATTGCTGTACGAATGTCCACTTAACCCCTACTACGGCTTGTTTTTTTAAACTCATCTATTTGTAATCACTTTAAAGAATTTATATACCAAGATATTACTTTCTTAATACCTTCTGAAATTACGAACTTTGGTTCATAGCCCAGTAAATTCTTAATTTTTTCTATACTTGCTTGAGAATGACGTACATCACCAGCACGGAAATCACGATATGCAGGCTCTTTCGTATAAATCACACCATTTTCATTTAATGCAGCTTTAATGGCATTAAATAAATCATTGAGTGTAGTACGATCTCCAACTGCCACATTATAAACCTGATTTTTAGCTTCATCATTTTTCGTAGTAGCTGCTAAAATATTGGCCTGAACCGTGTTTTCAATAAAACAGAAATCACGACTGGTTTCACCATCACCATTAATGAACACATCATCACCAGCAATCATGGCTGCTGTCCATTTTGGAATGACTGCAGCATAGGCTCCATTCGGGTCCTGACGTTTGCCAAAGACATTAAAGTAACGCAAACCAATGGTTTTAAAGCCATACGTCCGGGCAAATACTTCCGCATACAGCTCATTTACATATTTGGTGACTGCATAAGGTGAAAGTGGCTTGCCGATATTTTCTTCCACTTTAGGCAGTGCGGGATGGTCGCCATAAGTCGAGCTGCTGGCGGCATAGGTAAAGCTTTTCACTTCTGCATCACGTGCAGCGGTCAGCATATTTAAAAAGCCGGTAATATTGGCTGCATTGGTGGTAATCGGGTCGGCAATCGAACGGGGCACAGAACCTAAAGCTGCTTCATGCAAGACATAGTCCACTCCTGCACATGCTATCTGGCAATCTGCAAAATTACGGATATCACCTTCATAAAACTTGAAGTTCGCCCACTGTTCAGGCTTGACCAGACCTTGCACTTCATCCAGATTATGCTGATGACCTGTAGCAAAATTGTCCAGACCGACCACATTTTGGTTCAGCTTTAACAAGGTTTCCAGTAAATTTGAGCCAATAAAGCCTGCTACACCTGTAATTAACCAGGTTTTTGGTGCTTGTTGTAATTGCTCGCATACAGTTTGATATTGGCTCATGTTTAGGGTCCCTATAAATTACAGACGAAGGTCAGATTCAGATTGATCCAGTACATATTTTAAGTCATATAAAATATGTGCCGACTTACCCAAGGCACGTAATGCATCTACACCCATCGCTTTAAACTGATCATGTGCAACCGCCAAAATCACCGCGTCATACTGACCCTGCTCCAGGTTTGCAACTGGAGTAATCCCGTATTCATGTTGAGCTTCGCCTGCATCCACCCATGGATCATACACATCGGCAACAATATTGTATTCAGTCAATTCATTCACGATATCAATAATTTTGGTATTACGAATATCCGGGCAGTTTTCTTTAAAACTTAAGCCTAAAACCAGAACCTTGGCACCTTCGACCTGAATTTTTTTCTTGATCATGGCCTTGACCAGCTGGGTTACTACATAAGCACCCATGCCATCATTTAAACGGCGACCTGCCAGGATAATTTCAGGGTGATAACCAATCGACTGCGCCTTATGCGTTAAATAGTAGGGATCGACACCAATACAATGTCCACCCACTAAACCTGGACGGAATGGCAGGAAGTTCCATTTGGTACCAGCAGCCTGCAAAACTGCTTCGGTATCAATTCCCATTTTATTAAAGATCACCGCCAGTTCATTAATCAGAGCAATGTTGACATCACGCTGTGTGTTTTCAATCACTTTTGCCGCTTCAGCCACTTTAATACTGGTGGCTTTATGCGTACCTGCCTCAATCACTAGGTTATACACCTGATCTACAAATTCAGCGACTTCAGGGGTAGAACCTGAGGTGATTTTCAGAATATTGGTGACACGGTGCAGCTTATCACCCGGGTTAATTCGCTCCGGACTATAACCGGCAAAAAAGTCCTGATTAAACTTCAGGCCTGATACCTGTTCCAGAACTGGAATACAGGTTTCTTCAGTCGCACCTGGATATACAGTAGATTCATAAACCACCACATCGCCTTTTTTAAGTACCTGGCCAATGCTGGTCGAAGCCTTAACAAGCGGGGTTAAATCTGGCTGTTTAAATTCATCAATCGGCGTAGGCACAGTCACAATAAAAAAGTTGCAGCTTTTTAAATCTTCTAAATTTGCTGAATAACTCAGCTGATTTGCCTGTTTGAGTTCTTCTGGAGAAACTTCTAAGGTATGGTCTTGGCCACTTTTAAGCTCATCAATTCTTTTCTGATAGATATCAAAACCAATTACAGGTACTTTTTTCCCAAATTCAACCGCAAGTGGTAAGCCTACATAACCTAACCCAATGACCGCAATTTTTAAATCTGCAATAGATAGCATTTCAAAGCCTTATTTATGTACTGTACTTATGAAGATTAAATCTTTCGGCAGGCATACTAGCAGAAAACCATGAAATTTCTATTATGATTTGTGCTCAAATCCTATTAAAAAATAGCATAGTGTATATTTTTTGTAAGAATTACTTATTTTATTTATAACTATTAAAATCATTTACATTTTTAATACCATTCAGCTTTATCATAAACCAGAAGATAGTTACAAATTGCTATGTATATAGTCAATAACTTGGGTAGAATAGCTTCAATTTTAAAATTTAAAAATAATCTTTGGGAAAACATGTGCGACACTTTCAACTAGCTGCTTTATTGGCATGTGGCATTGCTACTACAGGGTGTGCAGTCACCTCTGGTTTACAAACATATGACTTACCTAGCGAAGGCGTTTTTCAAACCGACCTCGGCACGACAGTCAATGTCATAAAACTCACTCAAGATTCTATGCTGGCTGTTCAGCCTGCTATACAGAATATTCAACAACAATATGCCCATCTGTTTAACACACAGCATCGTAACTACAGCCTGAGCCCAGGTGATATTTTGTCAATTTATTTATGGGCTTATCCTGAACTCACCTCTCCAACTAATATTAGTAGTGATCAATCCGCACAAGCGAATGGTTTCCAAATCGATTCGGAAGGCTATATTCAGTTTCCCATTATTGGCCGTTATAAGGCCGCTGGGAAATCACTGACACAAGTTAATCGTGAATTACGCAGCCAGTTATCACGTTACCTGAAAAACCCAGATGTGATTGCGCGAGTATTGTCTTATCAAGGCCAGCGTTACTCAGTACAAGGTAACGTAATGCAGGGCGGTCAATTTTACTTAAGTGACCAACCTGTGAGTGTTTATACTGCTTTAGGTATGGCAGGTGGTGTGAATGCACAACAAGGTGATAATGCCTCTATTACATTAGTACGCCAGGGACGTTCATATAGTTTAAATACCGTAGAACTGGAAAAAGCAGGGCTTTCACTGCATCACTTGTTGATCCAGCCAAATGACACGTTATATGTCAACAACCGTGAAAATCAAAAAATTTATGTGATGGGTGAGTCGGGTAAAAACCAATCTTTAGCATTGCGTGATCAAGGCATGAGCTTAAGTGATGTTTTAGGTGAAAGTCTCGGTCTTAATCCACTTTCTGCCAGTCGCAGTAAGGTTTATGTGGTGCGTAGTCAGCCCACTACTACTCACACTGAAGTCTACCAGATGGACTTGACCAGTATTGCTGATTTTGGTCTGGCCAATCAGTTTAAGATGCGCAGCAATGATATTGTGTATGTTGATGCCTCTGGCTTGGCGCGCTGGCAGCGTGTCGTCAACCAGATTATCCCATTCTCAAATGCTTTGTATAATTTAGACCGTTTGGGGAATTAATGAAAATCAATCATATTTTAGTGGTTTGTATTGGCAATATTTGTCGTAGCCCCATGGCAGAATACTTTTTAAAACAGCAATATCCGCATTTACAGATTGAGTCTGCGGGTATTGCGGGTGTGGTTGGACATGCAGCCGATGAAAAAGCCAGTCTATGCATGCAACGCTTTGAGATTGATATGAGTGCGCATATTGCAAAAAAACTCAATGCTGAGCTGATTAAAAAAGCTGACCTAGTTCTTGTGATGAGTCAGAACCAGCAAAAGCATATCGAACAGACCTGGCCATTTGCCAAGGGCAAAACCTTTAGACTGGGGCATTGGCAAAGTAAAAATATTGCCGACCCTTATCAGCATGATCAGACATTTTTTGATGATACCTGTCAATTAATTCAAGACTGTATTGCTGACTGGAAAAAATATATTTAATTTTTTTAATATTTTCACTTTTTGATATTTAAATTATGAGCCAAACCGCCAATACCGAAGATACCATTGACCTAAAGGAATTGTTTTTTTCCTTAATTGCGCAATGGAAACTGATTGCCTTGTGCATTATTTTAAGCTTGATTTGTGCCTTACTATACTTGAGAACCACACCAAATACATATGCAGTAGATGCCTTGGTACAAGTGGAAGATAGTAAAGGTACTTCAGCTGCACTATTGGGTGATTTATCCAGTATGATCGAGCAAAAATCTCCAGCGCAAGCCGAAATTGAGATTTTAAAATCGCGTTTGGTGCTCGGCGAAGTCATCAATCATTTAAATTTAAATATTCGCATATCTGGTACAGAAGACAGTTTCTGGAACCGGTTAATGGCCAAACATAAGTACAGCACCGAATACTCAAAAAAATCAGTATTATTTAAAGATAATCAGAATAGTTTTGATGTTCGCCAGTTTGATATTCCACAATATTTCCAGGATAAAAACTTAATTTTAAGTTTTAAAGAAGGCAAATATAGCCTGACTGATGAGACAACTGAACAGGTGGTTTTTTCTGCGCCTCTAAACCAGATCAGTCAATCCTCATCTGAATACGGCCTTTGGAAAGTAGGTGTTTTTAGTCAAGACCGTTTCGATGCCGCTTATAATATCCGAAAGCAAAGCTTGCCTGCTGCGATGCAGACTTTAACCGCCAGCTATTCCGTCGCTGAAAAAGGAAAATTGACTGGCGTATTAGGTCTCAATTATCAAGGCGAAGATACGCAGCACATTACTCAAGTCCTGAATGCCATTCTAGCTGCTTATAGCCAGCAGAATATTGAGCGCCGCTCTGCAGAAACGGCTCAAACACTCAAGTTTTTAGAAGATCAGTTACCTGAGCTAAAACAGCAACTGGATGTTGCAGAGCGCGAATTTAACCGTTTCCGTCAACAATCAAATACAGTTGATGTCACTAAAGAATCAGAATTATATCTAACCCAGAGTATTGCTTTAGAAACACAAAAGGCTCAGATAGAACAGCAAGTTGCAGAAGCTTCATCCAAATATACAAATGAACATCCCATGATGCAGCAAATGAATGCACAACTCGGTGCAATCAATAAAAAAATTGCAGAGCTAGATGGGACTTTAAAACGTTTACCTGAACTACAGCGCCAGTACTTACAATTGTTCCGTGAAGTTGAAGTTAAACAACAGCTATATACAGGTCTATTGAATTCATACCAGCAACTTCGTATTGCCAAAGCCGGTGAAATTGGCAATGTACGTATTGTCGATACTGCAGTTGAACCCATTCAACCGATTAAACCGAAGAAATTACAAATCCTGATTTTGTCGATTTTTCTGGGAGGATTCCTCGGTACATTATTAGCACTGTTACGTAATATGATGCGTTCAGGCATTAAGGATGCTGCTCAGATTGAAAATGAGCTGGATCTGCCAGTGTATGCCACCGTACCGCGTTCTTTAACTCAAGCGAGTCGTAATAATCTGCTAAATAAGAGAAAAAATATTCCTATTCTTGCAGTGAAAGACAGCGGTGATATTGCAATTGAAAGCCTGCGTAGTATGCGCACCGCAATTCACTTTGCCTTAATGAATGCCAGCAATAATGTGATTGCATTGTCAGGCCCTGCCCCTGAGATTGGGAAATCTTTTATTACTGTTAACCTTGCAACCATTTTGGCGCAAGGTGGAAAACGGGTACTCGTCATTGATGGTGATATGCGTCGTGGTTATTTGCATAAATATTTCAATGCAGAGCTAAGCCCTGGCTTAGCAGAACTGTTAAATCTTCAAAATAGCTATGAAGATATTGTCCAAAATTCTACTGTAGAAAACCTGTTCTTTGTTACTCGCGGCAAGAGTCCAGTCAATCCGTCTGAACTGTTAAGTACCGATAAATTCAAGGCTTTCCTGGATCAGGCATCTGCTCATTTTGATCATATTTTAATTGATACTCCGCCAGTACTTGCTGTGACTGATGGTATTATTATTGCGCAATATGCAGGGGTCAATTTATTGATTGCCCGTCATGGAAAAACGCAAATTAAAGAACTTGAAATTACGGTGAATCGTTTTGAACAGGCCAATGTAAAAGTTAATGGTGTGATTCTCAATGATGTACAAAAAGGTGCAGCGGGTAGCTATGGTTATAATTATGCCTATGCCTATACTGCACATAAAGATAATGACTAATCTATTCTAAACTCGACTTTCACACTCTGTCTGAGCAGGGTGTGAAATTATCCTTCCTTACATTTATTGCAAATGATTGTTGTTGAAAAAATCAACTAAAAAACCTATCGTGGTTATAGTTTAAAAGTCCTGAGAATATACAAGAATGTTATCCAAAACACTGCTCGCTACCTTGGCATTAAGTTCTTCCCTCGCCTTTGCACAAGGCATCGTTTTAAATGACCAAAACTTACGTACCGATTTAAACTGGCTCAATCAGCAGGGTGTTATTCAAATAAGCACGTCGACTTGGCCCATCAGTGGTGATGAAATCCAACGTGCTCTTGCTCAAGCTAAAATCAGCAATAATACTCAGCAAAAAGTCATTGATACTGTATGGGCACATTTGAATGCCAATAACCAGTCGCTCAAAGCATCCTTATTTGCAGAAACTGATCAAAAGAATATTCCTCAAGCCTTTGGCGATCAGCAAAAAACGCAATATCAGGCAGGTATCGAGCTAAATGCGGGTAACGAGAACTGGGATGCCAGAATTCGTGTGAATGCAGAAAAAGATCTACAGATTGACAATGATCAAGATTTGAATCTTGAAGGCTCATATATCGCTGGAAAATTATGGAATCAATGGTTGATTGCTGGACAGATCCCGACCCACTGGGGTCCTGCACATGATGGCAGTTTAATTCGTGGTGATGCCAGCCGCCCTGTCTATGGTGTGACGATGCAGCGTGCCGAACAGAATGCTTTTGCAAACAAATGGTTGGCCTGGATTGGGCCTTGGCAATATCAAGCTTTTGCAGGGCAGTTGCAGGATTATGATGCTGTGCCTGATGCCAAACTGATTGGCTTACGTGTCACTGCACAACCCTTGCCTTATTTAGAACTGGGTGCATCGCGTGCTATGCAATGGGGTGGTGAAGGTCGACCTGAAAGCCTGAGCTCACTTTGGGATGCTTTTGTTGGCAATAAAGACAATGGTGGTACAGGTGAACCTGATCCATCAAATCAAATTGCCGGTTTTGATGCACGCTTAAATCTACATCCCCTCGTGCAAGTCCCGATGGGTATCTATGCGCAATATGTCGGTGAAGATGAAGCAGGCGGCTTGCCGGCCAAAAAAATGTATTTGGCTGGAATCGATTATTCATCAAGTTATAACAATATGCCTTTCCAACTGTATACCGAATGGGCAGATACCCGTACCAATGGTAAAGCACAAGGCATTTCCTATAATCACACCAACTACACCGATGGTTTTTACCAGCATGGTTATCCCTTGGCGCATGCCATAGGTGGTGATGGTCAAATGCTGTCTGTAGGTGGCGATATTCGTTTGGATCATCTCAATCGTGTTAATACACGCATCCTATTTGCGAAATTTGATCAAGCAGCTAATCGACGTGATAGAGGCATTACTAATTTAGCTTTTCCAGCGCAGGATGAATTAAAAGCGCTAGATCTAACCTGGACACATTATCTACGCCCAGATATTCCACTTAAACTGAATGGGTGGGTGGGTGACTCTGATGTACACGGTAACGATGGCGGTGTATCAATTGGTATCGAATTCCCCTTAGAAAAGGGCTTATTTTCCTATTAAGACCTATTCAACACTCAAGTTCGGGTGATAGCGACAACTTTTCCATACCTTCCAAAATACTGATGAAACTGAAAATAAAAAAACCAGCACTTGCTGGTTTTTTTATTAAGTATCCGGTAATGCATCGAGCTACCCTACACCGACTGAACCAGTCTTTAAAAAATAATCGACCCCAGCCCGCTGATAAATCAGCTACTGATGAGAGAGGGATCAATAATCACCATACTTATCAACTCATATATGGCTCAGTAGCTTAGGACTGACTATACCTTTTATTAATCACTTGCGTCAGCATCAATTTTCTAACCTGAATGTCACATTGGTCTCAACCCACTTGTCATACACTTAGTATTTTTTGTAGAACTGTCAATCTAACATTCAGTTTTTCACTCGTATCTCATTCGATACCTGTAGCTGGTAGCCATAGGTACATTATGCTAATACTCGCTTATGCTCAAAATTAATAGTTTAGATATAGTCTTGCAGTACTCCGCATTTAGCCTTCGTGAAAGTCTTATTTATCCATGCTTGGTGTTATTTCACCTCTTTTGTAAATAAGCTAGTGTCATGAATACTTTTTTTTGAAAACCGCGCAGCACCCACTTCCTGATCAGGAGCATTAATTCCCTCTTGGCTTAGCATTACCTTAGCAGTTTTGAACATAATTTTAAAATCAAACCAAATATTATACTGTTCAACATATTGCACATCTAATTCAAATTTTTCTTCCCAAGATAAATTGTTGCGTCCACTCACCTGAGCAAGCCCTGTCATACCCGGTTTTACCTCATGGCGTCGCATTTGTTCATCTGTATAATGTTCTAGAAACTCTTTCATTTGAGGGCGAGGCCCAACAATACTCATATCCCCTTTTAAAACATTAATCAGTTGAGGCATTTCGTCTAAGCTGGTTGAACGTATTTTCTGCCCAAATGATGTGATACGAAATTTATCAGGCAAAAGATTGCCATCTTTATCTACTGCATTTCTCATAGATCGGAACTTAATCATTTTAAATAATTTACCATTTTTACCTGGGCGTTCTTGGTAAAAGAAAATGGGAGAGCCTAAATTTTTCCGCACTTTATAGCTCATAATGATAAAAACTGGAAACAATACTAATAAAGCTATTAGTGCAATAACTATATCTACTATTCTTTTAGATAATTTTTCTTTAGTAAAAATATTAGAAAAAGAATAAAAATGAACATGAGGAAATAAAGATTTTTTTAAACTAAAATTCTTTTTATCCATATAATGCCAAGAGCTTTTCTTATCTGTTTCATTAACTCCATTCTTCTTTGAGGAAAATTGTATTATTCCATTCTTATGCCCCTGTATATTTTTAGAATATTTATTTGATAAACTATTATCTTTTTCAATAAATAAAGGCTTATGCCTTACAATATTGCTTCCTTCAACGTTTTTGATCTTATTTTTTTCTTTTTTTAGATCCATTAATAAACACCTCAATATGTCTATTTATCAATCATAACAATTATATTTTTTTAAAAGTAGAAATATGTTTATCAAAAAAATAACAACTAACAATTTATTATAGATTAATCTTTCTTTATTAAAAAAATCATACAACTAGGTTCTATGATATTTCACTTAATTGAGAAATTAAGACTTTAAGAAAATTTCAATTAAATAAACCACTTTAGAAATTATATCTTTTCATGAGCTTTTAATATATTTAATAAATAATTGTGAAAGTTACTATTTATTGAAAAAAAATCTATTTTTTAAATACAACACACCTCACACTAAAAAATATGTGACAAAATGTAAAATAGTTTTAAATAAGGTGAATTAATTCACCTTATTAATTAATTTTAAGCAAGTCTAAGCCAGATAAGTAAAAAGAAGGAATCTTATTCAAGATGACATCTAAGATTTATATAAAAATCTTATTGATATTTCTACGAGATAAATCCAAAAAAATTGGACAGCTTTAAAAGTAAACTACTTTATTTTTAGAATGTTGATGGCGTTTATTATCAGTATGAAACACTAAAGAAAAAAATAAAAAGAGGCAGAAAATTCACCTCTTATAAAGTATTGATTTATGCTTCAAGGTGGAGGTATTTCTATATGAGTTAGGTCACTATATATCTATACTATAAAAATCATGTACAATCGCACGAGCACCAAAACTTTCTTTTTGATTAATCAGTCCTGTATTTAAAAACTTTCCTTCTTTTTCATTTGAGATACCGAAATCAAATATCTTAGTAGACTGCATATTTTTATTGATTAAAAAATCGATTAGAATATCTAAGGCTCTTTCTTTCCTTCCCTTATCATTACTGGCTAAATACTGTAAATGGACTACTTTCTCAGTTTCAAAAGTCACTGCTGCTGCAACAATCTGACTTTCAAAACAACATTTATAAGCCCTTATGTTATTAGGGAATCTACTTTTTAATAAATCTATTTCCGTTTCATTATGAACTGGCTTTTGATGATGATGTTGACCTAAGACTTCACGAATAACTTCCCAGACTATGCTTGGCTGTTCGACTTCTTCATAAGTTAATCCAGATTTTTTTGCTTTATTGATTGCCCATTTTTTAGATTTTGAATAGTAAATTTTTTCCTGTAAGTTAATAGAAGTACTAATATCCCGACGATAGAGCCTTGCTTCATTTAGAAATAAAGCATATAAATCCTCTTGAGCAGGATAATGATGATAAATATTAGGTATGCATTTATATATAATTTTTTTAATATAATTTTCTTTTAAAAAACCTTTTAACTGAGAAAAAAGACTTAACATATCAATAGCACGACAATCCCTATCAATCAAAAAACCACCAAATGTTAAACCTTGATGACTATAAAAAATATTATCTTTAATATTTCCAGGTAATAAAGCCACGATTTTATCTTTATCATTTTTAAACATTAAAGAAAAGTCTTCAAATCGATCAGAATGGTAGTCCATAAAATTCCGATTAAACATGAAATGATAATTTTTACAATTTAATAAAAACTCATTCCATACCTCTTTATCAGAATCTTCATATTTTTTTATTTGAAAACTTACAGCTTCTTTCACCGTAATCTCCTTTTATCATTATAAATTTTTATAAGGTATAAAATTTAAATAATATTTTTAAAAATCATTATTAAAAAAACCTTAAGACTTATCAATTCCTAGCATTTTGGATAATCTATAATTAATCAAATCCGCATTAAAATTTTTTTTAGCATATAAAAATCCTTGATATCCCATCTTATTTACTTGTTCAGGATGCTCTATAAAATAAATCATCTTTTTTACTAATGCAGCCACATCCCATTTTGGAATCAGAAAACCGGTTACTCCATCTACTACTGTTTCATTACAGCCTGGTACATTAGTAGTAATGACTGGCCGACCTATGGCCATCGCTTCTTGTGTACTGCGAGGAACCCCCTCTCTATAATAGGAGGGTAATACAAAAACCGCACTCTCACGTATTCGTTGATCTACATCTTTAACGAAGCCCGCATATTCTATAATTCCTGTTTCTATCAATTGATCTAATTCTGTCTGCTTTAAGCCGGTTGGGTTTTCGGGATCTAATCCCCCTATAATTTTAAATTTTATGTCAGGATATTTTTTTTTAATTACTTTAGCAGCTTCTAAATATTCAAATATACCCTTTTCAGCAATTAACCTGGCAATAAAGATAAAAGATAATCTTTTTTGATCATCCCATTTCGTATAAACATAGTCATTTAAATTAAGACCAATAGGTCCCAAAACTTCAATTGCATTCTGTTTATGCGGAAGATTATAATGATGAACGAGATCTTTAGGATCATCGCGATTTAGAAAAATAATTTTATCTAAGTATGGAAATGCAAGCCGATATAAAGAGATTTGTACAAAGCGTATGAATTTAGCCTTCAAACTTTGACCATTTTTATGAATGGTAAAAGGAGAACCTAAGCCTTCAATCATGCCATAGATATAAGGAACTTTATTCTTATAAGCAGCCAAAGTTGCATAAATGACTGGCTTAGTTGAATATGAAAATACAATATCAGGTTGAATTTCCTTTATTTTCTGAGTCAGCTGATAAGTTGAATATAGATCAGCCAATGGATTTAACCCTCCACGACTAAGTTGATAGGTTACAAGAGTAACTCCTAAATTTTCTATTTTATCCAACCAGTCATTGCTATATTCAGACACGAAAGCATAAACATGATAATTCTGGGCTAAACAGGACAAAATGAAATCTTTACGAAAGCCATAAAGATTAGATGCTGTTGTACCAATAATAATAATTTTTTTAGAGATCATTACTTTATACGCTCTATAATTTTTAATTGTGAAGCATAAAAATCTTTATCCTGATCAGAGACAGATGTAATCCTACGTATTTGTAGAACTTGCATTAAATTCAGGAAATTTAATATTCTCACTACAATTTTTTTGACTTGAAATTTTAAAATAATTTTATTTTTGTCTATATCAGATATAGTATTCTTATAATATTTTTTAATCACTTTAATTTGGGTATTATAACCACGGACCATTTTTTCTTTTTTTACATTTTCTACTTCTCTATAAAAATACAAGGGTTCTTGCATAACCAGATAATTAAAATCATTTTTTATAGCTGCCGAGAGCCATAATTCATAATCTTCAGCTAAGCAGTTATCGATTTGATAAGGATTTCTTTGACACCATGCCTTACGTGCAAGCAGTGAAGGATGTAATAAATTGGTCAGACCTTGTAAAATTTCTTTTGGCTGCATCTGCTGATTAGAAAAGATTCTTTTTCCTAAAATTTCATTTTTATTGCCAATGGAATATAAGCTGGTTACCACTAAGTCAATTTCTGGATTTTCATTCAAAACTTTAACCTGTTTTTCCAGCCGGTCTACTGCCATTAAATCATCAGCATCCATACGTGCGATAAGGTCATATTTTGCTTCATTAATAATCTGATTTAAGCGGTAAGGCAATCTTCTATTGTACCCATCAGAAATGATACGGATTCGAGGATCGACAAATGACTGGGCTATCTCTAAAGACCGGTCTGTTGATCCATCATCGACCAATATTAACTCCCAGTTTTTAAAAGTTTGAGCCAGTACTGACTTAATCGCATCTTCCAAGTATTTTTCTGCATTAAAAAATGGAATTCCTATAGAAATATACATATTTATTCTTCCTTATTATTATTTGAAAATAGTAAAAAAGCCGCCAATAAAAACCAGAAAATGAGCGTTCTTGCACTATAAGTGGTAAACCCATATAACATTGGCCCTAATAATATTATTTTGTTTGAAAGTGAAAGTTTCTTGAATATTTGATATAAAAATATTAAAAATAAGGATATGCCTACAATTCCATAATAAAACAAGATTCCTAACCAGGTTGAATGAATTTCATTGCCTGTGGGGTTATATAACCAGTGAGCACCTTGCCCAGCCCCAAAAATCAAATATTGAGGATAATCAAAAAAACTAAAAAGACCGCGTCCTTCTACTTGGCTATCTCTTTGATCTAATCCTTCTACAAATCGTAATACAACATTATCAAAAACCCCCATGTTATATAAAAAGTAGCTTAAAACACCAAAAAAAACTAAGGTCCCAAAGAATACAAATATTCTTTTATCGAGTTCTCCTTTTTGGCTAAATATAAATCCTAGAGTTAACATTAAAAAGCCAACAGAAGCAGATCTTGACATGGTCAATAAAATCAGAAATAAGGCTAACAAATAAATGACTATTTTTTTAAAGTTTCTTCCAGAAATATATAAATAAATTGCACAGGTACTGAGCACCCAAAATGCCATTTGATTAGGATCATTAAAAAGACCATTGTATCGTGGGTCAAAATCATAACGACCTAAGTTACTTGCCCAGATAATAATTTCAATGACATAGGAGAAAGGAATAAGAAATAATAGTTTTTCATGGAAAAAATTAATCTGAACCTGATTCAGGTTCATCATTAATAAAAAGAATAATAAATTAAAGATCCAGTAAACAGTCGACATCATATAACTGGAATCTAGAACGATTAAATACCAGGAAAAATTCACACAAATTGCATATGCGACAAACAATAAAATTGTATTAGAGTATTCAATATTTATTGAAGAACTTTTATTAAATAATAATAAAATAGCCCCCATAATAAAAATGTGACTAAACTGCGGAACCCCACTTGACCAAAAATAAAACTGAGATAAAAAAAATGAAAACAATACAAGATATACAACTACTTTATCTCTTATATTACTATCACTTAAAAAAATAATGTTATTTTTTGAATTACTTTCATTTAAAATAATCATTATCCATTCCTTTTATATTATCTAATGCCTAAAAAAAAGCAAAAGAACTGATTAATATTTCATATTGTTTTTTTGTTTAAAATTTTTAAAAACTATTAATATATTTTTCAAATTAACAATATTTATCAAACTTAATTTTTATTAAAACTCTTTTTTAATAAATAACCAGTAAAAAAATCTGAAAAAATCATATGTCAAAATTTCAGATGGATACTCTCTCAAAATTCCCAGCATTTTTTCTAATGATTTATTTTTGGATATTAGTCCTAGTTCAAACGCATTTATCCATAACGCTCTTTTTTTTGCTTTATTAAAAAGTATATGATTTTGGTACTCATTTAAAATCATCATTCTTGAATCATGCATGAGAGAGGTTTGCTTATGCATATTATTATCATGTAGCCTGTATTTAGCAAACAGGACGGGAAGATAACATAACTCCCCTTCTTGTGCTAAAAGCAACCACATATACCAGTCTTCAATTTTTACCTCAGCATCATAACCACCGATTTTTTTCAAAGCTTTTGAGCGAATCAGTTGTGTAGTCGCGGGTAACTCATGCTCTAACAATAAAATTTGTTCAAAACTATAGTTTTTTCTTTTTTTAATTCTATTTTTCACCTGATTAGAATCATGATCAATAACTAATATTCCTCCAAACACTGCAATACAATTTTTGTTATGCTTTAAAAATTCGGATTGTATTTTTATTTTATCTTCCAAGATTATATCATCAGAAGCGAGAGAAGAAAAATATTCTCCCTGTGCCCATTCTAAGGCTTCATTCAAGGTTGCACTCAAGCCCTCATTCGGTCGATGCCTAAATTCAAACCGGGTGAATCGTTTTTCACATCGTGGAATCAGTTCTTGTATTTTTTCTACTGAAGAATCTGTAGATCCATCATCAATGACAATTAACTCAATATTCTGATAAGACTGGTTAATGACACTCTGGATACTATCACACACAAATTTTTCATGATTATAACTTGGTATAATGACAGAAACTAAAGCTTGGCCATTTATCATATTATCTCTCTTTGTTTTAATGATTTAAATATAAAAAAACTGATGATGATCCAATACATCCCATAATTTATGAAGTGGGCCATTGAAACACCTTCAAATCCAAAAAGCTGGGTACATACATAGGTCAAAGCAATAAGAGATAAGGTAAATATAATCTCTGTAGAGATGTACAGTTTGGTCATGGCTTTGCTTAGCATCAAATAAGCCAGTATCCAGCTTCCTATTTTTAATGCATCCCCCATCATTTGCCAAAAGAACAGGCTCTGCATGGGTGCGAAAGATGGACTGAATAAGACCTTGATAATCCAGTCACGCAACACAAAAATGACTACTCCGCCTGCCACAGCCAGTGGAAAAAGAAACTTATAGCCTAAATAAACTTCTTTCTTAATTTCATCAATCATCTTGAGTTCTGACAAGCGCGGTAAGTAATAGACTCCCAATGTTGTTGTAACCAGCATCAGGTATACGGTGCTTAGACGGATCATGGCTTCCCAGTAACCGGCATACGCCAGGCCAAATTCCTGACTTAAATAGGCTCGAATTAAGATTTGCGATAAAGGCACACAGATCGCACTGACCAATGCCATCCAGATAAAAGAACTAAGTTTTTTAGTAATTTCTAAGTCTATTTTTCCAAACAGAGAGGAAAACTTAAACCAATCCGCTCGATAACACAGAAATAACGTCACTATAAACGCAATAGATTGATAAATGGATAATGCAATTAAGGCACCATATAAATGTAATTTTATTGCTAAAATACTCGTAACAATAAGCGCAAATAAACTACCCGCAATATTGGCAAGTACCAGCTTTAATATTTCTTTTTTGCCATTAAGTATCGCTAAAAACAGGGTATTAAAATTAAAGAATAATAAAAATACTGCAAACCATACAAAAACTGTTTGATATTCAAGTGTATGAAATATATAAAGTGATAGCTGCCTTTGGAAAATTAAAATTAAAAATGCGAACATCAGACTAAATACAAAAACAATACTGCCTGCTGTTTTCCAGATTGCACGTTGTTTGCTTTCATCTTCATGATATTCAGCAGTATATTTAATGACTGCGGTATTAATTGCACTACCCGCAAAAGTAGTCACCATTTGAATAAAATTTTGGAATTGACCTAAAGCTGCATATCCAGTCGGCCCCAGATATACAGCCAGAATTTTATTCAGTACAAACAGGGTTATGGTCTTAATCAGGACCGCCACCCCATTCAGTACACTGGTCTTAAGTAAATTCATCTATATTTGAAAACCATTACATAACTGAACAACTTGCTTTGCTTCATCCATGGATAAAGTAGGCCCTATCGGCAAGCTCAAGACCTGCGCATGAATTTGTTCTGAAATTGGTAAGTTTAAGTTATTCCATGCTTTATAAGCTTGCTGCTTATGGGGCGGAATCGGATAATGAATCAATGTCTGTACCCCATGCTCTGCCAAATATTTTTGTAATTTCTCCCGATATCTGGTCTGGATCACAAATAAATGCCAAACATGCTGCATATCAGTTGCGGTATTTATACTTTTAAGTGGGAGCACAATGGCTGGATTCTGAATTTCTTTTAAATAGAGATCTGCAATCTGACGACGATGCTGGTTTTCCTGATCTAAAAATGGCAGTTTTACATTCAGGATAGCCGCCTGAATTTCATCAAGGCGACTATTTACTCCCATGACCAGATTTTTATATTTTTCATGTGAGCCATAATTACGTATAGCCTTAAGCATATGGGCCAATTCAGCATCATTGGTGGTAATTGCCCCAGCATCACCCAGCGCACCCAGGTTTTTTCCTGGATAAAAACTGAAGCCTGAAGCATCTCCCCAATTCCCTGCTTTTTTACCCTCGATTTCAGCGCCATGGGCTTGTGCCGAATCCTCTAAAACCAGTAAATTATGTTTCTTGGCAATCGCCATAATTTCTGGCATGGCAGCAAGCTGTCCATATAAATGAACAGGCAAAATTGCCTTTGTTTTGATGGTGATCGCGGCTTCAATTTTTTTAACATCAATATTGAACGTATGGATATCCGGTTCGACCAATACCGGTTTCAGATGATTCTGTGAAATTGCCAAAATACTTGCAATATAGGTATTTGAAGGTACGATCACTTCATCACCTTCATTCAGTTTACCCAGTTCTTTCCATGCCCGCAGGGTCAGAATTAGAGCATCCAATCCATTGGCGACCCCTATGGCATACTCTGTACCACAATAATTCGCAAAATTTCGTTCAAAATCCTCTAACTCTTTGCCACAGATATACCAACCAGAATCAATGACCTGTGTACAAGCTGCTATAAGTTTGTCACGGTATTGAGCATTTATCGCTTTTAGCTCAAGAAAAGGTATCATTCTTATCAATCTCGTATAAAAATTTGTTATTCATTTTTTAATTTCACATTTATCAAAACTAATCTCTTGATATGAATTAAAGTGAAAACCCCAATATTATTTATTCAGTTCATAATTCTTAGATTTAAAACTTGGCTCTAATAAAAATTTCTTCATCTTTCTATTTAGAGGCTTTTCAATATATTTATACATTATAAAGCTGGCTATTAAAGTCACAATAAATATAATCAATGAAAACAACATTAAATCTATATCAAATAAAAACATCTTTTTTATATAATTTAAAACTTGTATTTCCAAAACATGAAGCAAATAAAAACAAAAACTGATTTCTCCCGCCAAAACCATATATTTATTTGATAAAAACTTGGTAATAATACTTTTTTCATTAACAACATGAGACAATGCAAAAACAAGAATGATGGTGGCCATAGGTAACCAATAATAAATTGAGTATCTATAACTGATATCTATCTTGCTATGAAGTACAAAGAATAAGACAAAAATTAAAATCGCGCCTGATTCAAATACAAAAGTAGGTATCTTCATTTTAGAATAATTAACTTTTATTTTCTCATAAAGATCAAACAGGATAATACCAAGTAAAAAATCTGAAAAACGCACCCATGGTGAAATGTACAACCAATAGTGATTCTGGTTTTTATCAAGTTGCATATTCAAAACTAAAATAGCTATAAGATAAAAAATAAATATATAGCTTCTTATTTTTTCAGAAATTAAAAATGCAAATGGAAAAAGTAAATAGAAGAACAATTCATCGGAAATGCTCCAGGATGGAGAGTTTAATGAAAAATGAATATTTTCTTCAGAGAAAAAACTTTGTATTAGAAAAATGTGTTGAATTAAGTATTCCCATCCTTGTCCAGACTGGCTAAAGGTCAACAGGAGTACAATTGCCGTAGTTGCTAGATGTACTGGATATACTCTTGCTAAACGAGAAATATAAAACTCTTTTTTTGAAACATTTCCTCTAAAAAATTTTTCTTTATAGTTATAGGATAAAATAAATCCGCTTAATATAAAGAAAAAACTGACACCTAAAAATCCTTCGTCAAAAATACTGTTAAAAATATTTGCATAATGTGTGTCATTTTTTAAAAAGGCCAAATGACTAAGAAAAACAAATAGCGCAAAAAACATACGCAATGATGTAAGCGGCTTAATCATCTCATACATCTCCTTCATATTTATTATTATTTAAAATTCTATTTTCTGAAGTCTCTTGAGTAACAAAGCCATCATACTTGTGAATTATTTTTCTTAATTTTATGATCTCATTTTCTATGCAATAAAAGTTTTATCTGCTTCTTTTAAAAACTGGTCGTAATTACGGATATAGTCACTTTCATCATAATAATCGCTTGCCAATACCAATAAGATGCAATCTTCAGAAAAATCATGCATTTCATGCCAAACCATGGGCGGAATTAATAATCCTTTATTGGACTGACTTACGCACACTTCTTGTTTTTCTTTACTGTTATCCATTAATATTTTACAGCTGCCTTGAATACAAAACCCAATTTGTTGAAGCTCTTTATGTGCATGAAACCCGCGAGGAACATCAGGCTGAGCGCCAAAAATATAGTAGAGCCTCTGTATATGAAAGGGAATATTCCGATTGGCTTCAGCGACCACCAAACTGCCACGATGATCTCCCAGATTAGGTAAATCAATCCATTCAATAAGATTCATCATGATTACCCCACCAAAGAAATCAGATATTGACCATAGCCATTTTTACTCATCGTTTGACCAATGGCTAACACTTGTTCTTTGCTTAACCAGCTATTATTCATTGCAATTTCTTCTAGACAGGCAACTTTATAACCCTGACGCTTTTCAAGGGTTTCCACAAATTGAGCTGCCTCAAGTAGACTTCCCTGTGTACCTGTATCTAACCAGGCAAAGCCACGTCCCAGCAATTCAACATTTAAATCACCACGTTCCAGATATGCCTGGTTAATGGAGGTAATTTCCAGTTCACCTCGCTCAGAAGGTTGTACTTGTTTGGCAATCTGAATCACATCATTGTCATAAAAATACAGGCCCGTTACAGCAAAGTTAGATTTAGGTTTTTCCGGTTTTTCTTCAATTGAAATAGCATGTTGCTGTTCATCAAATTCCACCACCCCAAAGCGTTCAGGATCTTTGACCTGATAGCCAAAAACAGTGGCTCCTTTTTGACGTTCAGCAGCCTGACGCAGCATGGGGGTAAAACCTTGCCCATAAAAGATATTATCGCCGAGCACTAAGCACACATTACTTTGCCCAATAAACTCTTCACCCAGAATAAAGGCTTGTGCCAAACCATCAGGTCGAGGCTGAATCGCATAACTCAGCTGCATGCCAAATTGTGAACCATCACCTAATAATCGCTTAAACCCATCAATATCTTCCGGGGTACTGATGACAAGAACCTCCTGAATACCGGCTAACATCAACACAGATAATGGGTAATAAACCATGGGTTTATCATAAATCGGAAGTAACTGTTTCGAGATTCCTTTAGTGATTGGATGCAAGCGTGTGCCCGAACCACCTGCTAAAATAATCCCCTTTGTTGATCTTGACATTAGACTGCCTCCCCTAAACGTTCACGCTGATAAGAACCATCCTGAACGCGACGGCACCATTGCAGATTATCCAGATACCACTGCACAGTTTTACGAATACCGGTCTCAAAGGACTCTTGTGGTTTCCAGCCAAGTTCACACTCAATTTTTGAAGCATCAATGGCATAACGTAAATCATGACCAGGCCGATCACTGACGAAGCTAATCAGGCTTTCATATATTTGGCCATTGAGTCGTGGCTTAAGTTCATCCAAGATGGCACAAATGGTTTTAACCACATCAATATTCTGTTTTTCATTATGCCCCCCAATATTATAGGTTTCACCGACCCTGCCTTTGGTCGCAACCTGATATAAAGCACGGGCATGATCTTCTACAAAAAGCCAATCCCGAATCTGCTGACCATTGCCATAAACAGGTAAGGATTTTCCATCCAGCGCATTTAAGATGATCAAAGGAATCAGTTTTTCAGGAAAATGATAAGGCCCGTAATTATTTGAACAGTTCGTAACCACGACCGGCAAACCATAGGTTCGATGCCAAGCACGCACTAAATGATCCGAGCTGGCTTTACTTGCCGAGTAAGGTGAACTTGGCAAATAAGCTGTGGCTTCAGTAAATAAGTCGGTTGTCCCCTCTAAATCCCCATAGACTTCATCTGTTGAAATATGATGAAATTTAAATTTAGACTTTTTGATTTCACCCGAATTTTGCCAATATTTTCGTGCGACCTCCAAGAGGGTATATGTACCTACAATATTGGTGCTGATAAATTCAGCTGGACCATCGATCGAACGATCTACATGAGACTCTGCTGCCAAATGCATGACGATATCTGGCTGAAATTCTGAAAATAATCGTGTTAAAGATACATGATCACAAATATCAGTTTGAGCAAATTGATAACGGGGATGAGCTGATATAGAAATTAATGACTCCAAGTTGCCTGCATAAGTTAACTTATCAACATTTAAAACATGATGTTCAGTCGCTTTGATGATATGCCGGACGGTAGCAGATCCAATAAAACCAGCTCCACCAGTCACTAATATTTTTTTCACCATTCCCAGTATTCCTTTTATTTTTATTTTACTTTTCAAATATTTTTTTAATTCATTGATGCCTTCTGGCATAGATATTCTTATTTGATTATTTATAACATATATTAATTTTATTCAACACACCACCTATAAAAATATTATTCTCAAATATAGTTACATTTTATGGATAATTATTTTTCTTATACCCCTTACCCAATACTTTATAATTATTGTTTTTTTAAAACACTTTTCAACCAATAAAAATCAGCTTAAGCTTTACAACTACTGATATATTACTTTCAACTAATAAGAGATTATTAATTAACACTTCATTTATATAATCTAGTTAATGCCGAATAAATATATGTGAAATTTAATAAAAATAGAATCTAAAAAACCTTTAAAGTATACACAAATAATATGAAAATACTTTCATTATTTCTAAGCTTTTGTTTTGCATAGTTATACTGTGATAATCACCTTAATCTGCAAGCAATAAAATTTATAAACAATACGTTTTACCTGAATAAACTAAGTAATACTTGTATCTCTACACCTTAATTTAATGGAAGTTTTAGATACTTTTTTTAATAAATGTTATTGATCTATTTTAATTCAAACGTATACTTAGAACTAAAAATAAGTATAGACAAGCTATATAATTTGTTATAACTTTTAGATGTTAATCACATAAACCATGTTAAAAAAATTAATAATTACGAATAAATACTAATTTTAAATATATAAAAATAAAGGGGTTTCAAGTGAACAATAGACACCTTATAGGCGTTTTAACCTTAAGCCTATCATTAGTCGGATGTGCAGCAACATCTGGCTTTCAAACCTATGATTTACCAGATGAAGGAATTTATCAAACCGAACTGGGAACTCAAGTTAATCTGGTAAAATTGACTCAGGACAATCTACCTGCAGTGCAGTCAGCCCAAACTCAACACCTGAATCATTACGCACCTTTATTTCAGCATGAAATGCAGGATTATCGTTTGAATCCAGGTGATATTTTATCCTTTCAATTATGGGCCTACCCGGAAATTAGTGCAGTTCCAACAGCAACTGATAATACCAATGGTTATCAAATTGACCGAAATGGTTATATCCATTTTCCATTAATTGGACGCTATAAAACAGTAGGGAAAACCCTTCCGGAGGTTAATCGGGAAGTACGCCGACTATTAATTCCTTATTTAAACAATCCAGATGTGGTGGTGAGAGTACTTTCTTATCAGGGACAGCGTTATTCAGTGGTGGGTAATGTGAAATCAGCTGGGCAGTTTTATTTGTCTGATCAGCCCGTGAGCGTTTATACAGCACTGGGTCTGGCCGGCGGCATTAACGAGCAAGGTAACTCTAGCTCTATTCAATTGGTGCGTCAGGGTGTGGCCTATGACCTCAATACAATTGCATTAGAAAAGGCAGGATATTCATTACATAAGCTGTTAATTCAACCCAATGACACCCTGTATATCAGTCCTCGTGAAAATCAGAAAATCTATGTCATGGGTGAAGCAGGCACGAATACCCCCTTACCCATACGTGACCAGGGGATGACTCTCGCGGATGTTCTCGGTGAAAGTGAAGGGATTAATCCCTATTCAGCCAGTGCTAGTCGAATTTACGTCTTACGTGACAATTCAAATAACCAGATGACTGAAATATATCATTTAAGTTTAAAAAACCTGGGAGATTTTGGCTTGGCCAAAAAGTTCAAAATGCACAGCAATGATATTGTCTATGTGGATGCCACAGGTCTGACTCGTTGGGAACGAGTGGTTAGCCAGATTCTTCCATTTTCAAATGTTGCTGGTACAGCTATACGCTAGCAGGTAGTTCAGCTATGTATATTAAAAAGATTTTGGGGAGCTGTTTTGAAAGTATTAGCCATCGATTAATGACTGAATGTTTACTAACGAGATCTGCCCGTATTTGTAGATTAAATCTATAAATATAGATGGCTGAAGTAATACTCAGCGCTGATCACAAGACAGCATTTTTTACGTAATAGCATGGGATCTGCCTGCAACTCCATGTAGTTCAACACTAAATATGAAGCAGATTGAATAAAAATAATCTTATCCTGATCATCATAAAAATATCTGGTTTTACCAGACTAAATTTTTCATGAGGGAACAATAAAGTCAGCATATTTGGGATTCATTTTTGCAGGGGCAGCAGATCTTTGATGAAGTTCTGTAATTTAATTCAAAACGACGTCATCGACTGGAAAAATCACTTTTAAACTTTTAGAAAGCAAAATTATGAACAAAAATAACAATACCGAAAATATGATTGACCTAAAAGGGGTGTTATTTTCCTTGTTTGCGCAATGGAAACTTATCCTCGTATGTGCCTTGCTCAGCGTGCTTGCTGTCCTGCTCTATTTACGCACTGTAGCGATTAATTATAAGGTCGATGCCATCGTCCAAGTCGAAGAAAGTAGAGGTGCCTCAGCTGCTTTATTGGGTAACCTTTCAAGTGTCATTGGACAAATGTCTTCATCTAATGCTGAAGTTGAGGTATTAAAATCACGCAATATTCTGGAATCAGTAATTAATCGCTTAAATTTGGATCTTCAGATTGCCAGTACTGAAGACACTTTTGTTCAGCGACTATTTCAAGGTGTAAATTATCAAACCGAATATCAACCTGAAACTGTGCGCTTTAAAGAGGATCAAAAAAGCTTCGACATTCGACAGTTTGAAGTTCCTACCGCCTATTTGGATAAAAATCTGCTACTGCAATTTCAACAACAGGGCTTTAGTCTGATCAATCCTGTGACAAAAGAAACCATTTTCAAGGGTGCACTGAACCAGCCAGTACAATTCAAGACTGCGCAGGGCGACTGGAAAATCGCGATCTTTACTCAGGATCCGCTAGATAGCAGTTATCAGGTGCAAAAGCTCTCTTTACCCTCAGCGATTGATTCTATTCTTGCCAATTATTCAATTGTAGAAAAAGGCGAACTTAGCGGGATTTTGCAGCTTCGCTACCAAGGTCATGACAAACAGCACATCACCAAAGTTCTGAATACTATCTTGGCAATTTATAGCCAAAATAATATTACCCGTCGTTCAGCAGAAACTGCTCAGACCCTCGCTTTCTTGGATGCTCAATTACCGGATTTAAGAAAACAGCTGGATGATGCAGAGCGGGTCTTTAACCAATTCCGTCAACAGCATAATACTGTCGACATCACCCGGGAGTCAGAATTATATTTAAATCAGAGTGTGACTTTAGAAACACAACGAGCTCTACTCGAACAGAGACAGGCGGAAATAGGCGCCAAATATGCAGCAGCACACCCGACCATGCGAGAAGTTACTGCTCAACTTCGTGTGATTAATGGCAAGATTCGTGAGCTCAATACGACACTTAAAAATCTTCCAGAGATACAACGCCAGTATTTACAACTGTCTCGTGAAGTCGAAGTCAAACAACAACTGTATACCAATTTGGTCAATTCCTACCAACAACTGCGAATTGCCAAAGCCGGCGAGATTGGCAATGTACATGTTATTGATACTGCGCTTGAACCGATTGACGTGATTAAACAGAAACAGCCATTAATTCTGTTCTTAACTTTTTGCTTCGGTACTTTCTTGGGAATTCTGGTGGCATTATTCCGCAATATGTTCCGTTCTGGAGTGAAAGATAGTAGCCAAATAGAATACCAACTGGATCTTCCCGTCTATGCCAATATTGCACACTCCCCTGTTCAGAAACCGGGACTGAAACTGCTGAAAAAGAAAAAACTGCCGTTCTTATTAGCCCTTAAACATAGTGATGATATGGCGATCGAAAGCTTGCGCAGCATCCGGACAGCAAGTCATTTCGCTCTGTCTCAGGCCAAAAACAATATTATTATGATCTCGGGTCCAGCGCCTAGAGTTGGAAAATCATTTGTTTCCAGCAATCTGGCAGTCATCATGGCAGAAAAACATAAACGCGTATTGATCATTGATGCGGACTTGCGTCGTGGTCATATACACAAATATTTTGATTTGGATAATCAATATGGATTAACTGAATACCTGAATGAGCAAATTACCTTGGAACAGATGGTACAAAGCACCAATGTAGCAAACCTCAGCGTCATCACCTGTGGTGAAAATCCAGTCAATCCATCCGAACTTCTCAATTCGGTACGGTTTCAGGAATTACTGCAACACCTGACGCCACACTATGATCATATTATAATTGATACGCCTCCTGTCCTGGCGGTCACGGATGCGATCATCGTGTCCCGATATGTCGGACTCAATCTGGTGGTGGCCCGCTATGCAAAAACACAAATGAAGGAATTGGCACTGACAGTGAACCGTTTTAAACAAGCGGGAAGTACCGTAAATGGCTTTATCCTGAATGATATCCAGCGTTCAGCAGGTGGTAGTTATAGCTATGATTATACTTATAGCTATAAAACCAAAACAAAAACCAGTTGATCTTTTTGAATAAAAAAACCAGCCATTGCTGGTTTTTTTATTTTTTTAAAGCTCTACCAAACTGCGATATTTGCTTGCTAAAAAACCACCCATTCTGCAAGATTTCTCAAAATTTTCTGCTAAGATGGAATGAACCTCAACGATAACATTAGATTGGAATAATACATGAGCAAGGCCTTACCGATTGCTGTCGCTGTTCTTCTAGGCGGTGCCGCGCTAGTACCTGTTTACTATGCAACTCAAAACCCAGCTGCTCAAACGACTAAAGCATCTAAAGATGCCTCTGCTGTTTCTAAAATCAGCTATGCTCTCGGTTATGAAGTGGCTCATCAAACCCCACCTGAACTCGATATTAATAGCTTTGTGACAGGCGTACGTGAAGGACATGCGCGTACTGAACCGGCGTATACTGAAGAAGAATTACAGGCAGCTTACGAACAGTTCCAGAAAGAAATGCAGCAAAAGCAACTCGATAGCACTAAACAGGCACAAGCATCGAGTGACAGTTTCCTGACAGAAAATGCCAAAAAAGCGGGTGTAAAAACCACAGCTTCCGGTTTGCAATACCTAGTGACTAAAGAAGGCACGGGCAAACAGCCAGCTGCTTCTTCAATCGTGAAAGTCCATTACACCGGCAAACTGGTGGATGGTACTGTATTTGACAGTTCGGTTGAACGTGGCGAGCCGATTGAGTTTCCACTCAATCAAGTGATTCCAGGCTGGACTGAAGGTCTGCAACTGATGAAAGAAGGCGGTAAAGCGACCCTGTATATCCCATCTCAACTTGGTTATGGTGAACAAGGCGTGCCAGGGACGATTCCTCCACACAGTACTTTGATTTTTGATGTGGAACTCATTGAAGTCAAATAATCTATAAATAAGGAGAGCAATGCGCTCTCCTTTATTTTGAGAATAAATATGAAAATACAAATAAGCTTGATGGTTTTACTGCTAAGTTCTGGCAATCTGCTTGCCAAAGATGTGACCAATAAAAGCCCGGAAGCTGAACAGGTCGGTTATAGCTTTGGTTATCTGATGGGAAAAAGTAATGCCGACTCTTTGCAAGGGATTGATCTGGATGCTTTCAGTGCCGGTTTAAAAGCTGCTGCTGCCGGAAAACAATCCACTTTAACTGAAGAAGACATGGCTCGAGTGCTGACCCAGTTTAAACGTCAAAGTGAAGCCAAAGAGCTGATTGAATTAAAACAAAAAGCTGAAGAAAACACCAAAATCGGTCAGGCTTTTCTGACAGAAAATGCCAAAAAAGCAGGGATAAAAACGACTAAATCTGGCCTGCAATATCAGATTCTTCAGGAAGGCAAAGGCAAATCGCCAAAAGCCGATAGCAATGTCCGCGTACATTATGAAGGCCGTTTGATTGATGGCACGGTTTTTGACAGTTCAATTGCCCGTAATCAGCCTGTGGTCTTCCGTACCACCCAAGTGATTACCGGTTGGACTGAAGGCCTGCAACTGATGAAAGAAGGTGCCAAATACCGCTTCTTCATTCCTGCAGAACTGGCCTATGGACAAATTGGTTCAGGTGATGTGATTGAGCCAAACAGTACCTTAATTTTTGATGTGGAATTACTGGAAATTATGAAGTAATCAATACTGTTTTTTTAAATATTCAATCAGAGAGGCGCGATAGCGGCCTCTCTTTTTTATATGGATGAAGCATAATTAATCGAATGTTTTCATGTCACATTCAGATCAGTTTTGCTATGTTATATGTTAATTAAACGGTTCAACAAGAATAGAGGACGTCAGCATGGCAGCAATCAAGACCCGTGAAATTCATTATACTGCGCCGGATGGTAGCGCATTGATTGGCTATTTTGCCGCTCCAGAAACAGATACACCCCTTGCAGGTGTGCTGGTCGCACCAGAATGGTGGGGTCGTAATGAATATACCGAACAGCGTGCTCGCGAACTTGCAGAACATGGCTATGCGGCCTTGGCAATTGACATGTATGGTGACAAAAAAGTGACCACCCATTCTGATCAGGCCTACCAGTGGATGATGCAGACCTTTGAAGATCCGGACACCATCGTTGATCGTGCGACAGCAGCTTTAAATACCTTGGCAGCACAGGATGAAGTCAATGCAGAGAAACTTGCTGCCATCGGTTTTTGTTACGGCGGTAAAGTAGTGCTGGATCTGGCGCGTGCCAATGCCCCTTTAAAAGCAGTGACCACCTTCCACGGGACACTTGCTGCCAAAGCACCGGCTCAAGAAGGTCAGGTTCAGGCCGAAATTCTAGTCTTGCACGGTGAGCTAGACAGCATGGTCACCTTAGATGATGTCGCCAGTTTCCGTGAAGAAATGCATGCGGCCAACGTCGAGCATGAGGTGATTGTCTTTGAAGATGCCAAACATGGCTTTAGCAACCCGCTCGCCGACGAACGGGCCAAAGCCAATGGCGTGGATCTTGGTTACAATGCTGAAGCGGAACAAAAAAGCTTGGCGGCGATGTATGCCTTATTGGAACGTCATTTGGCTTAAATAGATATAAGTGCTCGACTTGAAATCAAGCTGAGCACTTTAAAGAATCATTGAAGAAAAGAACGATAAATCCTACCAGAGGAGAATGCTGACTATGGCTGAAACCAACTGCCCTTACTGTAACTATGACGAATATGATGTCATTGCTAAAAATGATTATGGTGTGGTGCTGCCTGAACCGAATTCATTATCCGAAGGTCACTGTGTAGTGATTCCACTCCGGCATGTGGCTTCATTTTTTGAAGTGACGGACAAAGAACGTAAAAGCCTGATGTCTTTGCTCGAACAGGCACGTAATGAGCTCAATTTACGTTACCAGCCCGCCGGTTTCCATGTCGGTTTTATTGATGGCGAAGTGTTTCAGGAAAAGGTCGAACATCTGCATATTCATATTATTCCGCGCTATAAAGACAAAATATTGAAGCTGGATGAACGCTGGGGGATTAGCGACTAAATCTTTGCTGTTTTAAAATAAATGCTCTTCGGAGCATTTATTGTTTGTGTTATTAAGCCGATATCCCTACACACTACTCCGCAGTTTTTATCTACTTTTCACATTTTAGGCCTGCCGATTCCGCTATAATGGCTGCTGCTTATTCGGTTGCTATTTATCCATGTTTGTATTTTCAGATGCCCTGTTAGAATGGTTTGATGTGCATGGTCGTCATGACTTGCCCTGGCAGGTGACAGATGATCCCTACAAAGTCTGGGTCTCTGAAATCATGTTGCAACAAACCCAGGTCAAAACTGTGCTGCAATATTATGAACGCTTTATTCAGCGTTTTCCGACCGTTCAGGACTTGGGTCAAGCCTCTTGGGATGAGGTTGCACCTTACTGGGCAGGACTGGGCTATTATGCCCGTGCCCGTAACCTGCACAAAGCTGCCGGCATGGTGACAGCACAGCAGCAGTTTCCTCAAACCCTGGAACAATGGATTGCCTTGCCGGGGATCGGCCGTTCCACCGCTGGTGCCTTAATGTCACTGGGTTTACGCCAATACGGCGTGATTATGGATGGCAATGTCAAACGGGTGTTGTCGCGTTTTTTCGCAATTGAAGAGGATCTGTCCAAACCCATTCATGAACGTGCTTTATGGCAACTGGCTGAAGAATTATGTCCGGTCGAACGTAATCATGACTATACCCAGGCGATTATGGATCTCGGGGCTACAGTCTGTACCCCAAAAAAACCTCTGTGCCTATATTGTCCGATGCAGCAACATTGCAAAGCGCATCAGCAGGGTCTGGAAAATGAATTACCATTCAAGAAAGCCAAAAAACCGGTGCCAGTGCGCTCAGCACAAGTATTATTGATTCAGTCCTCTAATGAATGGCTGTGGCAACAACGACCCAACAGTGGCCTGTGGGGCGGACTCTGGTGTTTGCCAATTATTGAAAATGCCCATGAATTCGAACAGCAATGTCAGCAGCTTGGCCTAAAAAATATCCTTAAAAAAGTCCAGATCAGCCATAGTTTCACCCACTTCACCTGGCAGCTTGAAGCAACCGTTTTCGCAGTGGATCAGGATCAGCAGGAACATCTGGCGATTGAACTGCAAAGCAACTGGATGCGTCCAGAGACAGCCATTGATTGCGGTCTGCCGACAGCAATGAAAAAATTGATCTCTGCCGTTAACCTATGACATAGTCTGGACAAAGCATCATATCGATCAGCTCAGAATGAGCATTGCCAATATTTAAGGATGAATAGCGTGCGCCAATACCTTGCTTTGACCTGGGTGGCTTTGATTGCCATATTACTGACCGCCTGTAGCAGTACGCCGAAACAACCTTCTTCTGCACAGTTAAATCCGCTACTGGTACAAAAACTGCAAAATAAGCGAATGCCTTCTTCACTGCCCATCCCGGTGGCACGTGTACAGGCACGTGAATTACAGGATACCTGGGGGGCGTCGCGCAGTCGCGGACGTTTGCATGAGGGCATTGACATCATGGCTCCACGTGGAACCAAAGTCTTTAGTGCCACAGAAGGTCTGATTGCAGATTTACGCAATAACAATTTGGGTGGTAAAGTAGTCTGGGTTCTGGGTCCGGGCGGTTCCTGGCATTATTATGCACATCTGGATGGACATAAACGCGGCCTGAAAGTGGGTGATGCTGTCAAAAAAGGCCAGCTCATCGGCTATGTGGGCAATAGCGGTAATGCCCGACATACTGCACCACATCTGCATTATGGTATTTATTTACAGGGCAAGGGGCGCGGTGTGGTCAACCCCTACCCCTATTTACGTTAATTTTAGGATATTTACATGTCAGAAACGTTGATCAACCGTCTGGTAGAATTTGCTGAATCAGGCAATCAACAAAAAATCGTGCTGAATGGTCAAAGCTACCAGGGCTGGGTGATGGAAATTACCGAAGATGCGCTGCTGATCAGTACCGGTTATACCGACAAAAGTGGTAAAGACATGTGGATTCAATTTAGCGATCTGGATCAGGCTGAACTGTCGTACTGGGACAATCAGCAGGATCAATGGGCTGTGTTTAAATTATAAAACCATAAAAACAAGGAGCATGGCATGACTCTGCAACGCTGTGGCTGGTGCTCCAATGATCCGCTGTATATCACCTATCATGATCAGGAATGGGGACAAGCCCTGCTGGATGAAAATCGCCTGTTTGAAATGCTGTGTCTGGAAGGACAGCAGGCCGGTCTAGCCTGGATTACCGTACTCAGAAAACGTGAAGCGTATCGTGAACATTTTTTTCAATATTCCATTCAGTCGATTGCAGCACTTACAGATCAACAACTCGAACTCAAGCTTAAGGATGCCCGCCTGATCCGTCATCGTGGCAAGCTGCATGCCATTCGCGAGAATGCCCAAGCATGGCTCAAGCTGCAACAGCAAGACATCAATGTAGGGCAATGGCTATGGTCTTTTGCCCAGCAACCACGACTGAATAATGATGTTGCGGATTATCGTCAGGCAGCGGCACAGACTATCGAAAGCCAGATCATGTCAAAAGCCTTAAAAAAGGCCGGTTTTAAATTTGTCGGACCCACCATTTGCTATGCCTTTATGCAGGCCGTCGGTATGGTCGATGATCACGAAAATCATTGTCACTTTAAAACAATATATTCCCATTCAAAGAAGAGCTGAATTTATGTCGAATAATATTATCCACGCTTATGCTGCAATGTCAGCAGGTGCTGCACTCGAACCCTATCAATTCGATGCTGGTGAACTACAGCCACATCAGGTCGAAGTCAAAGTAGAATACTGTGGCCTGTGTCATTCTGATATTTCAGTCCTCAATAATGACTGGGGTTCATCCGTTTATCCGGTCGTGGCTGGACATGAAATTATCGGTATCATCACGCAACTGGGTGGCGAAGCCAAAGGCCTGAAAGTGGGTCAACGGGTTGGCATTGGCTGGACGGCGGAAAGCTGCCAGTATTGTGATCCATGTATTTCAGGTCAGCAGGTACTCTGTACTGGCGGCCAAGTGGCGACTATTGTCGGACATGCCGGTGGTTTCGCCGACAAGGTCCGTGCTGGCTGGCAATGGGTCATTCCTCTGCCTGAAGATCTGGATCCTGAAAGTGCCGGCCCTCTGCTCTGTGGCGGCATTACCGTATTTGATCCAATCCTGAAACATCAGATTCAGGCTATTCATCATGTTGGCGTGATCGGGATTGGGGGTCTGGGTCATATCGCAATTAAACTGCTCAAAGCTTGGGGCTGTGAGATTACGGCTTTCACATCAAATCTGGATAAAACCGATGAGCTGAAAGCCATGGGTGCTGATCATGTGGTGAATAGTCGTGATGTCGCTGCCCTAAAGGCACAGCGTGGCAAGTTCGATTTATTGCTGAGTACGGTCAATGTCACCTTGAACTGGCAGGCTTATCTGGCCACTTTAGCACCGAACGGTACTGTGCATATGCTGGGTCTGCCATTAGAACCGATGCCGATTCCGGCGGGCATGCTGATTGGCGGCGCCAAGTCTGTTACCGGCTCTCCAACCGGTTCACCGGCAGCCTTACGTCAGTTACTGCAATTTGCTGCGCGTAAAAATATTGCCCCACAAATTGAAGTCTTCCCGATATCACAGCTGAATCAAGCAATTGAACATCTGCATTCGGGTAAAGCCCGCTACCGGATTGTACTTAAAGCAGATTTTGAAGCTTAAACTCTGCCTGTTTCAATCTGTCAAAAAGACCCAGCAATTGGGTCTTTTTTTTATTGCAATACTTCCGGCAAAACTGCAAGGCCTGCAGGCTTGGCCAGCTCTGCTTTCATCTTTTGTAGCATCTGATAAGGCTGTTGCTGCACGAACATATTTACAAAAGTTAAGGGAATCGAGCCTTCCGGATTGGCATAACCATAAGTTGAAACCTTGACCTGATTATTGGCCAGCTTTTGAAAAGTCCAATCCCCCTGATAATCGGTCAAACGCACATAATTCGGATTTAAGGGATAACCGGTCTGAATGGCTTTATTCTTGATACTAATCTGTCCATTGGCTTGCTTGATCATCTTGCCCTGTACAATCAGGTCGCGGTCTTTTAACGGAAATGGAAAATCCAGCACCATATACAAGGTAAATTCGCCTTTTTTATCATCACGTGATAAGACCTTGATGCTGCCCATATAAGGCACCCATTGCACGGCATGCTCGATATCCAGAATCAGCGACACGGCATTTTCAATTGGTGCATGGTAGGTAGTTTCTGCCTTATATAGAAAGACCGGATTCTGCTGATCCTGATAGGTCCAGACCTTGATATTATTTTTATCAATACTCAGTTTGGGCGTATGTAGCGGCTTTGCCTGCGCAATGGTGCCAAGCACCACTGCACAGAGCAGGAAGATCATTTTTTGCATTTTATTATTCGTCTTATTTTAGTTTTAGATCTTTTTTATAAATGATTTTGACTGGGTTTTAAACCTGAATATCGTTAAAACCCAGCACATCTTTCATGTCATATTTACGTGCATCACGGCCGACCACCCAGGCAGCAGCACGTACTGCACCGCTGGCAAAGTTCATGCGGTTGGTGGCTTTATGGGTAATTTCCACACGTTCCCCATCGGCAATAAACATGGCGGTATGTTCACCGACGATATCACCACCACGAATGGTCTGGAAACCAATGCTTTGACGCTCACGCGGACCGGTATGACCTTCACGACAATACACGGCATCTTCTTTCAGGTCACGGCCTAAAGCATCCGCAATCGCTTCACCCCACATAAGTGCAGTACCCGATGGTGCATCCACTTTATGACGGTGATGTGCCTCAATCACTTCGATATCCACCGTATCGCCAAAGACTTTCGATGCCAGTTCAAGCAGTTTAATCGATACGTTCACACCGACTGAATAATTCGCTGCATAAACCACAGGGGTTTCAGCTGCTGATTCATCTAAATAAGCTTTTTGCTCATCATTCATCCCCGTGGTACCAATCACGATGGCAACACCTGCTTCACGGCAAATTTTCAGATGATTGACGGTCGCTGCCGGTGCAGTGAAATCAATCACGACATCACAGTTTTTGACCACCTCTGCAAGACTACCCACCACCTTGACACCGACTGCACCAATCCCGGCAAGTTCGCCCGCATCTGCGCCTAATAGGGTACTTTCAGGGCGTTCTACTGCAGCTGCCAATTGATAACCGGCTTCATGCACAGCCTGAATGAGGATACGCCCCATACGGCCGCCTGCACCCAAGATTCCAATGCGTGGTGTAGCTGACATAACATAGTCCTGATGTTGATCCAAAATTGCTTTTACTATAGCAAAACTGCGGAATAACACTAAGATGCATTGCATAAAAATCAATGAAAAGATATGAAAGGTGTTATGAGCGATTTTTATATATCTAGAATTTTCTGATTAGATTGGCTTTATAAAGTTGTGGAACATTGCTCAAATAGTAAGCGTGGAACGTGAATAATCATAAAAAAAGCCCAATCGGTGAGGATTGGGCTTTTCAATACAACATAAACAACTGAATTAAAACAAATAATTTGAAGCATTTCGTATAAGGTGTATTATGTTAATTTTAGAAAAAATAAATAAATTGGATATCTAACATATGTATGATTATTGGTCTTCTACTCCTGAATTTATAAATGAAAAAAATAAAGAATTTATTTTTGTTTGCAATCATGCTTTAGAGGCAGATGAACAAGTAACTATGAGCATCCAATATAACCTTTCGAGAGTTAAATTTACTCGATCACAATTACCATCACACATTTCTAATTGTCGAATTATTTATGATATTAGAGGACAATTGATAGACGTCCATATACAGGAAAAAATAGTTAATCAATTAAGCCTAGTCGCATCTGTGGAGTTTAAAGAATAATGGGGTTACAAGTCATAATCCGTTGCGAGAACGAGAATGAGATAATTGAATCTTTGAAAGGTGTTATTGATTCTTGTGAAGGCTTCTTTATAGATAAAAACTTATTTGGCTTATCAATTCCAACAAATATTCTTGATTTTGTTGGTGAGGATAATATTTGGGCTGCCCTTAAAAATTTTGATGTATATGACCTCTGGGCAGGAAACTGGCATTACAAAAAGCCCCCCATTTAACATAATGGTGGTTATACGAAATTAATGAATGTTCGTATAGATTACTTGCATATTGTATTCGATCGAATACAATATAGTGAGAAGATAAGGAATCCTCATGATTGAAATTAAACGTCTGCCAGAATTTGATGAATGGTTGGATGGCATTAAAGACAATATGACCCGTATTCGCCTGAATCGTAGATTAGATAAGGTTCAACGTGGAAATTGGGGAGACATTAAGCCTCTCCAAGATGGCGTTTGGGAAATGAGAGAATTCTTCGGTGCTGGATGGAGAATGTATTACATCCAACATGGTGACGTAGTGATTGTAATGCTTGGTGGAGGAGATAAATCGACTCAACAACAAGACATCGATCGTGCAGTCAAATTATCGAAAACATTGGAGGATTAAAATGGTTAAAGTCGCTGATTTACCAAGTTTTGATATGGCTGAGTCACTCAAAACTGAAGAAGACATTGTGATGTATCTCAATATGGTTCTTGAAGATAATGATCCAGCTGAATTAGCCCATGCACTTGGTGTTATTGCTAAAGCTCGTGGCATGACTCAAATTGCTAAAGAAGCAGGGATTGGGCGTGAGGCACTCTACAAAGCCCTACGTCATGATTCAGCACCACGTTTTGATACCATTAATCGTGTAGTGAATGCTTTAGGCTTAAAACTCACAGTACAACATGCCTAAGACCTTAAAAAAATATAGTAAAAATGGGAGCTAATGGCTCCCATTTTTGACTTCGCATAAGGTGTATTATGTTAATTTTAGCAATACTAAATTTTCATAAATTTCGATAGGCTATAATTTTTTTCACTATCTGAGCCTTTAAAATATTCATTTCTCCAATCAATATTTTTTTTTCACCATCTACTAATTTTACTTCAATTTTTTGATCAAAATTCTCACTACATTGAAAGTTTAAATTTGGTCTTTTAGGCGTATTTATAAAATGAAGATCGCCTTCAAAGCGATACTGATAACTATATTTTTTAGGGAGATCAGATAAAGCTTTTATACTTAAAAGCTGATAATTTTCTAAACTTTGTACTTTAAGAAATAATGTGATAACTCCCTCACAGACATCTTGTTGCTGTTGAACTTGTTGAGAAACTTGTTTTAGTTCACAAGCAGTTAATCCTCCTAATGTTAAGAGCATCAAAATAATTTTCATAATGAGTATCCGTTTGTACCTGAAAACAGAATATATCTGTTACTTTAATAGATACAGATGCAGATAAATTAAAAAAATAGGTACAGATTGACAATGTTTCAATATCAGATCTTAGCAAATCAATTAATTAATAGAATCAAAGGTCAAGAGTTAAAATCTGGACAAAAAATGCTGTCTTTGCGTCAATTTTCTAAACAACATAAGGTCAGTATTAATACGGCAAAATCTTGTTATGACCTATTAGAGGCCAAAGGTTTTATCTATGTGGTAAACAAATCGGGATACTTTGTTCAGAATATTAATGGATTAGAAACACTCTCTAATTTAACTTTACCTTACCATTCTGATTTTGTTCCAGGTATACAGGAGGTTTCTCATTTAGATCTACAAATTCAGATCCAAGAAGCGGCAACTAAGAAAAAACTAGCTCAATTAGGCTCAATTCAACTTTCTCCTGACTTAATTCCAGTTACTTTTTTAAAGCAGTCAATGCTACGGGCAATTAAAAATAGTAAAGCTGAAGATTTTCTCTATAGTGATCGACAAGGCCACATTCTCTTACGCGAAGCTCTATCCACTCATTGGGCAGAAGATGGTTTCTATATCCTTCCAGAGAGTATTTACATTAGTAATGGATGTATGCCTGCACTATCAGTAATAGTTCAACAGCTAACTCAAGTAGGCGACAGTATTATTGTCCCGACTCCATGTTATAACGGTCAGTTGCAATTATTGGCCTTACTTAAGCGGAAAATTGTTGAAGTTCCTGCACATACGGAGGGATTTGACTTAGAGCGATTAGAACAAGCAATGCAACATTCGGGAGCAAAAGTCTGCCTATTGACAGCTAACTATCAAAATCCTTTAGGGTTTTGCTTAACAAACAAAGATAAAGAAAAAATTGCACAATTGGCTGCTAAATATCAATGCTATGTTATCGAAGATGATATTTATGCTGAATGCTGTTTTGATAATCTACGACCGTTGCCTATCAAATACTGGGATGAAGATGGATACATCATATATTGTGGATCTATCTCTAAAACAGTTTCACCCGCATATCGAATCGGTTGGTTCTGTACTCCCTCAAGACTCGTAAATCTACATGCTAAATTGATAACACAGAACATCAATGTAAATACCCCATTACAACTTGGATTGGCAGACTTAATTTATAGTCGTGCATATAGACAACATTTAAATAATTTACGCCCGAAGCTATGGGCGCAGGTAGAAGAATATCGATACTTCATAGCAGAAGCTTTTAAAGATATCTCTTTTGGGTTAACCAATCCTCAAGGAGGATATATTTTATGGCTCCAGTTTCCAAAACAAATAGATAGTTTGGAAATGTACTGCTTCGCTCAGCAGCAAGAGATTAATATTGTGCCAGGATTGGTTTTTGGTGCAGGCAATCGCTATAACAATTGTATAAGGATCAATGCTGGACATTCGCTATCAGATGAAATTAGACAAGCAATACAGCTCCTTGCAGACTGGGCGAGACATCAATTAAAGTCTTAGAGTTAACTACTAAACAGCTGACCTATTTCTAACCTGGTATAGCCACGTTCTTTAAAAATCAAAATAATTGCTTTTTTATAATCTTCAGAAGTAGAGGTCTTATATTTTGTTATGAGTTGAATTTCAGAATTAAGCTGAAGGTCATTTTTAATGGTCAATACTTCGCCAGAGATCTTATTAAAGATATTTAGATTAAACATACAGGCACTCGTCATCAGGGTTATAGCGGCCCGACTACAACAAATACCTGCCTTAGCTCAGCTAGACACCCTTGGCTGCAAGGATTACAAATTAGACAAGATTCTGCAAGCTTTGCGGAATTGAGAGCCTGAATATTCGACGAAATTATTCTTCATTTAACATAATGGGCGTTATACGAAGTACACTTGTATATTAATTGAAATATCAATAACTTAAAATTTTAACCATGATCACAAAATGCACAAAAAATCTGCTTTTGTAATAAGTTGGTGAGTTTTTAGGCAAATCTGTAACATTTTGCCAAGAGAATTGATTAATAAATGATCATTTTGGGATCAATGCCTATTTCATGCGGATCTAGGTTGCGAAACTATCCCCAATTGCTGTGGATAAAATTTAGGCTATTTTGTACGCTTTGGCTCACATGAAACTCGGCCCTTTGCGGCTATTCGGAATAGTATAATTTTCATATGATTGAATGGTCAGGGACAGGAAGTTCCATATAATTAAAAATAAGCACCAGGATGGCGCTATATAAGACACGCAAGAGCACAGAGACCTAATGTTCCAATAAAAAACCCTGGCAGGATGCCGGGGTTTTTTATTATTTAGATTTCTTAAATCAGCGTCGGGTGTGCCGTCCAGGATACGAATTAAAGTCGCTTAAAATAACGTCAATAAATATTGAAAAAGTCATAAAATGTGATATGTTTCACACTCTATTTTTTAGTAGTAAAATTTTTTTATGAAACTATTAAAAAATAACAGCAAGTTTTTAAAAAAACCATCTGTTTCATTATTAATAGGCCCTTATATGAAAAACTTTATCACTACAGCATTATTGCTTTCTTCTGGCGTATTTATAGCAGGACAGACGAATGCTTCTACTAAAGCTGCGGATACAACCTTCCAAGTTAAAATTGAAGTTGTATCAACATGTGCGATCAGTGCTACAGATATCGATTTCGGTAAAGTAAATAGTGGTATGGCAGCAACAGATAAAACTGGTACTTTAAATGTAACCTGTACTAGTCAAACACCATACAAAGTTGGTTTATCTGGTAGTGGTAAAATGACCAATACGGCTGACGCTACGTCTAGCATTGATTATAAATTATTTCAAAAATCTAGTGATACAGCGTGGGACAACAAAGATAATCTATATTCTGCAACTGGCTCAGGTGATGTACAGAGTATTCCTGTAGTTGCTAAATTATTTGGCTCTACAAATGTACGCGCTGGTAACTATGCAGATACCGTCACCGCTACAGTAACTTATTAATTTTTATTATCGTAAAGAGTCCACATGAAAAAGCCAGCCAAATTCTCTCATGTGTTCCACATTTGTGGTACAGGAATCTTGGCAGCTAGTATTTTTATAACACAGGCGCATGCTGCCAGTTTGCAAGTTGCGCCTATTTTATTAGAATTCTCACAACAAGAAAAAGTCAAAGAACTTTGGTTGACCAATACAGGTAATGAGAGTATTCGTGCACAAGTGCGAGTGAACGCTTGGACACAAAGCAATCAACAAGATATTTTAACAAACTCTAAAGATTTAATTGCTAGTCCTATGGTCATTAGTATTCCTGCCGGACAACGGCAATTGGTTCGATTGATCCGCAATACTCAAATAGCAAATACGACTGAACAAGCTTATCGCCTCATCGTGGATGAATTACCTAACTCCCAGACTGATGTACAAAGTGGTCTACAATTGTTACTCAAATATTCCATTCCTGTTTTTTTTAAAGTATCGGACAGTAATGATATAGATCAAGGCATAACATCCCTGCAAGGTATGAGCTTTAAATATAATACGCAAACACTAACAATCAACAATCAGTCTAGTCATTATAAGCGCTTTAGTCAGTTTTCCTACATGGATGCGCAAGGCAAAAAAACCCCAATTCAAATGGGATTGATGGGTTATGTACTTAGTGGGAAAAGCATGCAATGGAAAATTCCAAATAATATAAATGTTACGCGTGGCGGAAAGTTTATAGCTGTAGTTAATATGGATCTTCGTGAACAAACTCTACCATTATCTCCCTGATACAGAATAAGCTTTAGGTATAGGGAGTTTCTGATCATTGAAGGTTCGAGCAAGCAATTTTATACTTGCAGGAATAATGCTGGTCACAGCACCGACAACATTTGCAGAACAATACTTATCCAATAATATAGACAGTGCGATTCAACAGGAATTGTATTTGGATGTAGAAGTAAATCAGTCTGCACAGATTCAAATTGGTCATTTTTTACAACAAGATCAGCAACTCTATATTGATGTAGCTTCCTTAAAAAATTTCGCCATTACTGCCGAGATAACACCAATCATAATTGATCAGGTACCCTATATCGCACTTGATCAGATTGTAGGGCTAAGCTATAAATATGACGACCTCAATCAAAAAATTTCAATCCAAGTACCTATTACACTGTTAAGCAGTCAACATCAATATGGCTATCAGCATCTGCCTGCTGCAAAAGTTAATCCATTGCATGAAAAAACAGGTGTCTTGCTCAATTACACTGCCTTTGCTCAGCAGCATGAGAATATATTTTCTTTAAATGGTTGGAATGAATTCCGTGTTTTTGGGCTATTTGGTGGGGTATTCAGCCTTTCTAGTAGCTACCAATATCAAGATAATGCCTTTATAAATCATAATGTACTGGATACATATTGGGAAAAAGATATCCCAGAACAATTGCTTAGACTACGTTTAGGTGATGCACAAAGTAATGCACTGTCATGGACACGCTCTACTCGCTTGAGTGGTCTTAGTTTATCGAAAAATTTTGCTTTACAACCCTATACCGTGACGACCCCCTTAATGAGTTTTAAAGGTCAGGTAGCATTGCCTTCACAAGTAGATTTAATAATTAATGGTATTAAGCAGGCTTCTCAAGATGTCGTACCAGGACAATTTGATATTCAATCAGTCCCCAGTATTACAGGTGCAGGCAATGCACAAATGGTCATTACAGATATTAATGGTCAACAGCAAGTACTGAATATTCCCTTATATGGTACGAATAATCTACTCGCAAAAAGCTTAAATGACTGGTCTTTTAATGTAGGTTATCCAAAGTTAAATTATGGCTTATCTTCATTTGATTATGCACAAGATCCTGCATTTAGTGGAAGCTATCGTTATGGAATATCAAATAAACTTACTCTGGAAACACATACTGAATTGACCGATCAATTGCAACAGGTAGGACTAGGCACACTTTATCAATTAGGCAAACGTGCAGGACAGCTTAATCTCTCTTATGCTTATAGTCGTACACCTGAGCAATATGGACAATTATTAGGCCTAGGTTATAGTTGGAACTCTACATTAATAAGTTTAAATTATAATGGGCTACGACAGTTTGGTGAGTTTAATGATATTGCTAGCTTGAATGATGCGGCATTTGCCAGTAGGTCAGACCAATTTTATATAGGTTTTAATACTAAAATTGGTCAGTTGGGAAGTAGCTATATCCAGCAAAAATATACGGAGCAAGAGAGTAAGTTTGTATTGCTAAACTGGTCTTATATCTTGCCGCAACGTATGAACCTAAATTTAGGTTATACGCATGATTTAATTAATAAGAAAGATAGTTACTATCTATCACTTAATATCCCTTGGGCGCAACGCAACTCAGCCACAGCATCAATACAGCGTAGTCATGATAACCAACAGTTTGGTTTCAATATAATGCATGCGCTAAATCAAGATCAGGGAGGGATGGGATGGCAAGCCATGGCCAATCGTACAGATCAATACTCACAGTTTCAGGGGCAGATCGACTATCTCGGTCGCTATGGGTTAGCACAATTAAATGTGCAACATACAGCATCAGACCAACAAAATAATACCAGTGCATTTGCCTCAGTCAACGGAGGGTTAGTTATTCTAAAAGATGTAATACTACCCACACGTTTGAGTAACGGTTCATTTGCCATTGTTTCAACAGATAATATTAATGGTGTACCGGTGCGTATGGAGAATCGTTTGATTGGTAAAACTAATCGTAAAGGATATTTGCTATTGGATCGTCTAAATCCATATCAGCATAATAGTGTAGCAGTTGATACGCTAAATCTACCCATGGATGTAAAAATAGAAACCACACAGCAAGATGTTGTACCTCGTCAGGCAAGTGGTGTATTTGTTCGTTTTCCAATGTATCAAGTGAAATCTGTTCAATTACAGGCAGTCGACGATCAGGGAGAGAATCTAGCAGTGGGTAAATCTGTTTGGGATATTCAACCATCAACACAACAGTCTCCTAAAACCATTGTGGCGCATGATGGTATTGTATATTTAGATGATGTGAAAAATAATAAATTATATATTGGCGATGAGCTTAAGCAATGCCAAGTGAATCTTCCTGAAGTTTCCACTCTTGAAGGTTTTAGCGATTTAGGAAGGGTGGTATGTCAATAAATCATCGGTTTCACCGAATCAGAGCTTATAGCCTCATCAAGCGCTTAGCTTGGATGAGCTTATTTTTTTTAGCTTATAGCATAGGCTCGTCATCTGCTTATGCAGAGAGTTGTTGGGTAGGTGGAGGTAATTTAAGCCTAGGCACAGCGAACATTCAAGGTTCGATGACTGCCTCTACGGATATTACCGTAACATGTAATTCCCACTGGAGTCAGCCCGTGACATATAAGATGTGTATGGTGGTTGATAGTATAGATCCAGCGGCTAAAGACCCTCGCACAATGATTAACTATGATACCAATCCTGCTTCCTTATTAAATTATAACTTATATTATGATGTCGCACGAACACGCAAGATACCAAACTCAGACGCTAAAAACACAGCTCAGTGCCAGTCTGTTCAAGTAGGTGCTAATACAGGAAATCCAAGTACATTAGTCAAAATATATGGTCAAGTTCTTGCAGGACAAAATGTACCTGCTGGCTCCTATAAAACCAATAGTACTTCTATAAAGCTATACTATGCTTATCGCTATGGCTTAGAAACACCTTCAGATTTAGAAGCTCTAGCTAGTCAAAATAGCTCAACTAACAATATAGTCGTCAATTCTAACTATGAAAATAGCTGTTTGATTTTATCTGCATCAGATATAGATTTTGGTTCAGTGGAGCTATTGAATAATACTTTATATCGTTCAGGGACTATTCAATTAGCATGTCCAATGGGTACCAATATGAAGGTAAGTTTAAATAATGGTCTAAATCCATTGGGCTCACAAAGACGTATGAAAAATTCTTTAGGAAGTTATATTCAATACGGTTTATATCAGGATCCAAGTCACTCGAACATTTGGCAGGCGGATACTTCATATTCTATAACCCACCAGACTATCCCTGTTTATGCGATGGTCCCATCGCAAAGCATTAGCAGTATAGGGAAATATTCCGATACCATTACTGTGACTTTAACTTATTAGAAAACTCTATATTTAATAGGTAATCGTAGCAGTAACTGTATCTATATATTGACCGGCAGGAACGTTAGTATCAGGCACTTTCCCCCAAATGGTAATATTTTGAGTTTGTCCTGTACCGTGTTGTGAAAAAAGATTTTCAGAGCTGTTTCCCCATTCTTTGCTCATAGATGCATCTTGATAAAGTCGATATGAAAGCTTCAAGGAAGCATCCTGAGTATTCTTTAGTGTACCATCACTATTTAGTGAAATATTGTAAGGCGTACCATTAGTACATGAAACATTTAGACTACCCGTTGCCTGGATATTTTGGGTATTACGAGAAATCGTACCAAAATCTATATTAGAAGTAGAACCTGTGCCGATATCACAAATTTCATTGACTTTTATTTTGACCTGAAACTGTGTGGACTGCCGGTCACTCATGGTATAAGCAGAGACTGAAACTACAGCTAGAATTACAAATGAATATTTAAAAATTTTCATTGAATGTGCCTATATCCAATATAGATAATTATATTAATCTGAATTGTAGAGAGTAAAAAGGTAACTATTTAAAGTAATAGTCTGGATTACGCACTAAATTTCATGATTCTAATCATATTATTCGATTTTACTCAACTATGCTGCCATCTAGTAAACAATTCAAAAATAAAAGGGCAAACAGGCTAGATTTAACATAAAAACTCTTATGCGAAATCCCATTTCAAGTACCTAATTCTATTTCTATCATAGTATAAATTTAAAGCACAAAAAAGGACGCCGCAGCGTCCTTCTTTATTTTCATTCGATCAATCAAACAAACGATCAAAGAATGATTTTTTCTTTGGTGATGATTTACTGTCTTCACCATCCATAGTTTCTTGCAGCTCTTTCAACAGTTCACGTTGACGTGCACTTAAATTAACTGGTGTTTCCACTACAATACGGCACAGCAAATCACCTTGCATGCTGGTACGTACCGGTTTAACACCTTTGCCACGTAAGCGGAACAGTTTACCCGTTTGCGTCCCTTCAGGAATTTTCAGGCTTACTCGACCGTCTAGAGTCGGAATCTGAACCTCCTTACCTAACGCTGCATCGGCGATTGAAACCGGCACATCCATATACAGGTCAGCACCATCACGCTGGAAGATTTCGTGCTCACGCACCACCACTTCGACGTACAAATCACCTGACTGACCATCACGAATCGCTTCACCTTTACCGGTCAAGCGTACGCGGTCGCCATTATCCACACCCGCAGGAATAGTAACTTCCAGCGTTTGCTGACGATCCGACACACCTGAACCATGACATTTATTACATGGGTTCTTGATGATCTTGCCCTGACCGCGACAGGTACTACAAGTTTGCTGCACCGAGAAGAAACCTTGCTGCATACGCACTTGACCGGCACCATGGCAGGTACGGCAGGTTTCTACATCATTTGGATTTTTTGAGCCTTTACCATCACAGGCATCACATGGTGCCGGTGCAGTAAAGGTAATGGTTTTCTTGACGCCTTTGACCGCTTCTTCCAGGGTCAATTCCATCACATAGCGTAAGTCCGAACCACGGCGCGCACGTTGCTGGCCACGACCACCGCCGCCACCGAAGGCACCACCGAAAATATCACCGAACTGGCTGAAAATGTCTTCTGCGCTGAAACCACCACCGAAGCCGCCACCGCCGCCCATACCCCCTTCAAAGGCCTGATGGCCCATACGGTCGTACATGCTGCGCTTTTCACCATCAGACAGCACTTCATAGGCTTCTGCTGCTTCTTTAAATTTATCTTCAGCTTCAGCATTGTCCGGGTTACGGTCTGGATGATATTTCATCGCCAACTTACGGTAGGCTTTTTTGATTTCATCATCACTAGCGGTTTTAGCGACGCCCAAAACCTCATAATAATCACGTTTAGCCATGTCTGGCGATGCTCCTCACGGAATTTTGTTTAATATTCAACTGAGGTCTGAAATTGGGGTCAAACCTGATTTTACAAGGGGAAATATGAAAAAAATTATATGCTTTAGAACACGGCTTTATTTTGAGAGAATTTATGCAGGCCTTTAAACCAGGCATTGAGCAGGAAAATAAAGGCAATAAAGCTGAAAATCACCCCGGTCACGACACAGGCCTTGACCCATAACTGGCTGTCCCAGGCAAAGAAAAACAGCGGAATAAACCACAGCGCAGCAAAGAGCGCCAAAATGGTATAAATCACGATATTTCGCATGATCCACAAGGCCTGCGCCTGTAACCAGACTTCGGCATAATCGACTTGCGTCACTTTACGGGCCAACCAGTAAGCAAAAAGTCCACTAAATAGCGTAAATAAGGCCAAAAACATGAAGACATAAGCCATCGCTACGGAACGTCGCATCTTGGTTAATGTAGTTTGAGTCATGTTTGGTTTAACCTCATTACCGGATTGGCAGTTCGGCCAATGCAGTAGTTACTTATTTTTTTAAATTATAAAAATCTCAGCTGCTACTATATTGAAAATTTCAATATTTCGCACCTGAAATTATGACAATTTTAAACAGAATTTAAACTTTTTTTCACTTTAAACCATTGTGCATATAAGGCAGGCAGGAAAAACAGGGTCAGAAGTGTCGCCACAATTAAACCACCCATAATTGCCACTGCCATCGGCCCGAAAAAAATACTGCGAGACAAGGGAATCATGGCTAAAACAGCGGCCAATGCGGTCAAGACAATCGGGCGACAACGGCGGACTGTGGCATTGATAATGGCATCCCATTGGGATTCTCCGGCCTGAATATCCTGCTCGATCTGGTCAATCAGAATCAGGGAATTTCGCATGATCATTCCAGAGAGCGCAATTGTCCCGAGCATGGCCACAAAACCGAAAGGTTTATTGAAAAGTAACAGGAATAACACCACTCCGATAATGCCTAAAGGCGCGGTCAGGAACACAATAAAGGCCCGTGAGATGCTCTTGAGCTGAATCATTAACAGGGTCATCACTACCGCCAGGAATAAAGGCATGCCAGCATTGACCGAGTTCTGTCCACGCGCGGATTCTTCGACCGTACCGCCGACTTCCAGCAGATAGCCATTCGGCAACTCAGCTCGAAGTTGGTGCAGTGAATCGTGTAATTCATTCACCACAGTGGCCGGCTGTAAGGCCGTGCGAATATCGGCACGCACCGTGATGGTCGGTAAACGATTCCGATGCCAGATCAAGCCTTCTTCAAAGCTATATTCAATGTTGGCAAGCTGTGCCAACGGTACCGAAGTACCACGTGACGTCGGTATCGCCAGACTGCTTAAAGAAGCGACATCAACCCGTTCAGCCTGCGCACCACGTAAACGGATTTCAATCAGTTCACGCTTTTCCCGATACTGATCAATGCCGGCCCCCAAAATCGAGCTGTTCAGCACATTGGCCAGTTCGCTGCTAGTCACGCCCAACTGACGGGCACGATCCTGATCGATCTCCAGTTTGATGACTTTGCTCGGCTCACCCCAGTCTAGATGTACATTGGTGGTATTCGGATTTTCGCCCACGGTTGCGGCGACTTTCTGCGCCCATTCACGAACCAGTCCCAGATCTTCACCAGAGACCCGGAACTGCAATGGATAACCGACTGGAGGGCCATTTTCCAGCAGGGACACCCGGGTACGGACTTCCGGTAATAACAGCCGAATCTGGTCACTCAAGGATTGACGGATTTCGTTACGATCTTCCAAAGAGGATGCCAGCACCACAAACTGGGCAAAACTGGTTTGCGGCAGCTGCTGATCCAGCGGTAAATAGAAACGCGGAGAACCAATTCCGACATAGGCCACATAGTTATCAATGCCCTGCTGTTTCGACAAAAAGGCTTCAACTTTTTTCACCGCAGCTTCGGTGGCTTTCAGAGAGGCGCCTTCTTCAAGTTTGAGATCCACCAGAATTTCAGCCCGATTCGAGGGCGGGAAAAATTGCTGTGGCACCAGCTTAAACATTAAAATGGAGAGAATAAAAATTCCTACCGTTGCTGTAATCACGGTCTTACGATAGGTCACACAGGTATTTACCCAACGGCGAAAACCTTGATAAAACCGGGTTTGATAAGGGTCATGCTGTTCGCCGGCATGATGCACGACCGGCTGAGGTTCAGGCTGCTTGCGCAAACGCGCCCAAAGGCGCTGATACCACGGCGCTTTTTGTATCAAGTCTTTGTTGAAATTGGGTAGCAGTTTATCACCCAGATAAGGCACAAATAACACCGCGGCAATCCAGGACATCAGCAGTGCAATCGTGACCACCTGAAAAATAGAACGGGTATATTCACCGGTACTCGATGCTGCTGTGGCAATCGGTAAAAATCCGGCGGCGGTAATCAGGGTGCCGGTCAGCATTGGAAAGGCGGTGGTTTTCCAGGTAAAGCCTGCTGCTTCAAGCCGGCTATAGCCCTGCTCCATTTTAATCGCCATCATTTCAATGGCAATAATCGCATCATCGACCAGAAGACCGAGTGCCAGAATTAGGGCACCCAAGGAAATTTTATGCAGGCCGACATCAAATAAATGCATGCCGGCAAAGGTCATGGCCAATACTAGCGGAATCGAAAAGGCCACCACCAGTCCGGTACGAAAACCCAGCGAGAAGAAACTGACCAGCAGCACAATAATTACTGCCTCTGCCAGCACTTTCATAAATTCATTGATACTGCGTTTGACTGCCACTGGCTGATCGGAGACTTTTTGCAACTCCATGCCGAGGGGCAAGGTTTTTTGCAGACGGGCAAATTCCTGTTCCAGATGTTTGCCCAGTGCCAGAATATCGCCGCCTTTGCGCATGGACACGGCAATCCCAATGCCATTTTCAGCCATAAAACGCATCCGGGGTTGGGCCGGATCACTAAAGCCACGATAGATCTCAGCGACATCTCCCAGCTGAATGGTTTTGCCATTTATCAAAAGTGGCAGTTGCTGTAATTCTTCAATACTGTTTAAGGCACCGCTGACCCGAACCTGAATCCGGTCTGAACCGGTTTCAAAAAAACCGGCATGGGTCATGGCATTTTGCTGCTGCAAAGCCTGCTGAATGGCGCTGATTGGAACTCCGAGCTGGATGGCTTTGGTGTTGGAAATCTCAATCCAGATTTTCTGGTCTTGCAGGCCGATTAAATCGACTTTGGCGACATCTTTGACCCGTTGCAGTTGTAACTGCAAACGGTCGGCGTATTCCTTGAGGGTCGCATAATCGAAGTCTTTGCCTTTGAGCACATAGATATTGCCAAAGGTATCGCCGAATTCATCATTAAAGAATGGGCCTTGTACTCCTTGCGGCAATTCATGCCGGATATCGCTGACTTTCTTGCGGACGTTATACCAGACATCGGCCACATCTTTCGAAGCCAGAGAATCCTTGGCAATAAAGGTCACCATGGATTCACCCGGACGCGAATAGGCCATGATGCGGTCATATTGCCCCGTGGTCATCAGTTCCTTTTCAATCCGATCCGTGACCTGTAGGGACACTTCTTTGGCACTGGCACCCGGCCAGTAGGTCTGGATCACCATCACTTTAAAGGTAAAAGGCGGATCTTCACTTTGCGACAGCTGGGAATAGGACACGATGCCAATCAGCCCGAGCAGGATCATAAAATACAGCACCAGACCTTTATTTTTTAAGGCCCACTCCGACAGGTTAAAGTTCATGCTTAACTCCCTGCCTGAATGGTCACACGACGGTTTTCACGATCAATCGGATTGATTTTTTGCTGGTTACGCAGCAGATGTACACCGCCAATCACCACATAGTCTTCCGGCTTGAGGCCGTTAAGCACGGGAACACTATCCCGGCCATAGGCACCGAGCTGAACCGGAACTTTACGCAAGGTATGATCCGGCTGGACCACCATCACATAAGCCTGCTGATCCGTTGCAGAGACACTGGACAGCGGCACACTGAGCATATTATCGCGGCTGTGCTGAAAAAATACCCGGGCACTTTGTCCCAGCTGGATCTGGCCATTGCCTTCACGTAAGGAAACTTTAACCCTGAAGGTACGCGACTGGTCCGCTGCCGGTGAAATCTCGCGAACAAAAGCGGCAAATTTTTCTTCAGGTTTGGACCATAATGTCACTGTAGCTGCCTGTCCAACCTTGATCTCCGAAATAGCCTGTTCCGGTACGCCAATCACTACTTCACGCTCACCGGCAATCGCCAGTTCATACGCAGCCTGCCCGGCAGCAACCACCTGACCTGTTTCTATATTGCGTGCCGTGATTACGCCGTTTCTGGTGGCAATCAGCTGGTTATAAGCAGTCTGGTTTTTAGCGGTATCATAATTGGATTGTGCCTGCTTCAGATTTGACAGGGCGGTCTTGTATTGATTTTCGATCGCGTCATATTGTGAGCGGCTCACGGCATTGGATGGCAATAACTGCTTGAAACGTTGTAATTCATCCTGAGAAATCTTAGTGGCAGACTGCGCACTTTCCAGCTGTGCACGTGCTGCATTCAGCTGCAGCTGGGCATCTTTGACATCCAGAGTTGCCAGGACTTGCCCGATTTTGACCTGGTCACCCACATCGGCGAAGCGCTGGGTCACCTGTCCAGCCACCCGAAATGCCAGCGCCGTTTGCTGGCGCGCCTGCACATCACCGGCATAACTTTTTAATTCATGCTGTGAAGTAGTGGGTGTGGCCACCATGACAAAGGGAACTTCCTGTTCTGCTGCAGCAGTATCTTTGCTGCACCCGGTTAAGGTCACGCTGCAAAGCACCACCATGCCAGCCAATACGCTGTAAATCCTGCTCATCTTATTCGCTCTTATCTGATCGTCTTTTTTAGGGCAAACTATGCTGATATATTGAATTGCTTGTTTTTTAATTAATATACCACCCGGTACACTAATTACAACTGAAGCTTCAAAGCAATGACCGTGTTGACTTTTTTTGGAAGAAATTGTGCAAATACCTGTAGGACGACCCAAGGATCTGGAAAAGCGTCAGCGCATCCTGAGTGTGGCCAAAGCGCTGTTTTTAGCGCATGGCTATCATGCCTCCAGCATGAACCAGATTGCACGTGAGGCAGGTGTGACCAAGCTGACGGTGTATAACCATTTTCAGGACAAGGCAACCCTGTTTAGCTGTGCGATTGAGGATACCTGTGAAGCCATTCTGCATGAACATCCTCAACTCTTGCAGCCGGGCAGTGACTTTGCGCAGGAGTTTTATCAGGCCTGTCAGCGCGCTTTAAATATTATTCATTTACCAGAAGCGATCAAGCTGGACCTGTTACTGATGGAACTGGCCTCGCAGCAAAGTCCTCTGGCAGAACAGTTTTATCAGGCCTCGCATAGCAAACTGGATGCAGTCTGGAATGATTTCTTTGCTCTGGCCCAACAGTACAGCTTTATTCAGGTCGATCTTCCAGAAAAACAGACCGAGCTGATCGTGTCCCTGCTGACCGGAACCCGTCATCAGAAAATCCTGCTGGGTCTCAGCCCTCCCCCTTCAAGCGCAGAACAGCAACAGATCATTAGCGAGGCCATTGAACTGTTTATGCTGAAATATGCTCTGCCTGACTAAAGCCTTCTCTCAGGATCGAGCACCGATAACCATATGTGGCCTAAAATTTGCTAAAAAAGCAGCCAATGCTCTGCAACTTTTGTCTCTAAGGGACTTGGATTGTCATGCAGTCGCGGTATAGTCAAAGCATGCATGTGAGGGAATAAAAAATGATTCAACAGATTGATGCACCACTACGCGAAGACGTACGCTTACTGGGTAATTTGCTTGGGGAAACCTTAAAATTACATGCCGGGCAGGATTTGTTTAATCAGATCGAGCAGATCCGTGCCCTATCCAAAGGCGCTCGCGATGGACAGGTCGAAGCAGAAAAACAACTGGAACAACTATTTTTGAGTCTAGAAGATGCAGAAATCCTGCCGCTGACCCGCGCCTTTACCCACTTTTTAAACTTTGCCAATATTGCCGAACAATATCATGTGGTACGTCGTCGCCGTCAGAGCGAGTTTGATGACACTGCAGAATCGCCCAATCCTCTGGTGCCTTTATTTGAAAAATTTAAACAGCAGGAGATTTCTGCCGACACGCTGTACCAGCAAATCTGTGAATTAAAAATTGAACTGGTACTGACCGCGCATCCGACAGAAGTCAGCCGCCGCACCCTGATCCAGAAATATGATGGTATCAATAATGCCCTGTCCAAATTCGACCAGCAGAAACTCACGCCGCGTGAACGTCAGGCGGTGTTGGCAGATCTGAAACAGCTGATTAGCTCGGCCTGGCAAACCGATGAAATCCGTCAGCATCGCCCGACCCCGATCGATGAAGCCAAATGGGGCTTTACTACCATTGAACAGACCTTGTGGAATGCGGTTCCGAAATTTATCCGGGAATTAAATGGCATGGTCGAACAACAATGCGGCCAGAACTTGCCCTTAGATATTGCACCGGTACGTTTTGCTTCCTGGATGGGCGGTGACCGCGATGGCAACCCGAATGTTACCCATAATGTGACGCAAGAAGTGTTATGGCTGTCACGCTGGAAAGCTGCCGATCTGTATTTACGCGATATTGAGAACCTGCGCTGGGAACTCTCCATTCAGCAATGTAGTACGGAAATCTCCGAGGCATTGGGTCAGGACCATCCGGAACCCTACCGTGAATATTTACGTGACACCCGTAGCCGCCTGAAAGCGACCCGACACTGGCTGGCAGAAAAATTAAAGGGCAATGATGCCGATGATAGTTTAGTCATTAAAAGTAAAGATGAGCTATTACAGCCACTATTGACCTGCTATCGCTCCTTAATGCACTGCAATCTGGCCGAAATTGCCAATGGCAGCCTGCTGGACTTTATTTACCGGGTCAACAGCTTTGGAATTGAGTTACTGAAACTGGATATTCGTCAGGAATCAGGACGTCACCGTCAGGCGATCTCGGCGATTACCGAATATTTAGGGCTGGGAAATTTTGAAACCTGGACCGAACAGGCACGTCAAAACTTTTTACTGCAAGAATTGCAAAGCAAACGTCCCTTGCTCCCAAAACATCTGAATGAACCAGCCGGCAGTCTGATTCAGCACCCGGATGTACAGGAAGTCTTTGCCACCATGCGCACCCTGGCAGAACAGCCAAGTGAGTCTCTGGGTGCCTATATTATTTCCATGGCAGAATATCCAAGTGATGTGCTGGCAGTATTGCTTCTACAAAAAGAAGCGGGTATCAAGCACGCCTTACGAGTGGTACCGCTGTTTGAAACCCTCAAAGATCTGGACGGCGCAGCCGAGACCATGTCGACCCTGTTCAATATGCATTGGTATAAACAGCATATTCAGGGCAAGCATGAAGTGATGATTGGCTATTCGGATTCAGCCAAAGACGCCGGTTTTATGTCGGCCAACTGGGCGCAGTACCGTGCCCAGGAAGAACTGACGACGATTGCCCAGCAACATGGCGTTCAGCTGACCCTGTTCCATGGCCGTGGCGGTTCGATCAGCCGTGGCGGTGCGCCAACCCAGCAAGCCTTGTTCTCACAGCCACCGGGGTCGATTTCAGGCACGATTCGGGTGACTGAACAGGGCGAAATGATCCGCTTTAAATTCGGACTGGAAGAGATTGCCCTGCAGAATCTGGAAATTTATACCGCTGCGACCTTAGAAGCGACCTTGCTCCCGCCACCCGAGCCGAAACAGGAATGGCGCGACTTGATGCATCAAATGACCGAACTCTCGGTTCAGGTCTATCGCCAGACCGTGCGTGAAAACCCGCATTTTGTCAAATACCTGCGCACTGTCACTCCGGAACTTGAACTGCAAATGCTACCGCTGGGTTCACGGCCGGCGAAACGTAAAGTCAGTGGCGGGATTGAGTCCTTGCGTGCGATTCCGTGGGTATTTGCCTGGACCCAGATTCGTCTGATGTTACCTGCCTGGCTGGGTACCGGTGCCGCGCTGAATAAAGTACTGGATCAGGGGCAACGGGCGGTACTCGATGAGATGCTGGCAGAGTGGCCATATTTTCAGACCCTGATTGATATGCTGGAAATGGTGCTGTCCAAAGCCGATGCACATGTGGCCTTGTACTATGAATCACATCTGACCCAAGATGAAGATCTCAAAGTACTCGGCACAGAGCTGCGCCAGCGTTTGCAGGATGCTGTACAGACCTTGCTGACGTTAAAGGGTGAATCCAAATTGTTGAGTAGCAACGGCGTACTGGATCAATCCATGAAAGTCCGTAAACCGTATTTGTTGCCACTACATTTGCTGCAAGCCGAGCTGATGAAACGTCGTCGTCTCTATCTGCAACAGCAGCAAGCTGAAAATACCCCAGTGGATCATGCCCTGATGGTCAGTATTGCCGGAATTGCTGCGGGTTTACGCAATACCGGTTAATCCAAACAGACTGTTTAAAAGCACATCTTCGCGATGTGCTTTTTTATTGAGCAGTCAATAGCCAAGAAATATTTTATTTTATATAGTAAATCAGATTTATTTATACATAGCCCTATTGATTATAAGAAATTAATCTACTGATTTCACTTTAGTTTTAACTCAAAATTCTTTTACCACCCGGTAAAATATTAAATAAAGTCATAGAATTAATTTGAACAAAAATTTTGTTTAAGTGATTAAATCTTCTAAAGAACAAGAGTATGATGTGCACAATTTATCTTTCGAGTGCTCATTTTATGTCCAGTTGGTTTCCCAAATGGCGCCCTTATGAGGGCAGCATCGATGCACGCCCAGTAGGTACCGCAGAGTATTTGCCACCCGCACAAACGGTCGTTTTGGGTGTACAACATGCTTTTGCCATGTTTGGCGCGACTGTACTGGCACCTTTTTTAATGGGCTTTGACCCTAACCTGGCCATTTTAATGTCAGGGATTTGTACCATCCTGTTCTTTCTGATTACCGGTGGCCGGGTTCCAAGTTATTTAGGTTCAAGCTTTGCCTTTATTGGGGTGGTCATCGCGGCAACCGGTTATGCCGGTGGTGGTGGACTCAACCCCAATATTGGCGTCGCAGCCGGCGGTATTATTGCCTGTGGTATCTTCTATGCCCTGATGGGTTTTCTGGTCATGGCGACCGGCACGCGCTGGATTGAAAAGCTGATGCCACCGGTAGTGACCGGTGCCGTGGTGATGATCATTGGCCTGAACCTTGCTCCAGTCACAGTGAAAAGCGTGATGGGCAATACCTTCAATATGTGGATGTCCCTGGTCACTGTGCTGTGCATGGGTTCAATTGCCGTATTCACCCGTGGCTTATTACAGCGCCTGCTGTTATTGGTCGGCCTGTTATTGGCTTATCTGATCTACTTTGTACTCAGCAATGTCATGGGTTATGGCACTGCTATCAACTTCCTTCCCATTCAGCAAGCAGCCTGGTTCGGTTTACCGACTTTCCATGCGCCGACTTTTGAAGTCAATGCCATGCTGATCATTGCACCGATTGCGTTGATTTTGGTGGCTGAAAATCTGGGACATATCAAGGCTGTAGGTGCGATGACCGGAGAAAATCTGGATCCGCATATTGGTAAAGCCTTTGTGGCCGATGGTGTTGCAACCACTCTGGCAGGGGGTGTCGGTGCGCCGGGCATGACTACGTATGGGGAAAACATTGGCGTGATGGCAGTCACCCGCGTGTATTCCACCATCATCTTTGCAGTCGCGGGTGTCTTTGCTGTGTTTCTGGGTTTATCGCCGAAGTTTGGTGCGATTATTCACACGATTCCGACAGCGATTCTGACCGGTGCTTCGATTGTGGTCTTTGGTCTGATTACCATTGCCGGTGCCAAAATCTGGATTGAGAACAAGGTCGATTTTTCGCAGAACAAGAACCTGATGGTGGCTGCGGTGACCATTATTTTAGGTACGGGTAATTTTGCCCTGACTTTTGGTGGCTTCAATCTGGGTGGTATTGGTACGGCAACGTTTGCTGCACTGTTCCTGAACTGGTTCTTTAGTCTGGCCGATAAAAAATAACCGTAAAACTTGAAAATTTATAGCAGCCCTTAGGCTGCTTTTTTTATGTTGATAGGGTTCAAATTTATAGCCAGTGCAATAACAACAAACCCCGCAAGGCTTCTATTAAAGCACGTGTCTGTTTAAGGACGAAACTCTTTCAGTTCACGTTGAATAAAGTATTGGAACATTTCACGGTATAGATGTTCAATAAACTCCTGATCGATACCCTGCTTTTGCGCCAGAGCTCTGACATTTTCTACAATCTGTTCCATACGTTCTGGTGACTGTAAATCGGTTTCGGTTTTTTTGAAACGGGTGGTTTGATCAACATAAAATTGACGCGCAGCGATCAGCTCAACTAAAGCTGTATCAATGGCATCGATCTGTTGACGTGCATGTTCTAGTGATTCAGCTTTGATCTTTTCCATGTTTTTTCAGTTCACTTTCAGTTTGATTATTACTCTTATACTTTTCTTCTAACACATTACTGAAAATACTTTCAATCATCCAGACCCGATATAGGCTATTAAATGTATAACTTTGATCATCTATGCGCAGTTCCAGTACCGGAAAATTCGGCTGCGACTTCATTTCACAGAGCATATCATTGTCCTGCAGCTTGGCCAGAATATCGTCCTGGGTCAGATCGACAATATTTAACTGTTGCTGCAAACGTTTGAAATGGGGTGCATAAGACAGGTCTTCACCACGGGTCCAGACGGCCTGCAAGAGCTGGTACATCGCCTCGATCCGCTGCTCCTCGGGACAGCTATAAAATAATTGTGCCATTGGCGCAATCGCCTGCTCGGTCGGCCGGCAGAACGGGGTAAATTCTACTTCTGTCCGTTTGGATAACCGTGTGGCCAGACTCCAGTCAAAATCATCCCGACCGCGATAGGACAAGGGATAGACATTTAGCTGGATATTATAATAATCCGCCAGTTCTTCCTTGATATAGGCCAGTAATAGCCAGGAAATCGGATCTTCCAGCGCGATATACAAGTCCAGTTCCGGATCCATCGAGTGGATCTCGTTCAGCTCCTCGGCATCACTGATCAGATGTTCACGCCATTCAATGTGATCGATCATAAAAATCGGATTACCAGTCAGCAGTTTTTGCTGCTCCAGACGCCGGGTCAGACGCAACAGGTCATCGACCGCCTGATACTGGCGACCGCCTAAATTGAAATAGCTGGCCAGAATCGGGGTCTGGTCAAAAATACGTTCGGGAAAATCCTGTGGCTGATGATGGCGACTGGCCATGGCATATAAGGTGCGCAATTTTCCGGTCTGTTTTTGCCAAAGCATATGGAAGACATCTTCCAGTAAATACAGGAAATCCTGTCCACGCAGCGGTGTATGTCGCAAAATCAGTTCGGCCTGTTTTAAGGCCTCAGCGGTCGGTAATTCCGGGGTATCATGAAAACTGAAACGATGCTGTTTCGACAAGATTTTGGCATCATTAATCGTATAGTGCTGCCATTCATCAAAAGACATCTGGTTCGGCGGTTCGGCATGCTCACTGGAAATGATGACTTTCAGCGGCTTGAGTTCTGGACTTAAAATTTCTTCGAGCTGGGGCAACTGCTGTACCGCCAGATAACTGTACACATCATCCAGTCTTAAATGGATACTCAGCCCATCTTGAATAGATAACACCGTTTGACGGGTCGGTTTTTGGTAAAACCAACTCGATCGGATTGGATCAAACCAACGGCGTAACAGGGACATGAGATCGGCCTCGACAAGAATGACAGTGCGCAGCTCAACACATGAGAAGCTGCGCAGAATAATCTATTTTTAAGATCGCAGAAGCCAAAGCCCTGCATGCTGTAAAAACTTATATCAAGTCATAAGCAAATGTTCAATGTTTAACAATGGATTAGAGGTCAAGATTCAGGTCAGTGACTGCCCCGGTTTCTGCCCCTGAAGTCAGTTTGGCGAATTTGGCCAGCGCACCGTACGTATAATTTGGCTGAGGTTTGGTCCAGGCTGCTTGACGTGCGGCAATTTCTTCTTCCGCGACATGCCAGGTCATTTCCCGAGTTTCGGCATTAATCGAAATCTGATCACCATTTTTCACCAGACCAATCGGGCCGCCCTCATAAGCTTCTGGCGTCACATGACCAATCACGAAACCATGACTGCCGCCAGAGAAGCGTCCATCGGTAATTAAAGCCACCGAAGCACCCAGACCTTTACCAATAATCGCAGAAGTCGGTTTCAGCATTTCCGGCATGCCCGGACCACCTTTAGGGCCGACGCCACGAATCACCACCACTTCACCCGGCTGGACTTCGCCATCCAGAATTCCACGCATGGCGCCCTGCTCTCCTTCAAATACCCGAGCCGGACCAGCAAAATGCAGACCTTCCTTACCGGTAATTTTGGCCACAGCACCTTTAGGTGACAGATTGCCTTTTAAAATCACCAGATGCGAGTCTTTTTTCACCGGCGCATCAAAAGGCAGAATAATCTGCTGGCCTTCAGGATAATCTTCTACCTCGGCCAGGTTTTCGGCCAGGGTTTTACCGGTCACGGTCAGGCATGAACCATCCAGCATACCAGCATCCAGCATGCGCTTCATCAGTGGCTGAATGCCGCCAATCGCGATCAGCTCAGACATCAGGTATTTACCTGAAGGACGCACATCAGCGACTACGGGAATATCTTTACCAATCCGGACAAAGTCATCCAGACTCAATTCCACCCCTGCGGTATGTGCCATCGCCAAGAGATGCAGTACGCCATTGGTAGAACCGCCCAAGGCAATCAATACTTTAATCGAGTTTTCAAAAGCCGCCTTGGTCATGATATCGCGCGGTTTAATGTCCAGTCGCAGCAGATTCATCACCGCTTCACCGGCCCGGGCACAGTCGATTTGCTTGTCTTCCGAGATGGCTTCCTGCGCCGATGAACCTGGCAGGCTCATGCCTAAGGCTTCAATGGCAGAGGCCATGGAATTGGCGGTATACATGCCGCCACAAGAACCCGGACCCGGCAAGGACACTTCTTCAATATGCTTGACCTGAATTGCGTTGATTTCACCTTTGGCATATTGACCGACTGCTTCAAATACCGAAATCATGTCGGTATGGCCTTCACCCGGCTTGATGGTCCCACCATAAATAAACAAGCCCGGACGGTTTAAACGTGCCAGTCCCATGATGCAGCCCGGCATATTCTTGTCGCAACCACCAATGGCAATCACCCCATCATAGGCCTGACAGCCCACTACAGTTTCAATCGAGTCTGCAATCACTTCCCGTGATAGCAGTGAATATTTCATGCCTTCCGTGCCGTTAGAAATCCCGTCGGAAATGGTAATGGTATTGAAGATAATGCCCTTGCCACCTGCCGCACTCACGCCCTGTTCGACGGTTCTGGCCAGCTCATCAATATGCATATTACAAGGCGTGACATTGGCCCAGGTCGAAGCAATGCCGACAAATGGACGCTTAAAATCTTCATCCTGAAAACCGGTAGCCCGCATCATGGAACGCGCCGGTGCATTTTCAATGCCTTCATAGACAGGGGCTGAATGTTCGCGGATATTATCTTTACTCATTATTTTATTCCTTGGCGATGACCAATGTTAGGCTTCGGTCTTTGGCAATTTATTTTAAGATCATTGTATAGAATTAAAACAGAGCAATACAGCTTTCAGGTGTTTCTATAATATTTGATACATGCCAAAGTCATCTGCAACTGTCCGAGGCAGGACTACAATTAATATTTACTGTTTCTGCGATCTAAGTGAAAAAAGCTAGTTTCGGACGAGTTTTGCAGATGAGAGTGGTTGCCTACTTTTGCCGAAACAAAAGTAGGTCAAACCGAAGCTTATAAGCTGCAATTAGCCAATTTCCTTTAAGACTGCGCTGTACTGAACCTATAAATTTCATTAAATAAAAAAGCACCTCATCTAGAGGTGCTTTTCTGTACTATAAGATTACAGCTTAGATATCACGTACCGCACCTTTCGCCGCACTAGTGGTATGCATTGCATAGGCTTTCAATGCTTTTGAAATTTTACGCGGACGCTCTTCAGCGGGTTTCCAGCCTTTGGCTTCTTGCGCTGCACGGCGTTCAGCCATCACCGAATCTTCAACCGCTAAATGAATGCTACGATTTGGAATATCAATTTCGATACGGTCGCCATCTTCAACCAAACCAATCGCACCGCCTTCAGCTGCTTCTGGAGAAACGTGACCAATGGAAAGACCTGATGAACCGCCAGAGAAACGACCATCGGTGACAAGCGCACAGTCTTTACCCAAGCCTTTCGATTTTAAGTAACTGGTTGGATACAGCATTTCTTGCATACCCGGCCCACCACGTGGACCTTCGTAACGGATCACCACCACATCACCTGCCGTGATTTTGCCACCTAAGATTGCTTCTACTGCAGAATCCTGGCTCTCAAAGACACGTGCTGTGCCATTGAATTTTAAGATGGAGTCGTCCACGCCTGCTGTTTTGACGATACAACCATCCAGTGCGATGTTGCCATAAAGAACTGCTAAACCACCATCTTGCGAGAAAGCATGTTCAACATTACGAATCACACCATTTTCACGGTCGCCATCTAAACGGGTGTAGTAACGATCTTGTGAGAATGCTGTTTGCGTCGGTACACCGCCCGGCGCCGATTTGAAGAAGTTATACACCTCTTCATTTTCAGTACGGATAATATCCCACTTGTCTAAAGCATCTTTTAAGGTCGCTTCATGTACGGTAGGTACAGAGGTATCGAGTAAGCCGCCACGGTCTAATTCACCGAGGATTGACATAATGCCGCCGGCACGGTGAATATCTTCCATGTGAACATTTTTAACCGCAGGTGCAACTTTACATAGCACTGGCACTTTACGCGATAAACGATCAATGTCGTCCATGGTGAAGTCAACTTCTGCTTCGTGTGCAGCAGCCAATAAATGAAGAACCGTGTTGGTTGAACCCCCCATCGCGATATCTAAAGTCATGGCATTTTCATACGATGCTTTGGTTGCAACATTACGCGGCAATACGCTGTAATCATTTTGCTCATAATGACGCTTGGTGATTTCCACAATCAACTGACCTGCACGCTCGAATAATTTTTTACGGTTGGCATGGGTTGCCAGCGTAGAGCCATTGCCCGGTAAAGATAAACCAAGCGCTTCGGTTAAGCAGTTCATGGAATTCGCCGTGAACATTCCTGAACATGAACCACAGGTTGGACATGCAGAACGTTCATAGGCTTTGACTTCTTCGTCAGTATAGTTGTCATCTGCAGCCACGATCATCGCATCAACAAGGTCAATCGCCTGTTCATTACCACGGATTTGGACTTTACCCGCTTCCATCGGGCCACCAGAGACAAATACCACGGGAATGTTCAGACGCATCGCAGCCATCAACATGCCCGGGGTAATTTTGTCACAGTTTGAGATACACACCATGGCATCGGCGCAATGCGCATTGACCATGTACTCGACCGAGTCTGCAATCAGGTCACGCGAAGGCAATGAATACAGCATGCCGTCATGACCCATCGCGATGCCGTCATCGACTGCAATGGTATTGAATTCTTTTGCCACACCGCCTGACGCTTCAATTTGACGTGCCACCAGCTGACCCAGGTCTTTGAGATGCACATGACCCGGTACAAACTGGGTGAACGAGTTCACCACCGCAATAATCGGCTTACCGAAATCTTCATCTTTCATTCCGGTAGCACGCCATAAACCGCGTGCGCCAGCCATATTTCTTCCGTGTGTCGATGTTTTTGAACGATAGTCAGGCATTTTATATTTCCAACAAAGTTTGAGCTTGAAATGAACCGGACAGATCCACTCTGGCTAAATCATACTGACAATAAGCTTAAATCAGTTAAATTTTACACCTATCATACTACAAGCCCTCGTTTTACAAGATGACCCTTTGGTTGTAGATGCAGGCAAAAATGTCTATAGAGAGGTCGTAATGATCTGACGATAAAAATTTCTTGATGAAATCTACTATACCGTCATCATCATCAGGACAATACAAAACTTTCATGAATAATTTTTACAATTTGCATGAGTTTTTTTTATATAAAAATTCCACTGAAATTCAAGCACTCACCGGTCTTATTCAATAAGTTTTTGCAACGATTAGGCTGAAATTTGGCTTTTGGCTTATAATACGCTTTAAGTTTATTTGGAATTTCATGTGTGAAGATCATATTTGCAGGCACACCAGAATTTGCAGCGACTGCATTGGCTGCGCTGCTCAAAACCGAGCATGAAATTGTGGCGGTGTATACCCAGCCTGACCGCAAGGCCGGACGCGGACAAAAACTCACGGCATCTGCGGTCAAGCAGTTGGCGCTTGAACACAATATTCCAGTGTACCAACCGCTTCATTTCAAATCTTCGACTGAAGAAGGTCTGGCAGCGCAAGCAGAACTCAAAGCCTTAAATGCAGATGTGATGGTGGTGGCGGCCTATGGCCTGATCCTGCCACAAGTGGTTCTGGATACACCAAAATATGGTTGCCTGAATATTCATGGTTCCCTGTTGCCACGCTGGCGCGGTGCAGCCCCGATTCAGCGCGCGATTGCTACTGGCGATACCGAAACCGGTGTGACCATTATGAAAATGGCAGCCGGTCTGGATACCGGAGACATGCTGTACAAAACCATCTGCCCAATTACCGCCGAAGATACCTCTGCCAGCCTGCATGACAAACTGGCGCTACAGGGCGCTGAAGCGACGCTAAAGGTTTTAGAATCGGAACAGACCTTGCAGCACTATTTAGCACAGCGTGAAGTGCAAGATGACAGCCTGACGGTCTATGCACATAAACTGTCTAAAGCAGAAGCGCAAATTGACTGGACACAAGCTGCGGCAGAGATTGACCGTAATATCCGCGCTTTTAATCCTTGGCCAGTAGCCTTTACCCCGCTGGATGACAGCAACAATTTACGCATCTGGAACTCATCACTTTCTACGCACAACGCAAGTAATGCTTTGCCTGGCGAAGTGATTGCCCTGGATAAAGACGGCGTACATGTAATGTGTGGTGATCAGAGCGCCATTTGCATCACCAATCTGCAATGGCCGGGCGGCAAAGCCCTGAATGCTGTTCAAATTAATCAAACTCAAAAACTATCGCTAGGATATAAATTCACATGAGCCAAATTCAATCATCAGCTAAAAACTTGAATTTGCGCGCGCAAGTTGTCAAAACGCTATTGGCTGTACAAAACGGCCAATCACTTGCTTCTGTACTCAATCAACATATCAATATCGTGTCTGAACGTGACCGTGGCTTGTATCACGAGTTAACCTTAGGCTGTTTACGTCAATGGCATGGCCTGAAAGCCATTACCCTGCCACTGTTAACCAAACCTCTCGATAACCAAGCTCTAGAAAGCTGCTTATATTTGGGTTTATACCAGATTCTATGTACCCGTATTCCGGCGCATGCTGCGATTTCAGAAACGGTGACAGCAGCCAAACAGCTGGGATTCGAACCTTTAAGTGGTCTGGTCAATGCGGTGCTGCGTCGTGTTTCACGTGAAACAGAAGAATTTGATCTGGCTTTAAATCAGGCGCATGGCCTGCCAAGCTGGTTATTTAAGCGTTTAAAGAAAGACTGGCCGGAACAGCTGGCTGAACTGTCGCACGAGTTAAAACAGATTGCGCCGTTGACCTTGCGTGTCAATGTCAATCAGGTCAGCCGTGATGAATATCTGGAAATTCTGGAAGAAGAAGGTTATGAGGCACGCGCCTGTACCCTGTCTGAAGTAGGCATTGTGCTGGAACAGAATGTACATATTCCAAACCTGCCGGGCTATGAAGCTGGCGGTTTCTCGGTTCAGGATGAACACGCACAGCTTTGCGCAACTTTAGTGCCTGATCTTGAAGGCAAGGTCGTGGTGGATGCCTGCGCTGCGCCGGGTGGGAAAACTGCGCATATTCTGGAAAAATACAGCCCGAAAAAGCTGTATGCAATTGATCAGGATGCCAAACGTTTAGTGCGTGTGGCAGAAAATCTGGAACGCTTACTGTTAACCGATTATGCCGAAGTTGAAATTATTGCAGCCGATGCCATTAGCTGGACAGCGCCTGAACCGGTCGACTGTATTGTGCTGGATGCGCCATGTTCTGCGATTGGTGTGATTCGTCGTCATCCGGATATTCGCTTGCTGCGTCATTCCACAGATATTCCGCAAACCGTCGCGCTGCAAAAGCAGATTCTGGAAAATATGTGGCAGCAGCTGAAAGTTGGCGGCAGCTTGCTGTACATCACCTGTTCGATTCTAAAAGCGGAAAATGAACAGCAGATGGTCGAGTTCTTTGCCCAGCATAGCGATGCCAAAGAAATCAAGATTGAAGCCGATTGGGGCATCGAACAGATTCACGGTCGTCAGTTGTTACCAACAGCCGATCAAGGCGACGGTTTCTTCTATTGCCATATTGAAAAGACCGCATAAATCATTAGTTTACAATCAAAAAAAGCAGCTTAGGCTGCTTTTTTTATGGAGTTGCCGGATGGCAACAGGACTTACTGAATAAACTTAAAGATCACCAGACTGCTGGCCAACGCAGCCATACCGCTCACCAGTCCATATACCGTTTCATGCCCTTCGGAATAACGTTTTGCAGTCGGCAATAACTCATCGAGTGCCAGATAGACCATCACCCCGCCAATTAAACCAAAAACCAAACCATATACTGTATCGCTCATATAAGGTGCCAGAATAAAGTAACCCAAGGCGGCACCCAAAGGTTCAGCCAGTCCCGACACCAGACTGGCCCAGAGCGCATAATCTTTGCGTCCGGTCGCCATATACACTGGTAAGGCAATTGCCACACCTTCCGGGATATTATGAATCGCAATTGCCACCGCCAAAGGCGCACCCAAGGCAGGACTTTCCAGCGTGGCAAAAAAGGTCGCCAGACCTTCTGGCAGGTTATGTGCGCTAATGGCGAATAAAGTCAGCATACCGGTACGCAATAGTTGCGGTGAACTGACGCCCTCACTGGCATGCGTTTCAACAGTTTCATGCGGATTCGGCACAAAATGATCCAGCAATAACACCAGAATCACGCCCAACAAAAATGCAAAGGTGCCAAAGGCAAAACCGGTTTTTTCATCAAAAGCCAGACTAAAGGAGGCAATCGATTTATTCAGAATTTCGGTTAAAGAAACATAGATCATGGCGCCCGCGGCAAAGGCCAGACCAAAGGCCAGCAGACGGAAATTGGGTTTTTTTAAGAAGAGTATCAGTCCTCCACCCAACACGGTGGCAAGCCCAGCGAAGAAGGTCACGGCAAAGGCTGTATAGACTTGTCCATCTGAAACGGAAATCATGCCAAATCGTCAGCCATTAAAAAAGTCATTATCACCATAGATGATAATGACTTTCGTTTACAGTAAAACAGTAGGTTTATGTGAAGATTTTTAGTCTTCTGGTTCTTCCGGATTTTTTGCCAGATGAATCACGGACAGTACCAGACCACCCCACAATAAAACGATAGAGATGATCATCATCACCAGTGCAGATGTATTCATAGTCGCTCTCCTAGCTATGACGGTCTTTGACCAGACTAAACAGAATGGCGCCCAGAATAAAGAATGCCATGACACCTCCACCCACCATCCACAGGGTGCTGGCAGCATAGCCACCATAACCTTCTGCCATGATCGATTTCAGGGTCAGACCCAATGCCATTAATAAGGACAACGGCGTGATGACGGTCAGCATGAAGTTCCAGCTGCGACCAAGTTTCACGCTGGCAAACTGATTCACATGGCCTTCCAGCTGTTTCATCAATGGACGACGGAACCACGACAACAGAATAATGGAGATCAAACCACCACCGACAATACCGATATTATTGGCAAAGTAGTCAATAATGTCGACAAAGGTAATCGCACTATGGGTCGAGAACATCAAGGTAGAAATCACCGCTGAACCACCGGCAATAATCGTGACTGACTTGTTCTTCGACCAGCCCAGTTTGTCCTGGAATGCGGCAATCGGAACTTGCAGGATACTGACCATCGAGGTAATACCGGCAACGGTCAATGAAGCAAAGAACAGGAAGCCAAACAGGTCACCACCTGCACCTAAACTGGAAATGATTTTCGGGAAAGCAATAAAGGCCAGACCAATACCGCCAGATACGACATCTTCAACATTTGCACCTGCGCTGAAGGCCATAAAACCAAGCGCTGCAAATACACCAATACCCGCCAGAATTTCAAAGGATGAGTTGGCCAGTGCTACCACGATCCCAGAACCGGTCAAGTTGGTTTTGCGTTTCAAATAAGAGGCATAGGTCAACATAATCCCGAAGCCCACCGACAGTGAGAAGAAGATATGACCAAATGCGGCCAGCCAGACTTTATAGTTACTCATGGCCTCCCAGTTCGGCGTAAAGAAAGCATTCAAGCCGTCGACTGCACCCGGTAAGCGTACCGCCTGAATCACCAGAATAGAAAATAAAATTACCAGAAGTGGCATAAAGATTTTATTCGCCAGTTCCACCCCACGGCGTACCCCACCGTAAAGAATCAGCATCACCGCAGCCCAAACAACCACCAGACCGAAAAACAGGACAGGAACAAAACCTAAACTTAAACCTTCACCATTTTGCAGATAAGTGTTAAAGAAAAAGTCCTGGGTATCTGTGCCCCACTGCTGCCCAAAGGAATAGAACATATAACTGCCGGCCCAAGACAAGACGCTGGCATAGTAAATCCCGATGATCAGGGTCACCATCACCTGCCACCAACCCAAGGATTCGGCATTCATGAGTTTTTTATAGGCCATGGGTGGTGCTTTACGGAACTTGTGTCCGACCGCATAGTCTAAAAACAATAAAGGCAAACCTGCTGCAAAAATCGCAATCAGGTAAGGGATCAGGAATGCCCCACCCCCATTTTCATAAGCCACATAAGGGAAACGCCAGATATTTCCCAAGCCAACGGCGGAACCAATGGCTGCAATAATGAATCCTGATCGTGCAGACCAATTCTCACGAGTTTCTGTCATAGAACACCTAAACTTTAAACCCCTTCAGATGCTGCTTGTTATGGTTATAGCGCAAGCAAATAAAGAAGCATTTCAATTATTTTGGGTGTTTGGATTAGAGCTGCACCTTTTGGGCGTCGAATTCTAATGTACAAACAGGTCAGCAGGTCTTACATCTTGCTTAAAGTCTGATCGAAAAGCTGACCTTGTAGATGGTTCAACAATACTGACTTTTTTAAATTTTTTCTGTAAATTCTGCTGAAAATATTCGTTATTTATAATCTATTCGAATTAAGCGTTCAATAATTCAACGAAACCCACCTGATTTTACAGGTTATATATTGACAAACTTTTTGGAATATATCTTTCTTAAGTTTGACTACAGAACCGTAGTCAAGCAAAGCTCATGCTGCGATCATCCAAATCGCCTTATATTTATAGAAGAATTAAAGTCAAAGGCTTATCGCGATGTGAGCCACTCTATAGCTGAAATGCGCGGAGCAGAGATCTGATCGCCCTGCTCCACGTGCATTTTTGACATCTAAAAATGGACTGCAATACCCCGGTCTGACCTGCAGCAAATCCATCACGGGATCTGAGCGATTGATGTCATTTACTTAAGATTTAATCACCAGCATCCGTTCTTCCTGCATATCGCGAATGGCAGATTGAATCCCTTCACGGCCTAAACCTGAATCCTTCACCCCACCATAGGGCATGTTGTCCACCCGGAAAGATGGAATGTCATTGATAATGACCCCGCCGACATGCAGATGATCCCAGGCATACAGCATCTTGTTCAAGTTCTGGGTATAAACTCCGGCCTGCAAGCCAAAACGGCTACGATTGATACAGGCAATTCCCGCTTCAAAATCAGGATAAGGTTCAATCATCGCCACCGGACCAAAGACTTCATCACGGTAAATTTCCAGATTATGATCCACGTTTTCCAATAAAGTCGGTGCGAACATCACTCCATCCAGCTCACCACCTGCCAGAATTCTGGCATCCTTTTTCAGTGCTTTTTCCAGCCATTTTTTCAGGCGTTTGGCTTCTGCTTCCTTGATCATCGGCCCCACCAAAGTTGTGCTCAGATTTGGATCGGTGGCTTTCAGATGTTTGAGTTTTGCAAGCAGTTTATCTCTGACTTCGGCATAAATATCCTGATGCACCAGAATGCGCTGCACACTGATACAGACCTGCCCGGCATGACCATAAGCACCGCCAACCAGACGGGTAATCAAGGCATCATTAATTTCGGTATCCGGCTCGATCATCACTGCGGCATTACCGCCCAGCTCCAGAACCACTTTTTTGCGGCCAGCTCGCGCTTTCATATCCCAACCCACCACATCGGAACCGGTAAAACTGAGTAATTTAAAACGGTCATCGGTGACCAGCACATCGGCCAGCTCGCGCGGACAGGGTAAAACTGAAAATGCGCCTTTCGGCAAATCGGTTTCCGCCAGAATCTCGGCAATTTTCAAGGCAGAAATCGGCGTCAGACTGGCGGGTTTCAACACGAAAGGACAACCGGCAGCAATTGCCGGTGCAATTTTGTGGGCGGTCAGATTTAAGGGAAAATTAAAAGGGCTGATTAAAGACACTGCGCCAATCGGCACCTGCTTAACCATACCCTGATACCCCGATGCTGCCGCGGTTACAGCCAAAGGCAGCATACGTCCCTGATCGATTTGAGTCACGGCATCTGCGGCAATTTGAAAGGTATTAATCAGACGCTCGACTTCGGCTTCTGCCGCTTTGCGCGGTTTACCGCCTTCTGCAATCAGAATTTCAGTCAGTTCTTCGCGTATTTCATGAAAGCGGCCTACACAATGCAGTAGAATTTTCTGTTTTTGAAAGGGTTCTAAAGCCGCCATCTCTGCCTCGGTGTCTAGGGCAGACTGAATGGCCTGCTCCAGACTTTTGGCATCGGCCAAAGCTACACGTGCATAGAGTGCTTGCGTATATTTATGTTTAACCTCTAGCCATTCTCCGGTCTGAACCGCCTGACCAGCCACATAGAATGAATAGTCTTTACACTGTTGTACTGCTGTAGATCGCATTTTTTAGTCCTTCAAAATCCTAGGATATACATTTTTGAAATTCTCTATATCATGCACTTGCTGATAAATATTAAGAAGATGTTTTTAAGTAACCAGACACGCTCAATTTTAATAAAGCTTTAGGGACTCACTGTCATGCAGACAAAAATACTCGCCACATTATTCTTCAGTTTTGGATTAAGCACGCTCAGTCATGCAGATTTCATCGGGGCAAAAGCCGATCTCAGCTACTGGAATTTTAACGGTTATAGCGAAAATAGCAGTATGAAACATGATCTGGATCGACAAGGTACGGCGCAGCTGTCCGTGGCTTTTGAACATCCAGTGCCACTGTTGCCAAATGCCAAAATCAAATATGTCAATCTGGACAGCAACAGCGAACAAAGCACTCCGATCAATGCCTCAGAAATCGAACTGAAGAATATTGACTATATTCTGTATTACGAATTACTGGATACCGTGGTACATGCCGATGTAGGCGCAGGCTTAAGCAATCTGGAGGGTACGGTAAAAAACCTGAATACCGAGGCTTTCACGCAATACGATCTGGATGAATACACTCCACTGCTCTATGCAACTGCAGGGGTTAAATTGCCATTTACCGGACTGAGTGCCAAAGCAGAAGCCGTTTACAGTCATGGCAGCGATAGTAAAAAGACCGATGTACAGGCTGAGTTACAATATGATTTTATTGATAATCTGCTGGTCGATGTCGGTGCCAAAATCGGTTATCGCATGATGACGGTAGATTTTCAACAGGATCAACGTCCAGATTTACAGCTGGAATTTAAAGGCCCGTATATTGGCTTAGATGTACATTTTTGATGCCAAGAATTCAGCAGCTGGTCGTGCTCAATTTCTCTGCGTTCATGTAAGTCAAAGCGTACAACAATAAGCGCAATCTGCTGCTGGTACAAAATCTGCTTGTGTATTACTTTAGACACATAGAGAGCAGGATGCTCCGAAAACCTAAAAACAACAAGAATAAGCAAGCATCAGGACGTGAGGTACGACAGGAGTTATACCTAAATCACGAGATACGGAAAAAGCCCCAACAGGATGTTGGGGCTTTTTTTCTGCTATTTCTTTTTCTGTGCATTGCTTTATTTATCATTGCTTAACAGTTCCGAGTTAAAACTCCAACATTGTAAAAATCGGCTTGTTGTTAAGCTAAAAATCCTCACATTTTTTGGGAACAGCAATCATGGTAAAAAAGGTCCTCTTTATTACATCCAATCAAGGTATTGAACATGATGAACTGACTGAGCCTTTAAATTTTTTAAAGTCCAAAGGTTTTGAAGTGATTCATGCTGCAGAAAAAAATGAAGATGTAGCCACTGTCAAAGGTGATACCAAAGCTGCTACCCAATATACGCCTGATACCAGTTTTGACCATGTCGACCTGAATGATTATGATCTGTTGGTGATTCCAGGTGGTACAGTCAACGCAGATACTTTAAGAATTAATCAGGATGCCCAGAAAATTATTCAGCATTTTGCCGACAATCACAAACCGATTGCGGCGATCTGTCATGGGCCATGGGCCTTAATTGATGCAGATCGAATTAAAGACAAGAATCTGACCTCGTATAAAAGCATCAAGCTGGATCTGGAAAATGCCGGCGGAAAATGGGTCGATGAAGAAGTGCATCGCTGTAATACCGGTGGCTGGGTACTGATTACTTCACGGAATCCGGATGATCTTCCGGCCTTTAATGAAGCCATTTTAAAAGAACTTGAAGGCGATGCTGCCTAAGTTCCTACCATAAAAAGAGAACCTCATGATTAAGGTTCTCTTTTGCTTTAAATAGTTCCGGTCAAGCTTTTTAGATAAACCATCACTTCTTTATTGCCTGCCATTTCGGCCAATTCTAAAGCAGTATTAGGACTGCGATGTGCAATATCAGCACCCTTGCTGACCAAGAGTTTGACCACTTCCAGATGATCATTTTCAGCAGCGGCCTGTAAAGCACTATAGCCTTCTTCGTCGGCAGAGTTAACGTCCAGACCTTCCTGTAAGCCTTGCTCGACCTGTTCAACATCGCCTAAAGAAGCCCAGTACACCAGTTCAGGAAGATGTAATTCGTCATCATCTTCAGGGATTGGGGAGAATGAGTCGAATTGCATAGAATCTACCTCAAGATTTATTTTAAGTCTGAGGGTATAAAAGCATATCCATTATAACTAATCCAATCCATGTGCAAAAAATTTCCTAATGATTTAACTGACTCAATATTAGCTGTAGGACCCATTAAAAAACTAGAGAAAACATTTCTTTTATTATTTTCTTTATATTCATGGATATACCATACATCCTGTATATGTTTTCTTTGAATATTGCCTTGTTCATCTTTTCTATGTAATAGACGACTTATTTCTTGGTAAATAAAATCTTGATCATGAAAATCATTTCTTTCATTTAGAAGAACTAATATCCCTGTGCAATCATCTTTTCCTATAGCTTTTTTAGTTTCAGAGATTTGTTTATCTGCTGATGAAAGAAGTGATCGCAAATTTCGAGAGGCATAATCACATAATTTATTTCTAATAAAATTAGGATCTTTATGTTTTTGGATCAACTCTTCAATATGTACAGTCCCAAAAAATTCTGGGAAATCCTGATCTTTATCTACTTGATCATTTGTAAAGTCATTAATTGTACTCTGTCTATCTTTTTCTAAAAATTTGACTTCCAAAATCCATGAGCGCTCAAAAGCAAAATAATCTGCCTTACGCCCTATAAATTTAATATCCTGTATATCATCTATCGATTCATATTCAGAATCCGCAAACTTCTTAAAACGATCATTTAGGTTCATTTATTTATCACTTTTTTAATATTTTTTAAATTTATCATTTAATGATAATAATAAAAAAGCCCCCTATCGGAGGCTTCTTATTTAATCCTTAGCTTTAAGCTTTAGATACTGCTGGTTCAATTGAACCAATCTTTTCAGACTCATTGTCATGCATGATCAAGGCAACCGCAATTGCAGTAATCAGAACCGGTAAACCGACTGCCATAAAGTTGAAGTAAGCTGGCAGGTTCATACCCAGTAAGCCACCAATCAGGATTGGGCCTACAATCGCACCCATACGACCAATCGCAGAAGACCAGCCAATACCTGTCGAACGTACCGCAAGTGGGTAGAACTGCGCAACATAGCTATATAGCAACATTTGCGAACCAATCGACGCTGCACCCGCCAAGAACACCAAGATATAAAGCAGGAACGAATTCGACTGGAAGCCCATCAGGCTCATCACAATCGCACCCATAATACCCAGGAACATCAGTACCGGTTTCAAGTGGAAACGATCCGCCAGAATACCACCACCCACAATACCTACAACCGCACCCACGTTCATCACCATCATGAACATCAGACTGTTGTCCATCGAGTAGCCCGCTGCCATCATCAACTTCGGTAACCAGCTGCTTAAAGCATACATAGTTAACAGACAAGTGAAGAACGCGACCCAGAACAATAAGGTATTGACCGCACGGCCACGACGGAACAAGCTCACCACGTTTGCTGCTTCAGGCACATTTTCCTGTGGCAGGGTAAGCGTTGTATTCTCGGTAACCGTTAGATTTGGTGCCAGACGACGTACGATTTGACGTGCTTCAGCCTGCTTGTTTTGCTTCACAATAAATGCCAGCGATTCAGGCAAAAATTTCCAGATCACTGGTAATAAAAATAATGGAATACCCGCGATAAAGAACATGATTTCCCAACCAAAACTTGGGGTAAACCATGAACCCAACAACGCAGCCATTACACCACCGACGGCATAACCACTAAACATGGTGGTTACCAAGGTACTGCGCATTTTTTGTGGCGCATATTCCGAAGTCAATGCCACCAGATTCGGCATGACCCCACCAATACCCAGACCGGCAAGAAAACGTAAAATACCAAATTCGGTTGGATTTGAGGCAAAGCCACCCGCAAAAGTTAAACCACTGAATAATACAATACAGATCATGATCACTTTCTTACGACCGATCTTGTCCGCGAGGGAACCGAAGATCATCGCACCAAACATCATGCCAGCCAGTGCGGTACTTGCAAGCATGCCCGCTTGCACTGCACTTAAGCCCCAGTCTTGCATCAGTAAGGGTAAAACCACACCATTGATTGCTAAATCGTAGCCATCAAATAAGATAATGAGTAAACACCAAGCAACTACATTGAAGTGGAAAGGCGTGAATTTCGCATTATCGACTACAGAATTTACATCTATTTTTTCCGTTGTCATCGTTCTCATCTCCCATGAGTACTTGTCCATAACATCTTTGTTGAAGATTGAAGGCAATCTTCAATGTCAGGCAATATACGCAAGCGGGATTTAAGGCACAATAAGACTAATTGATATTCTGCTATGATAAATGTAATGCCATTTATTTGCGTGATATGTCACATTATTATTAAAAATTAAATTTTAAGCTATTAATAATAATGACTTTAATTTAAGCAGAATTTGTAGATTTTTTAGCTCAATCACTTTTTTTGAGTGGTTTTATTTCATACTAAAAATATAAAAAACCCCTTCAGACAAAGGGGCTTTTTTAGCTGAATGAATCTATGAGGATCGTTTAAATTTTGGCTGCTTTTAATTGTTTCACCTGAACGCGACCGGGTTGTGGTTGACGAATCATTGAAATAGCGATGATGCCAATAATACCCGGCATGGCAACCGCGATGAAATTCCATTTATGTGGTAATTCCATACCCAGCAGCATACCAATCACAATTGGACCCACAATTGCACCTGTACGCCCCACAGCAGAAGCCCAACCAATACCGGTAGAACGTACTGCAACAGGATAGTATTGAGCAACATAGCTATATAACAAGATACTGGTACCAATAGATGAAGCACCTGCTAAACTGACAAGTAAATAAATAACAGGTGTTGGAGAGTTAAAGCCTAAACCAACCAGAGACAGTACACCCACAGTTAACATACTAATAAGAACAGGTTTAAAGTCAAAACGGTCTGCCAGAATACCACCGCTAATGGTTCCGATCACGGCACCAATATTCAGTGCTAATAAGAACATTAAACTGCTGCCTAAAGAATAACCCGCAGCCATCATGAGTTTTGGCAGCCAACTTCCAAGTGCATAAAGCATGAGCAAGCACATAAAGAAAGCAATCCAGAATAAGAATGTTCCCATTGCACGATTTTCTGTAAATAACGCTTTTACTGATGCACTTTGTGTCTGATCGCCTGTGGCTAGAACCAGTTCAGTGTCTGCTCGTACGTCTGCAGTTGGCTCAACTCGTTTTATAAAATGACGTGCCTCATTCATTTTTTGTTCTTTAACCAAGAAAGTTAGAGACTCAGGTAAGAACTTCCAAAACAATGGAACAAAAAGTAAGGGAATACCTGCAATGAAGAACATAATTTCCCAACCAAAACTTGGAGTAAACCATGTACCACATAATGCAGCCATAATCCCACCTACGGCATAACCACTAAACATGGTAGTTACAAGTGTACTTTTTAAACGTTTAGGCGCATATTCAGAGGTTAACGCAACCAGGTTAGGTAATACCCCGCCTATGCCCAAGCCGGCAATAAAACGTAAAATACCAAACTCTGTTGGAGTGGTGGTAAATCCACCCAAAAATGTAAAAGCACTAAATAAAGTGACACAAATTAAAATCACTTTTTTACGACCGATTTTGTCTGCAAGCATCCCAAACAGCATGGCACCAAACATCATGCCGGCTAGTGCTGTACTGGCAAGCATGCCTGCTTCAACAGCACTCATGCCCCACTCCTGCATCAGTAGAGGCAGAACGACACCGTTAATTGCTAAATCATACCCGTCAAATAGAACAATAAACAAACACCACAATACAATGCTTAAGTGAAATTTATTGAATTTTGCCTGATCAATCACATCATTCACACTAACCGTATTTGCTGCCATTTTCGTGTTTTCTACCATTTTTACTCACCTCCTGTGAGTTATTATTCGTTGTTTTCAGCACGACACATGCCACTAACTCTTATTTATTATTTTTAATGATTCTTATCGCCATGTTCGTGCAACAACTTAGTTCAACACAGCTAATTTTCAGGCAATATGCGACTAAAGTCTTAAGCTTTGCTCAAAATTCTAAACCCATGCGTCCAGTTTTTAATGATTTCTTAACAATTCAAGCTTCTTCTTCGATATAAAAATCCCTGAGTTCTCAGACTCAGGGAACGTTTTAAAATTGAGAAAAAACTGAAATTAATATAATGCTTGAGCTAATCGGATTTGAATAATTTCATTATCATCTGCCAGATTTCGATTACGACCACTTGAACCGGGAAAGTTATTGTCATTCAAGACGGTAATTAAATCAGGCCCTTCAATAATAATGTCTTCAATGCTCTGAAATGGAAAACCAAAGCGCTGACCGGTGGCAAGATCTCCCGGACGTACCGGACCATAAAGTAAATCTGGATTGGCCAGATCCATTAAATTAACCAGTTCTTCACGTGCGACAGACTCACCGGACTGATTCAATCTGACCTTGATTAATTTTTTATAGCCGCCCAGATTATTTTCACTGTCATCACGTTCAATAATCACACCTTCTTTGGCACTAAATAACTGAAAATCACCAATTGCAGAGGCTTTCGAAGCCAACTCAAAATAATAGAAATTTCCAGTATAAACTTTCTTTTCCAGATCAAATTCTGAAATGATTAGTTGTGGCGTCGTGGCATTTAATAAAGGTTTTTCAAGTAAAGGATATAAATAGCGACCATTGGGGGAAATTGCCATACCTTCAAAGCCCCCACTCCGCTGTACCAAAGGTTCAATATAACCGTCAATATAACCGGTAGTCCCCTTGTTTAGCTGATTTTGTGGAGATCTGAGTTCAGTTCCAGCTTCTAATGGATCAGCTAAAGCAATCGGCGGGCTTTTTAATATTCCATCTGCACTAAAATGTAATAAATAAGGGCCAAATTCATCTCCAATCCAGATATCGCCATTGGGCGCGCGCTGCATAGATTCCGGATCAAAGTCAGCACCTGTCAATAAACGCTCTTGAGTATTCTGATGGACAATTTCAAAAGGAATCAGTTTGTTCGGATCACGAAGCTGAATGTAAGATAAATGTTTGACAGTTGCTGTACCGCCCGCCTTGGTTCTGAAATCGCTAGAAAGATGATGCAAACGCAATAAATAATCAGAAGAATTATCTTGCGAGCCAAAGCCATTATCCGACATCACCAGATAAGTTCCATCCGGCTGCTTTAATGCAGCAGAAAAACCCTGTACAGGCTGGCCTGAAAATGGAGGAAAAATACCATTTGCCCCACGTACATCTCGTCCTGAATCAAGGCCTTCTGCATAGGTCTCTACATCCAGTTTGGCAAAAGACACCAAAGTTGGTTCAGTTACGCTTTCGATGGGCTGAAGGGTTTTATCATCGGATTCATTGCATGCCGTCAGAGCGAATACAGAGACCGCCAGGAAACTTAAAGAAATTTTTCTCATACGTCTATTCATCTTTTTATAAAGTCGACGTCTTATTTAATACAGTGTGAATGACAGGACAGTTGCGATGAGATGAAGTTTTAAGGACAGTTTTATCTTAATAATTATAAACCCCACACACAAAAAAACACCCCCTGCATAAGCAGGGGGTGTTTCGAATAATGAGCTGGCGATGACTTACTCTCACATGGGTAACCCCACACTACCATCAGCGCAAAGAGGTTTCACTTCTGAGTTCGGGAAGG
>NZ_VPAU01000013.1:0-98809 GCF_013419095.1 Acinetobacter sp. YH12105
GCCACCGAATTTCTTTGCACATACAGTTGCAATCGCAGCTGTTAAAGTTGTTTTACCATGGTCGACGTGACCAATTGTGCCCACGTTAACGTGTGGCTTATTACGTTCAAACTTAGCCTTAGCCATGAGATCTTCCTTTTTAAACTACTCATGCAGGATCACTGCATGAGCACTTGGGTTTAACTATGAATTAGTTTGGGCTTATAGTAATCGAAAGATTACTCGTCGTCACCTTTTTTACCGCCAGACTGGAACTTAGAAATGATGCCTTCAGCCACGTTACGTGGAGTTTCAGCATATTTAGCAAATTCCATAGAGTAAGTCGCACGACCTTGAGACATAGAACGCATATGAGTTGCGTAACCAAACATCTCAGCCAATGGAACTTCAGCACGAATGGCTTTAGTACCACCAGGAAGATCGTCCATACCTTGAACCATACCACGACGACGGTTTAAGTCACCCATGATATCGCCCATGTAGTCTTCTGGAGTTTCTACTTCAACTTTCATGATTGGTTCAAGCAAGATTGGATCTGCTTTCATGAAACCATCACGGAATGCGTAAGAACCTGCCATTTTGAACGATAATTCGTCAGAATCGACATCATGGTAAGAACCGTCGAACAATGTCGCTTTGATGCCCACTACTGGATAACCAGCAAGTACACCATTCTTCATACGTTCTTGGATACCCTTGTCAACCGCGCCAAAGAATTCTTTAGGTACTACACCACCTACAACTTCTTCAACGAATTCGTAGTCTTTACCAGCGTCTTCAGCAAGCGGTTCTAGACGTACGTATACGTGACCGAACTTACCTTTACCACCAGTTTGACGTACGAATTTACCTTCTTGTTCAACTGACTTTTTGATCGTTTCACGGTAAGAAACCATTGGTTTACCAATGTTGGCTTCAACACCGAATTCACGCTTCATACGGTCAACAATGATGTCAAGGTGAAGTTCACCCATACCAGCAATAATGGTTTGACCTGATTCTTCATCAGTACGTACGCGGAATGATGGATCTTCTTTCGCCAAACGACCTAAAGCAACTGACATTTTTTCTTGGTCAGCTTTAGTTTTAGGCTCAACTGCAAGTGCAATTACTGGCTCAGGGAATTCCATACGCTCTAGTGTAATTACGTGGTTTTCATCACATAATGTATCACCAGTCGTTGTGTCTTTAAGACCTACACATGCCGCGATGTCGCCCGCACGAATTTCTTCGATATCTTTACGGTCATTCGCATGCATCTGTACGATACGGCCAACACGCTCACGCTTCATTTTTACTGGGTTATAACACGGGCTACCCGCTTTAAGAACACCTGAGTAAACACGAACGAAAGTCAAGTTACCTACGAATTTGTCATTCATAATTTTGAATGCAAGTGCAGAGAACGGAGCTTCGTCAGACGCTTCACGAGAACCTTCAGATTCGTCTTTGTCGTCAAGGATACCCTTGATCGCTTCAACGTCAGTCGGTGCTGGCAAGAATTCAATTACAGCATCCAACATACGTTGAACACCTTTGTTTTTGAATGCCGAACCACAAAGCATCGGTTGAATTTCGTTTGCCAATGTACGCTTACGGATACCAGCAACGATTTCTTCTTTAGTTAGCTCTTCGCCTTCTAGGTACTTGTCCATGAGTTCTTCTGATGCTTCCGCAGCAGCTTCAACCATGTTAGTACGCCATTCTTCAGCAGTAGCAACTAAGTCAGCAGGGATGTCGCCATATTCGAATTGCATACCTTGAGATGCTTCATCCCAAATGATTGCTTTCATTTCGATCAGGTCAACAACACCCTGGAAGTTTTCTTCTGCGCCGATTGGAACAACGATTGGCACTGGATTACCGCCAAGACGTGTTTTAACTTGTTCAACTGCACGGAAGAAGTTCGCGCCAGTACGGTCCATTTTATTAACGAACGCAATACGTGGAACTTTATATTTATTTGCTTGACGCCATACCGTTTCTGACTGAGGCTGAACACCACCTACAGCACAGTAAACCATGCACGCACCGTCAAGAACACGCATAGAACGCTCAACTTCAATCGTGAAGTCAACGTGTCCCGGGGTGTCAATTACGTTAATACGGTGTTGTTCGAACTGGTTCGCCATACCTTTCCAGAAGCATGTTACAGCTGCTGAGGTAATGGTAATACCGCGTTCTTGCTCTTGTTCCATCCAGTCCGTAGTTGCCGAACCTTCGTGAGTTTCACCAAGTTTATGGCTCTCACCTGTGTAGAACAAAATACGTTCAGAAGTGGTTGTCTTACCTGCGTCAATGTGCGCAGAAATACCAATGTTACGGTAACGAGAAATTGGGGTTTGACGTGCCATGATTTCTAGCATTCCTAAATTTTGTTGTTTAAAACAGGACGCTTTAAGCTGCATAGCAACTTAAAGCGCTTTGGTGACAAAACCATGACGGTTTTAGCACTTTCCTGAATAGGGCCTGTTTTATCTGCTTAGAAACGGTAGTGAGAGAATGCTTTGTTGGCTTCAGCCATACGGTGCACATCTTCACGTTTCTTAACCGCAGCGCCTTTGCCTTCAGATGCATCAAGCAACTCGCCAGCAAGACGTAAAGCCATAGTTTTTTCAGAACGCTTAGCAGCAGCATCTACTAACCAACGCATAGCTAGGGCAGTACGACGGGATGGGCGTACTTCCATAGGTACTTGGTATGTAGCACCACCAACACGGCGTGCTTTTACTTCGACCATAGGACGAACTTTTTCAAGAGTAGTCTCGAAAAATTCAACTGGGTCTACTTTAGATTTTTCTTGAACGCGGTCTAAAGCACCGTAAACGATACTTTCAGCAATAGATTTTTTACCATCTTGCATTACGTGGTTCATGAATTTAGCGATTGTTTGGCTGCTGAACTTAGGATCCGGAAGGATTTCACGAGCAGCGACTACGCGACGTCTTGGCATTTTAAACTACCTATAAAGATGACACTTCAGGTTTATCCAGCATGAGCACAAAGTGTCATGTGCATTCGCTGGCCTTACTACACGTCGCTTGAATTTCACAAAATTAAATGCAGAAATCAGACAAGCGAGACGATAAAGGATTGCGGTTCTACGTTCTTAAAATTTAATTCTCGACGAATTATTTCTTAGGACGTTTAGTACCGTATTTAGAACGAGACTGGTTACGATCTTTAACACCAGCACAGTCTAAAGAACCACGAACGGTATGGTAACGTACACCTGGTAAGTCTTTAACACGACCACCACGGATAAGAACAACACTGTGCTCTTGCAGGTTATGGCCTTCACCACCGATGTAGCTAGAAACTTCAAAACCTGAAGTTAAGCGAACACGGCAAACTTTACGCATTGCTGAGTTAGGTTTTTTAGGTGTAGTTGTGTAAACACGTGTACAAACACCACGGCGCTGTGGACAAGCCTTCAACGCAGGAACTTTAGATTTTTCAACTAAAGTCGTACGACCCTTACGGATCAACTGATTTGTTGTTGCCATTTGGCAATTCTCCCGTTAATAAAAAGCCCCAAAAACATACTGCTTTTTGAGGGCATGCAATTGTAATTCAAGATGTAAAATTGGTCAACCTGCTCAGGTCGACCAAATATAATAACAACTATACGCTATGCTGCTATTTTCTCTCAGAATTCATTTACTTTTTCGGATTCTTCGCAGTTTTTTTTGTAACATCTTGAGCTTTAGATGTTGTTGAGGCTGTTTCAGATGCAGAATCAGGATCCTCCTGCCCCTCTAGCCCCTCATTTTCCACGGTCTCCGATTCATTTTCAGCAGTATTATCTGCTTGTATCTCTGCTTCCACGTCAGGATCAAAAGAAGTTTTGGTTAAAGCAGGCTGTTGCGATTGTTTATCTGCCACAGGTTCAACCAATTCATCACTGAGGGCATCTAGACCTTCACTGACTTTTTCATCTTTTTTCACTTCAGCTTCTTCAGAACTGAGATCATTCTTTTCTTTCTTAACCAGTTTGACCTGAGTAATTGTATCATTGCCTTCAATTGCAATATCCTGATCCAGAATTGGCTCGTCTTTTGGCGCCTCGATCGACTGAGATGAACTGTCTAATAATTTAGGTGCAGCCTGTTGCAATAAATTGACTGCTTTTTCATAGGCCGCATAGGGAGACAATTGCGAATCTTGATGCTGAATCAGATATTGTCGAGCATGTGAGAAAGCTTCTTGAGCTTTCTGATTTACATCATCAACAAAACGGTGACTATAAACTGCTCCGATTCCAGCACTTGCCAATGGTGTCAATTTCGTTAATTTTTCTAAAATAGAAATTTTTGGCAGATTGTTCACCCATTCCCATTTCGCCTCGCCTTCATGGTTGTTTAACCATTGCTTTATGGCAGTCATATCATTATCAGAACCTAGCATGGTCTGAAGCTGGGAAATATCGTGGGTTTTAATCGTATTACTCAGCGCTTTTAAGCCCAATAATAAGGTCTGCTTTTCAGCAATCAGGCCAAGGTCTAGCTGTCTAAAAATATGTTGTACGATTTCCTGATCATCTTCTTTGCTCAGGTCAAAACCATAAGAGCGACCGACCTGATAAATGGTACGTAGCGCCATTAACAAAGAAGCCGGAATATCAATCGCTGTACCAAGCACCCCAGAAGCACCGCTGATTGCACCCTGTACCGTTGCAATCCATTTGTTTTGCTCACCCAAAGCCTGTGAAATTCGTTTAGAACGATTGACATCCTGAGTCAACTCTTCCAAGTCTTTTGCTCCCGCTTCATTCAGAATGGCATCGACCGAACTGCTCTGGTTACTAAACTGGTTAAGGCGGTCATAAAAATAGTCTGATACTTTCTCCGTCAGTTCAGGAGAAACAAAATGTGCCACGTTATTGACGGTATTAAAACGGTGTCCTAGAAGTTGGCGAGATACATTTGGCAGATGTTCACGAAGCATTTGCTGTGGATTATCATATTTTTTAGCCGAAAAAACGCTTTTTGTCTTCGCCGAACCGTCAATCACCTGACCGGAATTTGACGGCTTAAGTGCTTTCGTCACCGAGTCTGGTGCAACATGATTCAATAAATCCAATCCGGTTGAACTGAACTTTTTCGCCACTCCAAAGGCATTCGAAATCAGACCATTAGATTGTTTATTATTAGCATTTACCATTTTTTACCTCAGCATTCACGTGCTTGTATTTGATATAAATACTAGGTGTAGTCAGCATTTATCTCAACTTTATTCTGTGTCATTTAGTAAAATCCCTACATGCCGACTCACAAACCCAACCGACTGTCACACGGCATAACATTTGCCATAAGATTTCAAAAGTCTTTCTGCTATCATGTTCTCCATCATGAAATAAGGCTAGAGGCCGGATTTGGCGATTTTATATAGCCCACTTTCTGCCACTGGACGTAGAGCTAAACTATAAGGATCTGTAGATGAAACGTGTTGTCATCACTGGCATGGGTATTAACTCGTGTATTGGTAATACATTAGAGGATGTAAACCATTCTTTACAAAATGGGATTTCAGGAACACGTTTTAATCCGACTTATGCTGAACTCAATTTCAAAAGCCATGTGAGTGCTGCGGCCGAACAGGATTTCGACGGTATTGACCGTAAACTCAAACGCTTTATGGGCGTATGCGCAATGTATGCCTACAATTCGGCACTTGCTGCAGTTGAACATGCCGGTTTAAAACAAGAAGATCTGGCAAATAATCCACGCTATGGTATTGCCGGTGGTTCAGGTGGTGGTTCAACTGCCTCAGTGGTTGAAATGAAAGAACTTCTAGATACCAAAGGTGCGCGTAAAATTGGTCCTTTCTTTGTACCACGCAATATGACCAACACCATTACTGCAAACGTCGGTGTCGCTTTTAAACTACAAGGCGTAGCACATACCATTACCAGTGCATGTGCAACCTCTGCCGATGCCATTGGTTATGCTTATAACCTGATCCAACTGGGCAAACAAGATTTGATGCTGGCTGGTGGCGGTGAAGAGGATCACTGGTCACAAAGCTTATTGTTTGATGCGATGGGTGCGCTTTGCTCTAAATACAACGACACGCCTGAAACTGCATCTCGTCCGTACTCTGCTGACCGTGACGGCTTCGTGATTGCCGGTGGTGGCGGTTTTGTGGTGCTTGAGTCACTTGAGCATGCACAAGCACGTGGTGCAAACATCTTGGCTGAAGTGGTGGGCTATGCGGCCAACTCGGATGGTGCAGATATGGTTGCACCAAGTGGCGAAGGGGCTACACGCTGTATCCTGATGGCACTTGAAGAAGCCAAACAACATGGTGTTGAATCGATTGATTATGTGAATACTCATGGTACATCTACACCTGCTGGTGACGTGACCGAGCTTCAAGCGATGGCACGTGCATTTGGTGAAGATAAAGTTCCACCACTGAGCTCAACCAAGTCTATGACTGGTCACAGCCTGGGTGCTGCTGGCGTTCAGGAAGCAATTTACTCGATCCTGATGATGCAAAATGACTTTATTGCTCCAAACATTAACGTGACCGAGCTGGATGAAGGCGCAAAACCATTTGATATCGTGCTTGAAAAACGTGACGCAAAATTGAATACTGTGATGAGTAACAGTTTCGGTTTCGGCGGCGTAAATGCTTGTCTCATCTTCAAAAAATGGGAAGGCTAAGCCGCCCATTTTAGGGTGACTTGATGGATGCTCCTTCTGATGCTTTCCTTTGGGTAAAAGCATTACATATTATTGCTGTGGTGTGCTGGTTCGCTGCGTTGTTCTACTTGCCACGGCTGTATGTTTACCATGCCATGAGCGAAGATGCCGTAAGCCACGCGCGTTTTCAGGTGATGGAACGCAAGCTGTATCGTGGCATCATGTGGCCTGCCATGCTGGCCACCCTCATTACAGCGCACTTTCTGGTCGATTGGGGTGATGCAACACGTCACTATCATGAAGCTTTATGGTTTTACCTGAAAGTGGGTCTGGTGGGTTTATTGGTGATTTATCATCTGGTATGTGGCCATTACCGCAAAAAACTGATGGAAAATGCCCATTACAAGTCACACAAGTTCTGGCGTTATTTTAATGAGATGCCAACCTTGATTTTATTTGCCGTGGTGATTTTAGTCGTGGTTAAACCGACTTTCTAATTCATTTGCGCAATAAAAAAATCCCCGATCAGTCGGGGATTTTTTATGTCTGAATATTTAAATCTGCACACAGCTGTCCGTTTTAAGATTCAATTCAGAAAGTTTGTGTCTTGGAAATGACTGCACTATACATAACTCTTCCTCTTTTTGAGAAAATTACCTGTATTTTGAAAACTTGATTACTTTATTTTTATTCAATTTTTAATATAATATCTTAAAAATCAAAATACTATAAAAATGAAATCAGACTCATGTACACAACAAAAAAAGAGTAATCTGGATATTTCTGAACGGACTCTTTCCTTTAGCTAACACAAAAACAAGATCATGAAAAATAAAAGGTCAATTATGCAGAACTTTTCATCCGCAGAAATTAAAACAGCCTCAACACCTGAAGCTCAAAAATTATATTCAGATGCTGTGAAAAACTTTAAAAAATTGCATGGCCCAAAGCTTAAGCTTCATCAAAAAATAAAAGCTCGCTTTCATTGGATTTTTGCTATTGGCGCGATTTATCTTGTATGGAATTCTAATAATCCACAACTGACTATTTCTGTACTTTTTCTTGGGCTGTTTACATTAAATGAAATAGAGGGTTTGTATCTATGGCTATATGCTCGAAAAACACGAAAACAATATTCCGACCAATACCTCAAGACATTTGGCAAGATCACCAAAGTTTCAAAATATGATCCCAAATTAAAGCAGCTTAATATTGAACTTAAATTTTATGATTTAAAAAATGAAACCCATAAAAGACTTTTAATATTCGCTATCCCGATTTCTTAATTTTACAACCCATAGAAGTTAAACCTGAACAACTTGTAGGTCAATCAGTTGAAGTGTGCCTTACACCTGATTTAGCTCTTATTTTACAAATACGTGCTTATCATCCCAACCCTGACGAACTGCCAATTTTCACCCATAATTTCCACAAACACCCACTGTGGCAACGGCATGAAAATTATCTACTGCACCCAAGTTATTTTTATCCAGAATCCATGTTATCGATTCATTTTATCCGCAATGAATACGCTGGAAATTTTCAGCTTGTCTTTCAAGATTTGAATCAGGATTTTAGTGTTAGCACAGCATCACCAAGTTTAGAGCAGATCGAAAATTATATTTTTGCCTCATATTCGGATTTTTTTATGAAGCATGATGCCTTACAGCCCGCTTATAGTGAATACCGACAACTTAAGTTTAGCAATGAGCCAATAAAAATCGAATTGTGGAAAAATCAGACTAAACCAATGTCAAATCAGGAAATTCAAGTCGTTGTAAAACAAAAAAAGAAACGTGTATTGGTATGGATAATCCCGTGTTTGCTCATCATCCTTTTATCATCTTTGTTTGTTTCGCCAGTAGCAAGGGTTGCATTATTTATTCTATGTATTTATACCTGTTTAATTTATTTCGAATATACATCCAATCAAAGTAAATTTTATCAGCGCTGTGTTCCTCAACTTTAATTATCTGAATGATGATTTGGCTTTTTTAGAAAATAGAGGAAGGATGATTCACAAATTATTCTGCTTACAATAAAAAAATCCCCGATCAGGCGGGGATTTTTTTGAGCTATTTCATTGTGTTTCTAATGCCGCTTTTCTCGCGGCTGCGACACGCGGCCGATACAGTACATAATAAGTTACTGCCAAAATAATCAACCATAATGGACTGATTTTTAATGCATTGAATGTATCTGGCTCCAAACTTAAAATGACCAGAGCGAAAGCCAGAAAAGTTAGTACGATATAGCTCATCCATACCCCGCCCGGCATTTTAAAGGTGGAGTTGGCATGCTGTTCAGGGCGTAATTTACGGTAGCGTAAATAACACACCATAATTAAGCTCCAAATACTAATAAACAAAATCACGCACAGTGACGTCGCTAAAGTAAAAGCTTCCAAGGTATTGGGCACGAAGTACTGCAAAGCTGCACCAGCCATAATAAAGGCACATGAGAACATTAAACCCTTGGCTGGTACAGAACGTTTCGATAGATGCGCCAAAGCGGCAGGTGCCTGTTGACCACGCGCCAATCCGAAAAGCATACGACTGGTGGAGAATACACCACTATTCATGGAAGACATGACGGATGACAAGACCACCAGATTCATGATGATCGCCGCCGCACCAATACCGGCATGCATGAATAAGCTGACAAAAGGACTTTGATCCGCAGGAATTTTAGCCCATGGAGTCACTGACATCACTACAAACAATGACAACACATAGAACAAGATAATACGCGTTGGAATTGCATTGACGGCTTTGGGTAAATTTTTCTCAGGATCTTTGGTTTCAGCTGCCATCGTACCGAGCAATTCCACACCCACAAAGGCGAATAAGGCAATCTGGAAGCCTGCCAGGAAGCCATCCGCACCTTTGGGGAACATACCACCCGACCAGACATGGCTAAAGCTTGCAGTACTGCCATCTGGTGCCTGAAACTGGTTCAACACCATAAAGCCGCCAATAAAGATCAGGCCTAAAATGGCTAAAATCTTAATCAGGGCAAACCAGAATTCAATTTCACCAAACAGTTTGACCGTCAGCAAGTTCAAACCCAGAACCAGCAATACACAGCCGACACTGATCAGTGCCTGCCCGATGGGGGTAAAGGCCACATCCTCGGGCAACCAGAAACTTAGATAATTAATAATCGCTGCTAAATCGGCAATCCCGACCAGAACCCAACCGAGCCAATAAGACCAGCCAATATAATAGGCCGCGCCCGGACCTATCAGGTCGCGCGCCATATCAATAAATGATTTGTAATGTAAATTAGCCAACAATATCTCACCCAATGCGCGCATCAGGAAAAAAAACATAAAGCCAATAATCATATAAATAAATAAAATTGAAGGGCCGGCCAAAGAGATAGTTTTACCCGATCCCATAAATAAACCGGTACCAATTGCACCACCAATGGCAATTAACTGCAGATGCCGATTGGAGAGCTTGCGTTGTAGCTCATGTTGCGACGGCGCTGCGTCATCTTTAGCGGATGTTGTATTCATGTTTAGTTCCTTTTTTTGCATCAGACCCTTGCTCATCTGATCGGATTTCTTCCTGAAATCCTGAATGCAGATGAAGTTCCATTTAAAAAGCTAAATGACCGGAGCTGATGTCCTTACAAAATTAAGTTGGGAGATATAAAAACCAAAACAACTCAAGCCTGTGCTGCAATCACTGCAATTTCAATCAGCCAGTCAGGATTGACCAGATCTGCCTGAATGGTGGCACGTGCCGGAGTTCCCTGTCCTTGCAACCAGTGAATCCAGATCTGGTTCACGGTTTGAAAATCTTCCAGATTTTTCACAAATAGTTGTGCCGACAGCAGTCGGCTTTTGTCTGTTCCTGCCAGCTTGAGCAGCTGATCAATTTTCGTCAGCACTTCCTGCGTTTGACCGCTAATATCCTGACGGGTGCTATCCGGCACCTGCCCGGATAAATACACGGTCTGGTTGTGAATGGTGACAGCACTCATGACCTGATTGCTGTTAATACGCTGGATATCGGTGTGTTCCATCATCATATGTCCTCTCAATTTCTTCCGTTATTTGGTCAATATTTAGTTTTAGCTTTCGATCCGAACCGGTACACGAGCCGTAATCGCACACATCAATTCATAGCCTACGGTTCCTGAACCGGCCGCGACCTCATCAATTGATAAAATTTCACCTTGCGAAGATTTCCCCCAAAGCACCACTTCACTCCCCACAGTCGCCTGAGGGACAGCGGTCAGATCGACGGTAAGCATATCCATACTGACCCGACCAAGAACTTGAGTCTGCACTGAATCCACCAGAACTGGTGTACCTGTTGCTGAAATGCGCTGATACCCATCGGCATATCCACATGCCACTACACCAATGCGCATCGCCTGCTCCGCAACGAAGTTAGAACCATAACCCACACTTTCATCAGCCTGAATATACTGAATCGCAATGATTTCACTGCGCAGGCTCATGCCGGGCTGCAGATTCCAGTCATCAATAGTATGGTCAGGATAGTCAGGCGAACTGCCATACAGCATGATGCCACTACGCACAATGTCGGATTGAATATAGTGATGATGGCGCAGGATGGCTGCACTATTACTGACAGAAGTTTTTCCGGCTAAAGACCCAGTGATTTGCGTGAACATTGAATATTGATAATCAATGCCGTTCTGGCCAAAGCGCTGACCATCTGCATCGGAAAAATGCGTCATATGGCTAACTGAGCGTACATTGCCCAGTGCCTGGACTTGCTTAAAAATATCCGTATATTCGTGGGCCTGAAAACCCAAACGGTTCATACCGCTGTTAAGTTTTAAGTACACATCAAATTTTGCGTCTGGATTGATCTGCTGAAACTGCGTTAACCAAGCGATTTGATGCTGGCTATGTAGACTAAAACTTAAATCTAATGCAGCACAGACGTCTAAATCGTCTACAGCAAAAATTCCTTCGAGCAGTAAAATTTTGCCCTGCCAACCGAGCGCACGCAGACGTTGCGCTTCAGCCAAATCCAGCAAGGCAAAACCATCGGCTGATTGAAATGCTGAATAGACTCGCTCAATACCATGACCATAGGCATTGGCTTTAACCACAGCATAGACTTCGGCACTGGGCGCTGCGGCTTTGGCGATCTTCAGGTTATGCTGCAATGCATCTAAGTGCACTACAGCTTGAATTGGGCGTGGCATAGCTTCTTCCTTGAAACAGCAATTTAGGCCGCGTGTGAATAACGTCCGAGTGAAAGTCCTTCAGTGCTGATTTCGGTTTTATGATTCAACACCATGTCACTGATTAACTTGCCCGAACCACAGGCCATGGTCCAACCCAGGGTGCCATGTCCAGTATTCAGGAACAGATTTTTAAAACGCGTTACACCAATAATCGGGGTACTGTCTGGGGTCATTGGACGTAAACCGGTCCAGAAACTCGCTTCTGCCAGATCCCCGCCTGGGAACAATTCCTGAGTGACCATTTCCAGAGTGGCACGGCGATTGTCTTTCAAATTGTGGTTAAATCCACTTAGTTCGGCCATGCCGCCAACACGGATCCGCTGATCAAAACGCGTAATGGCAATTTTATAGGTTTCATCCAGCACCGTAGATTGTGGTGCAAAGTTGGCATCAACAATTGGAATGGTCAGTGAATAGCCTTTGACTGGATAAACCGGCAAATCCAGATTCAAAGGTTTTAAGAAATCACGCGAATAACTACCGAATGCCAATACATATTTATCAGCCGTCAGCACTTCACCATTGACCACGACACCCTTAATTTCATCGCCTTCAATCACCAAACGCTCAACATTTTGGTTAAATTTAAACTGCACGCCCAATTCTTTGGCAACATTGGCTAAGGCATTGGTAAATAAATAACAGTCGCCTGTCTCATCATTGGGTAAATGCAAGCCGCCCACCAGTTTATCCTGGGCATGTGCTAGGGCTGGCTCAACTTTGGCCAGATCAGCGCCCAACAACAATTCATGCGGTACGCCGCATTCTCGCAATACCGCAATATCACGTTGCACCATCTCTAATTGCGCTTCGTTACGAAAGACTTGCAAAGTACCTTTAGAACGGTGCTCATAGCTGATCCCGGTTTCTTTACGCAATTCACGTAAACAGTCACGGCTATATTCAGCCACACGAGTCATACGTTCTTTGTTAATCGCATAGCTGGCTGGATTACAGTTTTTCAGCATTTGTGCCATCCAGTTCAACTGCCACATACTGCCATCTAAATTAATGGCCAAAGGTGCATGATGCTGGAACATCCATTTCACTGCTTTAAATGGAATGCCCGGTGCTGCCCATGGCGTCGAATAGCCCGGAGAAATTTGTCCGGCATTGCCAAAACTGGTTTCTTCAGCCGGCCCGGTTTGACGGTCGAGCACTTTAACTTCTGCACCCTGCTGCGCCAGATAGTAGGCACTCGCCACACCGATTACACCACTGCCTAAGACCAAAACGCGCATCTTACTACCCTCAAATTTTTCTAGTTAATTTAACTAGTATATTTTTGGATCAATAGTGAATTTAACTATATTGAGACGATATATTTAGTGAAATAAACATTTTTTTCGGGCAGAATTAAAAAAAAGAGGGAAATATTGATGCGTAAATTAGACCGCATTGATCGCATGATTCTGGCTATCTTGCAACGCGATGGCCGGATTGCCATTAGTGAGCTGGCAGCACGTGTGAACCTGTCAACCACACCCTGTTCAGAACGGGTAAAACGGTTGGAGCGCGAAGGCATTATCATGGGTTATTACGCGCGCTTAAATCCGGAACTGCTAGAACGCAATTTGCTGGTCTTTCTGGAGATTAAGCTTTCTGCAAAATCGGGTGATGTATTTGATCAGGTGGCGCGGAATCTGACCGAAATTCCAGAAGTACTGGAATGTCATTTGATTTCCGGTGACTTTGATTATCTGGTCAAGGCACGTCTCAAAGAGATGAGTGCCTATCGGCGTCTGTTAGGCGATTTGCTAAAAAAATTACCTGCTTCTGCTTCCTCACATAGTTATGTGGTCATGGAGGAAGTAAAAGAAAGTCTCTATCTGGATCTTGGCGGGTAATTATTTTTATCTTTCAACATTCAGCGCTCAAGCTGTTTCCAAAAAAATAATGCCCCAAATGGGGCATTATGGTGAACAAGATATTTAGATATTTATTTTCGACTTAAAAATCAGGCCGGAATACGCAATACCTGTCCCGGGAAAATATCATCAGCATCTTTGAGCAATGGGCGATTGGCCTCAAAGATCTTATTGTACTGATTGGCATCACCATAAAATTCTTTCGAGATTTTTGACAAGCTATCCCCCGATTTTACCGTATAGAATTTGCTTTCCGGTTCAGGGCTGCTGACCGTAAGCTGATCATCCACTTTGGCCACATGATCAATATTCCCCACCGCCAGAATAATTTTTTCACGATCGGCCTGACTTTGCACCTGACCTCTGACCGTGGCCAGATCCGAGGTTGAATTATAACTGATGGATAAACCAGTGATCGGAAGACCCAGACCTTTTACATGACCAAGTAATTTATTTGCGACTTCTTGGGCAGAAGGCTCTGCGGGCTGTGCTGCTGCGGCTGGAGTAGTATTTGCTGGTGCGGCCTGCGGCTCTGCGGCAGCTGTATTTTTCTTACCGATACCTTTTACAAAATCAAAAAGACCCATATGGAACTCCATTCTTGTCGTTAATGTCATATCACTCTTATTTTTATAATGAAAATAGCCAAGGCATAGTTAGTCATTGGTGACAGAAAGGTAATCGATTGTAAAATTTCCATTTAGGTGAAAAGCAGACACAAAAAAACCACCGAGAGGGTGGTCTTTATGCTCAGCAAAGCTGAAATCGGCGATTAACCCAGTTTCTTAGAAACATAGTCAATTGCAGATTGAACAGTTGTGATTTCGTTAGAATCTTCATCAGGAATCGTGATGTCGAAATCATTTTCGAAAGACATAACCAGTTCAACTAGATCTAGAGAATCTGCACCTAAGTCATCCATGAAAGACGCTTCGTTTTTAATCTCTTCGATTTTGATACCAAGTTGTTCTGCAACTGCTTGCTTAACACGTTGTTCGATATCGCTCACAGGAATTCTCCTCATTGCTTGTGGCGTTTTTAATGCCGTTAGTTTAATTGAATCTAAAAAATTTGGAAAGTTTATACTTGAGCTTAGCTCATGTATAAGCCCCCATTTACATGCATAACTGTACCAGTAATGTAACTGGCTTTATCCGAAGCCAAGAAACTTACGGCATTTGCGATATCTTGTGGATCACCTAAACGGTTTAATGCCACCTGCTCAGTCATCTTTTTACGAATTTCTTCGCTTAGCTGTTCCGTCATTTCAGTCGCAATAAAACCTGGTGCTACCGAGTTTACGGTAATTTGACGGCTACCCATTTCTTTGGCAAGGCTACGGCTAAATGCCTCAATACCTGCTTTGGCAGCAGAATAATTGGCCTGACCCGGGTTGGCAAAGTGTGCCACCACAGAACTGATATTGATAATGCGGCCGAAACGCGCCTTGGTCATGCCTTTGAGTACACGCTTAGACAAACGGTAAACTGCTTTCAGGTGAATATTTAAAATATCATCCCAGTCATCTTCAGACATACGCAGCAGCAAATTGTCTTTGGTAATACCTGCATTATTGACCAACGCAAGGACTGGACCATAGTTCTGTTCGATGTCCGTTACCAGCGCATCAATCGCAGCACCATCACGTACATCTAGTACTTTTCCAGCGCCATTTTCAGCAAATTCTGCCGATAATTTTTCCGCACCTGCTTCAGACGTTGCAGTACCTACGACAAAATAACCGTCTTGAATCAATTGCTGTGCGATCGCAGCACCAATACCACGACTTGCACCTGTTACCAGAGCAACTTTACGTTCCTGTGTCATGCACTTTTCCCTTCTGCCGCCAATACGGTGTTTAATGCATCTTCCAGACGAGATTGACTGTCCAGTGGAAGTGCTTTTTGAATATTCGGCAAGCGTTTCGCCAAGTTGGTCAATACATTACCCGGACCACATTCTACGATGTACTCAACACCTTCATCTTGAAGGAATTGTAAGGTTTTAGTCCATTGTACCGACTCATAAAGTTGCGCGGTCAACGCCTGACGCAATTCATCTACACTGGTTGCCGCTTGCGCGCCTACATTTTGTAATACAGGAATGCGTGGTAGCTCAATGGCGGTTTGTTCCAATGCCGGAGCAAACTGTTCAGCAGCAGGTTTCATTAATGAACAATGCGATGGAACCGATACTGGCAATGCAATGGCTTTTCCGCCGTTTTCTTTGGCCAATGCCATCACTGCTTCAACGCGATCTTTATTGCCTGCAACGACTACTTGCCCTTGCGCATTATAGTTCGCTGCTTCGACAGAGCCTTCGCCTGCTGCAGTTGCTTGTGCACACAGCTCAATCACTTTGGCATCGTCCAGACCCAAAATGGCAGCCATTGCACCCACACCCTGAGGTACAGCAGTTTGCATCAATTTGCCACGCAGGTTCACCAGCTTCGCAGCATCACCTAGGCTTAAAGCACCCGATGCGACCAGTGCGCTATATTCACCCAGTGAATGGCCTGCCAGATATTTCGGTGCTACACCGCCAGATTCCAACCACACGCGCCATAAGGCAATACTTGCAGTCAGCAATACCGGCTGGGTAAATTCAGTTTGATTTAAGTTTTCGCCAGTTTGCGCAATCTGCCACAGATCAAAACCGACGGCTTCAGATGCTTCTGCAAATGTCTCGCGAATACTCGCAAACTGTTCTGCAAGCTCAGCCAGCATACCAGCTTTTTGGGAACCCTGACCCGGAAACACAAATGCAGTTTTTGTTGCTGGCGCTGCTTGTTCGAGTGGTGTAGCAGACATAATAAAATCCTTTCATTCAAGAGGTGTGCTTCTTCAATCCTAACAAGAAGACTGACCAATAAGACCACCTAAATCATTGTGGAGCGCAATTTAGCATGTAATTTTGCTGGCGGTAATTGCCAAATACAACAAAAAACCGATACACCTAAAAATCAAAGACAAAAAAAAGGGAGCTAAATGCTCCCATTTTTTCTACTAAGCTTGACGCTTAATACATCACCAATTATTCAGCAGATGCTTTAGCGAATAATTGACGACCACGGTAGATACCATCTTTAGATACGTGGTGACGACGGTGAGTCTCGCCAGTAGCTTGGTCTACAGTTAATGCATTCTCGGTTAAAGCGTCATGTGAACGGCGCATGTCACGGCGAGAGCGACTTTTACGGTTTTGCTGAACGGCCATGATGGCTCCTTACAAAGATCGAAAAAATGGATCAGAACAAATTCGATTGTCTTATACACAAGAGTATAACACAAAAATTAGTTAAGTTTACCCTTCAGAGCTGCCAAAACATCAAACGGATTATCTCGTTTTTCTTCGACAACTTCTTCTATGGCAGGCTGATGCTTATGTTCGCAAAACTCATGTTTAGGCGACAACGGCATCAACAATAACAGTTCATCTTCTATCAGCGCGAGCAAATCAGCGGTCGCAGGTGCATCATAGTCACCTTTGGTCGTTGCTTCACTTTCACCTAGGACGATGAAATCAGCATCCTCATCCAAGCGCTCTATCAGTGACTCATCATCCACAAGTGCCAAATGGAACGATGAAACCAGTTCAATCTCTACAGTTTCCAGACAACGCTGGCATTCCATAGGAACTTTTGTTTCAACGTGACCATCTAGCCATGCAATACGATGATAGGCATCCATTGATAGCTTACAGTCTATGTTAATCAATTGATCATCAATTGATCCAACAGCTTCACGAGCGATACGAACAAAGCGGGATAAAGGCAGTTGACCTGACCATTTAAAGCCCTGTTCAGCCCATTTAAACGGCTCAATCTGTGCCGGAAAGGTATTTGCTGACATAATTAAGGCGGCAATTCTACAAATTCATCAGTACTCTGTCAAAGATTAAGATACAATTTTGTACTTATTTCGACAGACCATTTGGGTAACTCAAGTCATGCATCTGTTGCAGCCGCAAACAGAAGTGAATGTTTCATCACTCGTTAGCACAATTCCAAGCCTTGATTCTGACAGTTCAACACAACAAGTGCAACTCTCACCATGGACGAATTTATCGTCAGAAGCGCAGCAGGTGGACTGGCTCATCTTACACTTTAATCACTGGTTTTCCCATTTAAATGTGACTTTAGTCCGTGGCGAATTTGAACCTGAATATTTTCCTGCCGATGCCGATACTCCTGCCCGGATTCAGTTTGCACATGGTTTCTTTAATAGTGCCTTGCATGAAATCAGCCATTGGACGATTGCCGGGGATAAACGCCGGGAACTTCCGGATCTTGGCTACTGGTATGCCCCAGATGGGCGTACAGCCGAGCAACAAGCGCTGTTTGAACAGGTGGAAATTAAACCGCAGGCAATCGAGTGGATGTTTGCCCAGGCCTTTGGGCGTAAATTCAGGGTGTCGCTGGATAACCTGACTGGTGACGGTGGTGACGGAACCCGCTTTAAAGATCATGTCTATGCACAAGTGCAGGCTTATTTTCGTGGTGAGGCAAAATTGCCACGGGATGCACAACGCTTTATTCAAGGTATCTGTGCCTGTAGCAGAGGTGGCAAAAGTTTACAATCTAATGAATTTATACGTGAAATGCTTGATTAAATTACACAAATCTACCTTTTTGGTGATTGCCAGACGCTGCCTGAGCGCCACATAATAAGCCATCAGCCCAAGCTTGGAGTAGCCTCTATGCTGCATTTACGCGTACACCCCGATAACCCGCAACCGCGCTTAATCAGTCAGGCGGTAGAACGAATCCGTGCTGGCGATGTGGTGGTCTATCCCACGGATGCTGCCTATGCGATTGGTTGCCAGATTGGGAATAAAAGTGCCATGGAACGCATTGCACAGATTCGCGGACTTGGCCCAAAACATCAATATGCAATTTTGTGCTGTGATTTATCCGATATTGCCACCTATGCCAAAGTGGACAATGCCATGTATCGCTTACTCAAAAACAATACACCAGCAGTCACCACTTTTATTTTACCGGCCACCAGTGAAGTGCCGAAACGCTTGATGCATCCCAAAAAGAAAACCATTGGCCTGCGCATTCCGAGCAATCCGGTGTGTCAGATGCTGCTCAAAGAACTGGGTGAGCCTCTCTTGACCTCCACCCTGATTTTGCCGGACCAGACCGATCCGCTGGATGATCCTTTTGAGATTGAAATGCAATTGGGCAAACGCATTGATGTGTTTATCGATAGCGGTTTAGGTACATTAAGCACCACCTCGATTATTGATTTATCTGGTGATCATCCAGAAATTATTCGTCGTGGCGTGGGTGATGTCAGCGCATTTGAATAAAGAGTGCCATCTTATTTCCAGCCGACTGTAGGAGTCAGTCTATGGATTTATTTTATATCCTGCTGAATCAGCATGAATTCTCTGCCCAACATTGTATCTATGCAGAACTGCCTTGGACACTTCAATCCAGGGCCATCATGATCGAAGCATATCCTTCGCCCAGTCCCACTCTAAACATTGATGCTACTGAATATCAGTTTTTCATGAATTTGGCTTTGCTTCGACAGCTATTACAGATCTATTCAAGCCAGAACCTATGCCTGGCAGAGACTTGCCAACGTATGATTGAGTTTGCACTGAGTGAATATCCTTCCTCACCGCGCTGAAGTTCTTAGCACTCAGATAGGTATTAATCATATCGCAGGATACTAAAACATGGATATGGTCATAGCTTCCACCCGTAACACATTGACTCTTTGCCCCGCTTATCTGGCTGTTTTTTTGGGGCCTTCTTTTAAATTGCAGATAAATTCCATTATTTTTTCAAGTTTTTATGCCTTTGACTCCTTATTTAATTTATTTAGAGTTACTTTTCCAGTACAATGACGGCACTTAATTCTATGCTTTTTCTTTCGATGAGATACCGAAGATTAAGCCTTTGCATGCCTTTGAAAATTCGCGTGGCCTATAATTGTAATGACTCAAATTATCCATAACACAATGGAATCTGCTCCGCACATTCGGGTTCTGGATGAATGGCAGGATACTATTCCAGAGGATCTGTATATTCCTCCCGCCGCATTTGAAATCTTGTTAGAACATTTTGAAGGCCCACTCGACTTTTTAATTTACCTGATTCAAAAAAACGGTTTTGACCTGTTGCAAGTCGATATCGCGCCGATTGCAGCGCAATATTTATCCTATATGGATGCAATGAAATCCCTGAATATTGAGCTGACCGCAGATTATATGGTGATGGCTGCTTTATTGGCAGATCTCAAATCGCGTCTGTTATTGCCTAAACCGAAAAGCCTGTCTGCGATTGAGCAAGATCCAAAACAAGAACTGATCGACCGTTTAGAAAATTATTTAAGAATTAAACGGGCAGCAGAACGTCTGGGGCAAATGCCTATTCTGGAGCGTGATACATTCCTGACCCATGTCAGTCTGGGCGACGTTCAGCAGAATAATGAAGGCTATTCGATCGATTTACTGCGTGATGCCTTGTTGTGTATTTTTAACCGTCCTGAACCGGTGATTCATCAGGTGCAACAGGAACCGGTACTGCTCGAAGAACGGATTGCCTATATTGAAAGCTGTCTGGAATCTGGCGAAGTCTTATCTTTTGCCGATTTACTCAAACCGAGTCAGGGACGCATGGGCATGGTGGTGACCTTTATGGCAGTGCTGGAGCTGACCCGGCAACAAAGAATTCAGATTATTGCTACAGGTATTGAAGCCCCGCTCGCAGTTCAAGGAGCCAGTCAATGACACTAGAGCCAAATACGCTGTTTTCTGCAGAAGATCATCTGCATGAGGTGTTGATGCAACTTGAGGCGATTATTTTCGCCAGCGACTCTGCGGTTTCACTGGCGCGTCTGAAAGAGGCTTTTCAGGATCGCTATAGCAAACAGGAATTACGTCAGTATTTACAACAACTTTCCATGTTAATGCATGGCCGTTCGATTGAACTGATTGAAACAGCACAAGGTTATCGTTTTCAAGTGCGTGCAAAATATCGTAATATTATTGCACAGACCTGGCCTGAGCGACCAACTCGCTTGTCGCCAGCCTTACTTGAAACACTTGCAGTGATTGCTTATCACCAGCCGGTGACCCGAGCCGATATTGAACAAATTCGTGGTGTGACGAATAACAGTCAGATTTTGCGTACGCTGTTTGACTGGAACTGGATTAAAGAATCCGGATTTCGTGAACTCCCTGGAAGACCTGCGTTGTTAATGACAACGCCACAATTTTTAAATGCGTTTGGCTTGAATTCTTTAGGCCAATTGCCTCCCCTGCAGGATGCCAAGGAAGCTTTTATGGCCCTCGATGCAAATGCACCGAAGTCATAAATAGGTGAACTGTTGATAATTATTTCTAAGGTTATGCTGTCATGAGTGAAAAATTGCAAAAGGTGCTTGCACGCGTTGGTTTGGGTTCTCGCCGTTATATGGAAGAAGTCATTGCCGCGGGTCGTGTAAGCGTCAATGGGCAAATTGCCCAAGTGGGTGAACGAATCGAACCAGGTGATGAGCTTCGCATCGATGGTCGTAAAGTTGCATTTCAGATTGAAGACGAAATTCGTCGTCGTGTGATTATCTATTATAAGCCTGAAGGCGAAATCTGCTCACGTAGCGATCCTGAAAACCGCCCGACCGTGTTTGAACAGTTGCCTGCGATTCCGGGCGATCGCTGGGTGATGGTCGGCCGTCTGGATATTAACTCGACCGGTCTGTTACTGTTCACCAATGATGGCGAACTTGCCAACCGCTTGATGCATCCATCCAATGAAATCGAACGTGAATACGCAGTTCGTGTCATGGGTGAAGTGACACCACAAATCAAAAACACCATGCTTAAAGGCGTGGTATTAGATGACGGCCCAGCAAAATTCGAATCGTTCTCTGAACTCGGCGGTGATGGTATTAACCGTTGGTTCCAGGTCGTAGTAAAAGAAGGGCGTAACCGTGAAGTACGTCGTATCTTCGAATCACAAGGTCTGAAAGTGAGCCGTCTGCTGCGTACCCGCTACGGTACTGTGATTCTGCCACGCGAACTGCGTACCGGTCGCTGGATTGAACTGGATAAAAACGATATCGACAACCTGACCAAAGCTGTGGAACTGAAACCACGTCAAGGTACAGGCCTGTTTGGTATGGCGAAACGTCGTAACGAGCGTATGCAGGATAAACCGATGGCTGCACGCCGTGGCGGTTTCTTGCGTCAGCAACGTCGTGACAGTGATGAACAACAACCACAGAATAACCCTGGCCGCGAGCGTCGTGATGACAATGCCTATGGTCGTCGTGACAGAAATGAAAACCAAAATGGTACGCAGTTCGTTCGTCGTGACAACCGTGATGGCAATACTCAATTTCCTCGCCGCGAAACTCGTCCCGATCAAGCTTTTGGTCGCCGTGAAGAACGTGATGAAAATGCGCCGCGTCGTCCATACGGTGTCAATAAAGGCTTTAAAAAGTTTTAATTGATATAAACAAAAAAAGTCAGGCAATTGCCTGACTTTTTTATGCATTATGTATCAGGCACTTTGTGGAATCCCTTGTGGAATGGCACTGAGTAAACGCTTGGTATATTCATGCTGTGGTGACTGATACAATTCATCTGAATTGGCAATTTCCACCAGTTCCCCATGATTCATCACCATGATCTGATCTGAAATATACTTCACCACCGATAAATCATGTGAAATGAAAATATAACTGAGTCCAAATTCATCCTGCAAATCTTGCAGTAAATTCAAGACCTGCGCCTGTACTGAAACATCCAGCGCCGAGACCGACTCATCACAGATCAAAATTTCAGGCTTCAAAGTCAGACAACGTGCAATTGCAATACGCTGACGCTGACCACCGGAAAACTCATGCGGATAGCGATAAAAAGCCTGAGCAGGCAAGCTGACCCGCTCCAACAGATCCAAAGCCATTTGCTTGCGCTCTGCATCATCCTGACCAATTTTATGAATCTGCATCGGTTCCATCAGGATTTGCCCCACGGTAAAACGCGGATTTAAAGAGGCATAAGGATTCTGGAAAATGATCTGGATTTTACGTTGATACTGGTTAAATTCCTTTTCAGACATGGCCAAAATGTCTCGCCCCTGAAACAGCGCTTTACCGCCTGTTGCCTGTTGTAAACGCATCAACAACAAGCCAATGGTGGTTTTGCCCGAACCGGATTCTCCGACCAGCCCCAAGGTTTTACCTTTGGCCAGCTGAAAAGAAACTCCTTTCACCGCCTGAAATTCATCTTTGCCAAACAGACCTTTGCGGCTATAAAAAGATTTTTTCAGATCACGTACATCCAGAATAATTTCTTCTCCGCCCTTGAGTCCGCGTGAGCGTTGCGGAAGTTGAGTATTCAGGTGGATATCGTCCAGCCAGGTTGAACCATCCTGTTTCATAAAATCACTGATCATTGGCAAACGTAACGGACGTTGCGACAATTGTGGACGGCAATGCAATAAAGCCCGGGTATACATATCCTGAGGTCGATCCAGTACGTCCTGAACCAAACCCTGTTCACGAATTTCACCATGTCGCATCACAATCACCTGATCGGCAATTTCCCCCACCAAAGCCAGATCATGAGTAATGAACAGCATCGACATCTGACGGCGCTGACGCAGAGATTCCAGCAAGTCCAGAATCTGCTTTTGAATGGTGACATCCAGGGCTGTGGTCGGTTCATCCGCAATCAACAGCTTGGGTTCACAGGCAATGGCCATGGCAATCATGACCCGCTGCTGCTGCCCCCCCGAAAGCTGCCCCGGATAAGCATCGATTTTAGTTTCAGGTGCAGGAATACCCACTTCTTTGAGCAATTCCAGAGTACGTTGCCGCGCCTGTTTTTTATTCATACCCAAATGGAGTTGCAGGATTTCTGCAATCTGCATGCCTACCGTAAATACCGGATTGAGCGAGGACATCGGCTCCTGAAAAATCATGGCAATATCTTTACCACACATCTGGCGCATGTCACGGGTTTTGAGCTTAAGCAGATTTTTCCCTTCAAAGATAATCCGGCTGTCTTCGGAAATACGCGCGCTTTCCGTCGGGAGCAAGCCCATGGTCGCCAGTGAAGTAACCGACTTGCCACTTCCCGACTCTCCCACCAATGCCACCGTAGTATTGGCCGGAATTTCAAAAGAAACCCCTTTCACGGTTTCGATATATTGTTTATTTTCACCTTTAAAACTGACACGCAGATTTTCCACGCGAAGTAACGCAGGTGCTGCGCTTGGATTGATTTCAGACATGGTTGCGCTCCTATTTCAGTTTCGGATCTAATGCATCACGGAGTGCATCGGTAAACATCGAGAAAGCCGTCACCAGTATCGCCATGGCAATCGAGGCTGCGGCCAATTGCCACCATTTTCCTAAAATCAGCTCGCTTTGCGCTTCATTCAGCATGCTTCCCCAAGACACTACTCCGATTGGCACGCCAAAACCAAGGAAGCTGAGAATCACTTCAGATTTGATAAAAGCCACCACCAGAATGGACATTTGTACCAAGGCAATATGACTGACATTTGGAAAAATATGTACAAACATACGCCGTAAATTACTCACCCCAATCGCCTTGGCAGCCAGTACATATTCACGCGCCGTATGTTTCATGTACTCGGCACGAACCAGACGGAATACTCCCGTCCAGCCGGTCAGACCTAAAATCAGGATGATTGATAAAATCCCTTTCTGTTGTAACACCGCAGCAATTGCCAGAACCAGCAGTAAATAAGGAATTGAAGTAAAGACATTATAAAACCAGTTAAGGAGATCATCGACCCAGCCACCAAAATAACCGGCAAGTGCACCAAGTACGGTGCCAATGATCACAGCGACCAAAGCCGCAACCAGTCCGACCAGAATCGAGGTTTCCGCACCTTTAATGGTTTTCTGTAAAACATCCTGTCCCCATTTATCCGCACCAAAGATCAGACTCTGTTTTAATTCGCTGTCCTGATCCATCAGCTGACCACCGAGCTGCTGGTTAATGACGTGCATGTCTTCTGCCAGCGGATCTGTTACACCATAATAATCGATGCTGCCCCCCATACTTTGCTCTGCAGCAATTTCAGCATTGAGTTCTGCAATCACCTCTTTTAAAGGATCGACTGGATTGACCGGTAAAACGACCGATTCTGCTTCCTGTTCTTCACCGGAAACAGCCGGCACCGGCGCTGCACTGATAAAACTTGGCGGTGCATAACTGACCGCCACTTCTTTATTCCAGTCCTTGGCAATAAAACCGCTCATGGAAAGCAAAAGTAGCAGCAGATAAAACAGCACCACCAATAAGGAGAACATGGCAATCCGGTCACGTTTCAAACGGCGCATGGCCAGTTGCCATAATCCTGTCGAAGTAGACTCAGGCACGGCTTGAGCGTGTTGCTCTTTTTTAAATATCGCACTCAGCATAATTCACCTACTTCAACTGTACGCGTGGATCGACCCATTTATAGATCAGATCGGCAATCAGGTTGAATATCATGGTCGCAGCGGCAACATAGACCGTAATCGCTTTAATCACCGGGAAATCCGAACGCTCTACGGCAATAATCACTTCACGACCAATCCCCGGAATACCGAAAAAACGCTCAATCAGGAAAGCACCGATCAGCAGTGCCGGAAGCCCCGCCATCACATCGGTAATAATCGGAATCGAGGCATTGCGTAGCACATGCACGCCCAGAATCCGGCTCTCGCCCAGACCTTTGGCCCGTGCAGTACGCACATAGTCCTGATTGACTTCATCCAGTACGAAACTGCGGTACAGACGTAAGGTCGGGGCAATACTCACCACCAGCATAATCAGTACAGGCAATAAGGCGTATTTGAAAAGATTGTCAGCGAAATTATCACTCCAGCCCTGCACCGGAAACCAGCTCAGCTCATAAGCGAGGAAATACTGGAACACGATGATGTACACCAGAATACTGATCGACATACCGATCGTACATAGCATCATGATCATGCGATCAGTCAAAGAACCACGAACTGAAGCCACACCCAAAGCCAGAATGATAGAAATAATAGTTTGCAGAATGGTCAGTGGAATCAGAATGGTCAGTGAGGGCCCCAAACGGGTGGTGATAATCTGTGCCACCGACTCTCCGGTACTCCAGCTCACCCCATAATCAAAGGTTAAAATCTGCTTGATAAAGATCCAGAGTTGTACGTAATACGGTTGATCCACACCCAGTTGCTGACGGATGTTCTCAATCTGTTCCGCATTGGCCATTTTACCGGCCAGAATATAGGCAGGGTCTCCACCTACCCAGTTAAACAGCAGGAATATCAGCAAAATCACCCCGAGCATGGTCGGGATCATTTGCCAAAGCCGTCGAATAATATATGCCAGCATCGCTTGCCTTCCTTAATTTTTTCCAGAGATTTCATTAAAGAAAGCTTTGCTGTCCGGATCACGACCCAAGAAGTCTTTCACCATTTGCTCGCCATGCTTTTGTCCACCTTGAGCCAGGACCGTATTGCGATAATGCGCACCGACTTTCTTGTCCATCAGCTGATCACCAAAGGAGGAAAGCATATCAAGGGCAATGACCTCAGACCACATATAGCTGTAGTAACCTGCCTGATAGCCGCCCATCAGATGCCCGAACTGTCCCGGGAACTGCTGACCGTTGACATAACCCAAGGCGGTTTTACCTTCCATATCCTGCCAGAGTTTTAAAGGCTCAATATTTTTTGCATCTTTACCATGCAGGGCCATATCATATTGGGCATATAAAGCCTGACGGGCGTAATGCAGGCCTCGGCCGTAATTCTTCACATTCTTTAAGCGCTCGGTCATGGCAGCATCCACTCGAGGACATGCCGGCTCACAGTAATCCGCTACTTTTGACAAGGTTTCCAGACGGCGTGCCCACTCTTCATACATCTGTGATGGTGCTTCTACAAAGTCACGCTCTACCGAGGTACCAGACTGTTCTGTATAGCGGGTTTTCGATAGAATCCCGTGCAAGGCATGACCCATTTCATGCACAAAGGTTTCTAGTTCATTGCTATTCAAGCCCTTACGGTTAAAATTGGTCACCAGTACCGATACCGGACGACGCTGATTCAGGGTACTGCCGCCATAAGCTCCCCAAACAGCTGCATGCCCATATTTGCCTTCACGCGGGTATTTATCGACATATAATCCGCCCAGGAATTCGCCCGTAGCCTTGTCATGTACCGCATAATATTCCACTTCATCATGCCAGGCCTTAACTTTCACCGGCTTGAACTCAATGCCATAGAGTTCCGAAGAAATAGCGAATAACCATTTTTGCGATGCTTCTGTCGGGAAATAATCCCGTAATTTTTCCTGGTCTACCTTGTATTTGGCCTGACGCAGTTTTTCACTCCAGTAACCCTGATTCCAACGTGTAATTTCTGCTTTCTCTACTGGAACTTTTAAAGTTTCAGCCTTGAACTGACGTAATTGTTCTACATCCTGCTTTTCTAGAGGTGCAACTTTGGCATAAACCTCATCCAGAAAACCGTTCACTGCTTCCGGAGTTTTGGCCATGCGGAATTCAAGCGCAGAATGGGCATAGCTTTCCTTGTCAAAAAGTTGTGCCATTTCATAACGTAGATCAATGGCCTTTTTCATGAATTGCAGGTTTTGTTCGGTCCCGCGACGCGTGTAAGCGGTCTGGTAGCGTTTGCGTGCTTCATCACTTTCTGCCAGCTCCATAAACGGCTGGTATTCCGGATAATCAAAGCCCAGCAAATAATTGCCCTTTTCATTTTTCTTTAAATTTGCGATGTAACTTTCTGGCAGGCCTTTCATTTCAGCTGGAGTAAATTCAACTTTTTCAGGGTTATCCCGCACATTTTTGGAAAAGTCCTGCCCCAGTTTAGTACTTTCTTCAATAATTTCTTTCAGTCGTTTCTGTTTTTCTGCACTGAGTTGTACCCCGGTGTTCTCAAACTGCTCCAGAATATCTTCTAAAAATTTCTGATCAATCGGATCACTGGCTTTCAGTTTCTTGAACTGGGCATACAGTTTCGGATTCTGATACAGGGTGGTCTGGTATTTGCTGATTTTAAGTTCACAGTCATCGGCTGCCTGACGCAATGCAGGATCCGGATCGACATTACTATATAGTCCTACTGCAGCACCGAAATCACGGGCTTTGGCATGCAACTCATCCCATTCGGCCAGATAAGGCCCTGCCTTGGCATTATCTTTAATTTTTTTATTTTCAAATATCTGGATATCTTTTTGCATGGAAGCCAGACTGGCATCACATAAAGATGGAATTTCTGCAGCCTTGAATAATGGCAGCAGCTGTACTTGGGTATCTGCCGCTACACCTTGATACCCCCCCATTATCATTAAACATAAGGTACTTAATTTTAAAGGCTTTAACTTCATATTCATCTCCAGATTTTTTCTTACTTTTTCGTATTAATATCGATATACATCCATTCTGAAGACAGAATCGGATGGGACTTATGTCCGATAATTTGGGGTTGGGTCAAGGCGTTACGGTAGCTGCTATAGAGCATCAGGGTCGGCATGTTAACTTCCAGAATCCGGGTCATTTTGCGGTAGAGCAGATCACGCTCCGGACCTGGTGGCATGCTCTGGGTTTGTTCGTACAGACGGTCAAATTCAGGATGTTTAAAGCAGGCATTGTTGGTGACATTGACATTCTTGCCATAGAACAGCTGCATAAAGTTGTCAGCATCCGGATAGTCGGCAATCCATGCAGAACTCTTGAACATGGTTTTACATTGCTTTTCCAGCTTGATACTTTCAGCAAATGGCATGGCCTTACTGGTCAGCTGAATATGGATACTGTCCAGGGTCTTTTTCCAGAATTCACCCTGCTGCTGGCCCCGACTGGTATTGTAAACAATCATTTCAATTACCAGAGGTTTACCTTCAGGCGTCTTCCGCCAGCCATCTGCACCGATCTTGTAGTTATAGCGGTCGAGCAACATATTGGCTGCCTTGACCGAATATGGCGTACTGCTTTTATAGGACGGTGAATAGCCTGCTACACCTGGGGGAATAGGCATGTGCAGTTTTGCACCATCTCCTTTGAGTAAAATACTGATCATGTTTTCTACAGAAAATGCCATTGCCATGGCTCGACGTAAGGCAATTTTTTCTGGCGCGAAACCACCCACGACCGGATTTTGCATATTCCAGTAATGGTAGCTAATGGAGGGCTCTAAAATACGTGACAGCTTCACCCCCTGCTGGGCCAGCTCAGGCTTTAATTTATCGCCATCGAGCGCCTGTACGACGATATCGCCCTCAATTTCGAGCAGGTCCAGTTCATTTTTCTTAAATGCCAGCATCCGGGATTGCGCTTCTTCAATAACACGCACATCAATAGTGCCAATTTGCGGCATTTTTTTGCCCTGCATGGCTTTTACAATGGCCTGATCTTCTGCACCACTGGCTTTAAAGTCCCAGACAAAACCACGATAAGCTGGATTTGGTTTTAAGATAATCCGTGAGCCTGGTGTCCAGCGGCTGAGCACGTAAGGACCAGTTCCTACTGGCCTATTCATGACCCAACCCGCCTTGTCTTTATATTTTTCAATCACTTCACGAGCTACTGCAGCGGCAGGCCCATGTGCCAGCAACATCGGAAAGTTCTGATCCGGATTATTCAGCTTTAATACCAAGGTATAGCGGTCTGGGGTCTGAATACCTTCAAACGGATTTTCATAGGCTTTGCCATTCTTTTTCCCTAAAGCCACCCATGTGTCCAAGCCTTTAATTCGGCCATCCAGCAACCAGCTGTTCGGTGAATGCAGCTTTGGGTCCAGTAGACGTTTCAAGCTATAAGCATAGTCATACGAGGTCAGTTCACGTTTTTTACCGCCAAAGACCGGATCATCGGCAAAGTAAATACCCTTTTTGATTTTGATGGTATAAGTCAGGCCATCCGCACTCACTTGAGGCAGACTGACTGCAGTCAATGGCACTAATTTTGCCGGTGAGGCCAGATAATCATAGGTATATAAGGTTTCGAAAATCGCCGAGTTAATCTTGGCCGAATAACGGTCATGGATATAGCCCGGATCAAAACCGGTTTCAGCTGCCAGAAATACTGTTTTTAAAACCTTATTCGGGTTGGCAGGATTGCTGGCCCATGTCGATGCACTCCCTGCCATCATCAAACCGGCCACTAACACCCCACTGGCCAGTTTTTTTAAAGTATTTTTATTCACATTCATACTGGTTCTTAATCTTCTCAAGTTATTTTTTAACAGGTTCAATATCCATATATTGCCAAACTGCTCTGGTCACCGGATGGGCTTTAAAGCCCTGTACATGCGGATGAATCAACCAGTTACGTATCCGGGTATTGTGCAGAATCCATGGATTATCGGCCTCCATCTGACGGTTCATCTGCTCATAATATGGCATCCGCTGCTGCGGCGGCAGTTTCATCGCGGTCTGGTACAACGCGTCATAGGCTTTTGAGGTATAGCAACTCAGGTTGCCTTGCTGCGCATTTGGCCCATACAGTAACTGGGCAAAGTTTTCCCCTTCCGGATAATCCGCAATCCAGGCTCCACCCCACATCATATGTTTGCATTGGGTGGCTTCTTTTAAATTGTCAGCAAAATTACTGACCTTGAACTCAATTCGTACCCCGATCGCATCCAGATTCTTTTTCCATAACTCTGCAGAAATCACCGAAGAGCTTGAGCTGGTCGAATTCATTTTTAGTATCAAAGGCTTTCCATCAGGCAAGGTTCGGTAACCATCAGCACCTTTCTTATAGCCAAAGCGGTCAAGCAGTTTATTGGCCAATAATGGGTTATAAGCAATACTGCTTTTATACTTCGGGTCATGTCCACCCACTCCCTCTGGCAAAATCATTTCAGCTTTATCGGCATGACCTTTGTACAACTGCTGGATAGCTTCTTTCTGGTTATAGGACAAGGCGAGAGCACGACGTAAGGCAATTTTTTCCAGTGAATTCCCACCAATTAACGGATCACGCATATTCATGATGGTATAGGTAATTTCCGGTTCTTTATTCGGATAATGCAGGATGCCTTTTTTCTTGTATTCGCTTTTCAGCTGCTTATTTTCCAGGGCCTGTTCGGCGCCGCTCGCAGTGAGTTTGTCATAGTCCAGTTGTCCAGACTTTAAAGCCAGCCAGCGAGACTGTTCCTCTTCAATAATACTGATTTTGATCTTGCCAATTTGCGGCATCTGCTTGCCTTGCATGGCTTTGACAATACGTTGATCCCATTCAGAACCATCACCCTTAAAGTTCCAGACAAAACCACGATAATTCGGGTTGGCAGTCAGTTCAATACGGCTACGCGGCACATATTTGTGTAATTGATACGCCCCTGTTCCAACCGGATGCTGACCTGCCCGATGACCATAATGTTCGATCGCTTCTCGTGCGGTACCACTAAAAGCCACATAGGCCAGAATATATGGAAAATTCAGGTCGGAACGGGTCAGGGTAATTTGTAAAGTATATTTGTCTAGTGCTTTTAAACCGGGAATAGCTGCATCGTAGTTGAACTTGCCAGTTTTTTTAGCCTGCTGGATGACCTGATCTGCCCCAAGGATTTTTCCCTCGATAAAAGAAAATGTCGGCGAATGATTTTTGGGATCCATGATCCTTTGCATGGAGTAGATATAATCACGCGCCACCAGTTCACGCTTCTTGCCCTTAAATGCCGGATCAGCACTAAAGTAAATTCCAGGCTTAATCTTGAAGGTATAGACTTTGCCCTCCTGCTCGATCTTGGGCAAGGCTTCCGCAGTGTTCGGGGTTAAAGTGGCGGGTCGTGCCAGATAGTCATAGCGTAATAAGGGTTCAAAAATCGCTTCAGCAATACTGCCACTATAAAAATTATAGGTCTTGACCATATCAAAACCGTCATCAGGCGCTTCAAATGCAATATTTAAAACTTTATCTGACTGCGCAGGCGATTTTGCCAAGACCGCCTCCCCCGATCCGATGGTCAGTGCTAAAACGGTCATCTTTAACATTGCTGATTTCAAAGTCATACCTATTTTTGTTTATTTAAGCTATTAAAATGAATAAGTTTTTATATGTATCTATCACTTTTTATCTGCTTCATGTTTTTTATTTTTCAACATTCAGCCTATATGATGAACCTAATCTTTCAAAGCTAAGCTAATTTCATGCCACTCTAGGCTTTAAGTAATAATTAAGTTCTTTGTACATCAAAAAACATATTTTTATTAATTATTTAAAATAATATTCATTTATAAAATCACTCAGATACAATTCGGAGTATTTGTTGCATTAATCCTACAATGACTTTCAATTTATTGCACAGAAATAATTCACTAGTGAGTCATTTTATAGCATTCCTGCGGTACAGCACTTCTCGCTATAAATAAAATAAATCTATATTTTTTAATTATTAAGCTTATTACTATAAAAGTTTTAAATCATAGTCCTAAGCCGTATTACAAAGACATTACAGAATTTTAAAATGCCAACCAGTTACCATATTTTTTACATAATACTTACTATTAAGCCATAAATACTGATTTTCAATATCATTTTTTCTTATTTATTCAAATACCTTTTATCTGCTTTCCCTGACGCATAAGTTCTTTCTTTCTAAACCGTTATAAATTAAATACTTCTTAATATTTTGAATATTTTTACAAGAATTACAGCTAAGTTGGCACTTGCTTTGCTTAAAAAGAATACAGCATTATCTTCACACAACAAGAAAGGTGAACTTTACGATGAAAATAAATAAACTAGTCGGATCTATGGGGGCTCCAACGGTTGGCAAAACGATACTCAAGTTAAGTACGCTTACCTTAAGTATGATGTGTTTTTCTTTAGCACATGCAGCAGATGAAGCAGAAAATTCTGGGGCACAACCGACCAAAGTTCAGAAAGTGACAGTGACGGGGTCGTCGATTAAAGGGGTTGCAGCACAAAGCGCATCACCAATTACTGTACTTAAAGTTGAAGATCTGGTGAATCAGGGGGTCACCACGGTTGAAGAAGCCATTAATAAAGTCAGTGCTAACCAAGCCGGCTTCGCTGTTTCCCAAAATATCGGTAAAAGTAATACTTCGGGTTCAGCTGCCAACCTGCGTGGTATTGGTACCGATAAGACTCTAGTTTTATTAAATGGCCGTCGTTTAGCAAATAGCCCTTTCAGTACCTCTGAAGTTAACCTGAATATCATTCCACTGGCGATGGTTGACCGTATCGAGATCCTGCGTGATGGTGCTTCTGCGGTATATGGTGCAGATGCAATTGCCGGGGTAATTAACTTTATTATCAAAAAAGAATACCAAGGTTTTGGTATTTCGGGCGGACTGCAAGCACCGGAAGAAAAAAATGGCGACAAGTATGATGTTTCGATTTTCGGTGGTTATGGGGATTTGGACGAACAGGGATTTAACGTTTATGGTGTAATCGACTATCGTACTTCCGATATGATTATGGCCAAAGACCGTAAAGTCAGCCGTCGTGGTGGCTTGATTCCTGAACTCAACATGTCAATTGGTTCCGGTTCGGGCTTTCCTGCTAACTTGCAATCCTCAACTCTAGGCATAGTTAACCCTTATATTAATCAGAACTGTAATAATGCTCCAAATATGTTCATCTCAGGGAGTCGCTGCCTGTTAAATACTCAAGCACTCATTGGCATTACTCCAGATGAAGAAACCTTTTCTGCTTTAGCCAAAGGTACATTTAAACTCACCGATTCATTAAATGCCGTTGCTGAATATATTTATACCGAAAGTGAAGTGACCACTTCAATTGCCCCAGATGTATGGGCTGGAACCCTTTCTATTCCAGATACCAGCAAATACTACCCGGGCCAAGGTATTACGCCAGGCATTGCTGGTCTTACAGATACAAGAGTCCCACTTTTTTTACGTTCACAGTCAGGTAACCGCGTTTCTCAATCAGTGAATGAATCAAACCGGTTCTTTGCAGGAATCGAAGGTGAGGTTTTAGGCTGGGATGTAAATGGTGGCGTAACTTATGCCAAAAGTGAAGCAACTGACAATTTCGTCAGTGGTTATCTGAACCAGAGTCAGGTTCAGGCTGCGCTTAATGATGGCACCTTAAATCCATTTGGTCCTCAGGCAGCTGCAGATGCTGGAAAATGGTCGACCTTTGATGTAGCAGGCGCGACCAATATGGCTAGCTTGGATTCCACCACCTTAGATTTCACTGTCAGTCGCCCAATCTACGAACTACCTGCGGGTGAAGTTGGCTTTGCCTTGGGCGGAAGCTTTACCACTCAGGACTGGGAAGCCAAGGTCAATGCGGATCTGGTTCGACAGGTTCCAGGTAGTGGTATTGATCCGGACAAGCCTGCAAGTTCTGGTGACCGTGATATCACTGCAGTATTTACCGAATTTCACATTCCAATCTTGCCGAGCTTAGAAGCTCAACTTGCGGCGCGTTATGATGACTATAGTGACTTTGGTGACACTTTTAATCCAAAAGTATCTCTACGCTGGGAACCAATGAAAGAACTGATGTTCCGTAGCTCTTATAGCACCGGATTCCGTGCACCAAGTATGTGGGAAATTAACTCCTTACAAAGTGAAACCAATACCAGCACCAACTTTAATAACCCGCGTTTTTGTAATGCAGACGGCACACCGAACAACATCGAGTTTGCCGATCAGTGTGGTATGCAGTTCAAGCGTAAACAGGGTGGTAATCCGGACTTACAGCCGGAAGAGTCAACCTCTTTTACAGCCGGTTTCGTGTATGAGCCGATCAAGAATCTGGTCTTCACTGCCGATTACTACAATATTGACATTGAAGGTCTAGTTAGCTCAGTTACACCTAATGATATTTTCAATGATCTTGATCGCTATGGCAACCTGATCGTTTATGCACCAGATGGCCGTATTCAGTATTTAAACACCACCTTACAAAATATGGGTGGCTTAAAAACTGAAGGGATTGACCTTAGCCTGAATTATTTAACCCCAATGACAGCGACCGGCCGCTTCGGTTTCGGCATTGATGGGACCTATGTCATCAAAATGGATGAGCAAGAAGAACCGGGTGGCTCATGGAAAGGTTTGGTGGGCATCTATGATGATCCTGCAGTCGTTCGTTGGAGACATATTGCCAATATCAACTGGTCTTATGAAAACTGGAAAATGAGACTAGAACAACAATATATCCGTGGTTATGAAGACTTTTCACAAGAACGTGATGTAAGTGCTTATACGCTTTATAACTTTGCAGGAACCTATAACGGATTCAAAAATCTGGAGCTAACTGCTGGTATCCGTAACATGTTTGATGCAGAACCACCTGCTTCTGATGCAACCAATAATGCCCAATACGGCTATGATCCTCGTCATGGTGACCCAATGGGCCGTACCTACTTCTTACGTGGTACCTATAAATTCTTTTAATTAATCTTTTCGCAAACACTGCTGCCAAGCGGTGTTTGCAGTTTTCCCCGTTTAATTTTAGTCGAACAAAAAAATAATGCTGCCTGTAACCAAAAACAATTTTCTCATCAGTGCACTATTTCCTGTTTGTCTTAAATTCTAGGAGTCATGATGGGCACAAAGTTTGAAGACTTAGAAAAAAACTCCGCCAAGAAACTGACGGGTATTGGGGTGGTGGTTTTTTTGCATATCCTGGTTGGCCTGGTACTCATGGCGGGTATGGCAAAAGACATTATTAAACCGGCCGAACAGCCGGTTGAGCTGATGATTATCCAGGATATTAAGCTACCTGAACCTGAACCACCAAAAGAAACCCCGCCAGAACCACCGAAAATAGTGGAAAAAGTGGCACAAGTGCCTGAGCTAAAACCGGTTGAAAAAGTGGTTCCTGTACAGAAAATGCTTGCTACACCCACACAAGCAACGACTGTTGCAGTACCTACACCTGTTGCCGCCAGTCCTTCGCCAAGTCCCGTGGCAGCACCGGCTCCAGTCGTCGCAGCTGCTCCAGCACCAACTCCTCCACCCGCTGGTGTAACTCGCGGTGTGGCACAAGGTGAAGTAGGTTGTAAACGTCCTGACTATCCACGCGATGCACTCATGAATGAAGAACAAGGTGAAGTCCTGATCTCTGTCTATGTAAATACCGACGGTAAGGTCAAAGATGCCAAAGTAAAAAGTTCGAGCGGTAGTCGCTCACTGGATCGTGCAGCATCTAAGGCATTCAGTTTATGTACCTTTAAGCCGGCCATGAAAAATGGTGAGCCGCAAGAATCTTGGTATGACATTCCCTATGAATTTGTCCTTGACTAACAGATACAACAGATAAAGAAAAAAATCAGGAGATCTATGATGAAAAAATCACTAAAACCTTTAAAAAATATGACTGCTGCTGGTGTGATTGCCATAAGCGCCTTATTACCTTTGCAAGCTGTTTTTGCAGAACAGTCCGCTACTCCAAATACGAGTGCAACCACTGAAACAACGGCTACAACACCCGCAACACCTGCAACACCTACTCCGCCACCACTTCCGGCTGAACCCGTAGCCGAAGAGCCTGCGTATAATCCTTATGGTTTAGAAGCCATGTGGAAAGAAGGTGATATCGTTTCTAAAATCACCCTCTTTATTTTGGTTGTCATGTCGATCGGTACCTGGTACATCATGATCAGCAAATGCCTGCAACAAGGCAAAATACGCAAACAGGCCAAACAAGCTGAAAATACCTTCTGGGAATCTTCTTCTCTGGATAATGCGACCGAAAACCTGGACGAAGCCAGCGTCTACCGTTTTATTGCGGAAAAAGGCATCAATTCAACCAAAAATCATGGTGGTAATTTACTTGAGCGTATCGATTTCAATACCTGGGTCACCATTTCGATTTCGCGTGCAATCGACAAAATTCAGAACCATCTGAGTGGTGGTCTGGCCTTCCTTGCGACAGTCGGTTCGACTGCACCCTTTGTTGGCCTGTTTGGTACAGTTTGGGGGATCTACCATGCACTGACTGCCATTGGTGTTTCAGGTCAGGCATCAATCGATAAAGTTGCTGGCCCGGTAGGTGAAGCCCTGATCATGACTGCAATCGGTCTGGCAGTCGCAGTACCGGCAGTACTCGGTTACAACTGGTTGACTCGCCGTAATAAAGCGGTCATGGAAGAAGTGCGTACTTTTGGTTCTGATTTGCACGCAGTATTACTCAGCGGTGAAATCACGACCAATAATTCTGTTAATCGTGACGTAAAGTAAGAGTGAGGCATCAGCCATGGGAATGATGGTCAATTCAAACGACAGCGATGATGAGGTAATTGGAACCATTAATACCACACCTCTGGTTGATATTATGCTGGTTCTGCTCATTATCTTCCTGATTACTGTGCCGGTCGCAATCCATACCGTCCCTGTCGATCTACCTGAAGAAAGAAATGTGCCCTATGAAACCAAACCAGACAATGTTCAGCTGGCCGTCAATAAAACTGGAGATATTTTCTGGAACGAAATTTATATTGCAGATAAACCCGTTTTACTGAGCCGCTTACAGGCTGAAGCGCAAAAGACACCTCAGCCTGAAGTACATATCCGCGGCGATCAGTTAACCCCTTATGAGGCGATTGATCAGGTGATTAGTACCACCCAACAAGCCGGTATTGGCAAAATTGCTTTTGTCACGACACCGCCCGCTACACCTTAAAAGCGAAGAAGGATTAAGTTTATGGGTATGAATGTGGGTTCGAATCAAGATGATGATGTGATGTTGGATGTCAACATGACGCCACTGATTGATGTCATGCTGGTCTTGCTGATTATGTTTATTATCACGATTCCATTACCAAATAATTCTATTAATATCGATCTGCCCAACGGAACGCCACCTGTGACCGATGAAAAACCGCCTGAGCTGGTGGAATTACGTCTGGATGCACAAGGCAAAATGTTCTGGAATGAACAGCCCGTAGAAAGCCCTCAGGCTCTGGAAATTCTGTTTCAAACAGTGGCCAGAAAAGCAGATCAGGATCAGATTAAAATCAAAGCGGATCGTGCCACCGAGTATAAACATATTGCGATGGTCATGGCTTCTGCACAGCGTCTGGATGTCAAAAAAATTGGCATTATGAGCAATAACACGCCGTAATTTTCACCCCAGAAAAAAAACCCAGCATATGCTGGGTTTTTTGATTGATCTGATCTTACATCTGCGATTGAATATAATTTTGCAGGCCAATCAGTTCGATCAGACGCAATTGTTTTTCCAGCCAGTAGGTGTGATCTTCTTCGGTATCTGACATTTGCTGGCGCAGCATATCACGGGTGATATAGTCCCCTTTTTCTTCGCACAGCTTGATGCCCTGTGCCAGTTTTTCCCGCACATGGTATTCAAGTTTCAGGTCGGCTTTCAGACAGCTCACCACATCTTCACCAATCTCAACGTCATCGCGTTGCATGTTTGGTGTACCTTCCAGGAACAAGATACGACGGATAATCGCATCCGCATGCTGGGCTTCTTCCTGCATTTCATGGTCGATACGTTCAAAGATTTTGGTTAAGCCCCAATCTTCATACATCCGAGAGTGAATCAAGTATTGGTCACGAGCAGCCAGTTCGCCACCGATCAACATATTTAAATAATCTACGACTTCTGGATTACCGCGCATTTGAATTACTCCCTGCCTTTATCTGGCTATTATGGAGAAACTCAAAGGATTTTGCAAAGCCTAACATTGGTTAAATATATGATTTTTATATAATTAAAATGAGAAGTACTTGCATTTACAGTTCGAGCTAGACTAAATCCCATTTATAAAACAATACTTTGCACTGTCACGACTATTCACTTTAAGCAGAATCTGCCGGATAAATGCATCAGTTAAGATTTGTAAGTATTCATTAAAACCCGCAAGATTGCTTATTTTTGTATAAACATCACCGATTTGGCGTACTTAATGCATAAATTTCGCTTATCATTCAGACAAATTTAAAACAACAATGGTTTAACTATGACAAATCTACACACTACAGCGCCGGTTCTGGTTACCGGTGCATCGGGTTATATTGCCAGCTGGGTCATCCAGAAATTACTCACACAAGGCTACACCGTACATGCCACGGTACGTGACCTGAATAAAAATAAAAGCTTTGCCCATTTAGAAAAAATTGCCGATAACAGTCCAGGCACTTTAAAGTTATTTCAGGCCAATTTATTAAGCCCAGGCTCTTTTGATGCAGCCATGCAAGGTTGTGAAATTGTGTTTCATATGGCCTCGCCTTTTGTGGTCACCAATTATAAAGATGCGGTCAAAGATATTATTGAACCTGCGGTTTTAGGCACTGAAAATGTATTGAATAGTGTCAATCAGACAGAATCCGTAAAACGTGTGATTGTTACCTCGAGTATTGCCTCTACCTATGGCGATGCCATTGATATTCTGCAAACTGAAAATAACAGTTTTGATGAATCACACTGGAATACCACCAGCTCGGAAACGCATCAGCCTTATCCTTATTCTAAAGTCATGGCTGAACGCAAGGCCTGGGAGATGGCAGACGCACAGGATCGCTGGACGCTGGTTTGTATTAATCCGGCACTGGTTTTTGGTCAATCCTTAACCCCCAATACCCAGTCCGGAAGTGTCGAGGTCTTGCAGCAATTCGCCAATGGCATGACGCTACTCGGTGTTCCACCCATGTGGAATGGTGTGGTCGATGTGCAGGATGTCGCTGAAGCACATCTCCGTGCTGCATTTAAACCGGAAGCACATGGGCGTTATATTATTTGTAGTGAAAGCCTGAGCCTGCTGGAAATGGGTCAGATTTTAAGAGAAAATTTTGGCAATAAGTTCCCCTTCCCGCGCAATCAGTTGCCAAAAGCGGCCTTTAAACTGTTTGGGCCATTGGCAGGCTTTAGCTCTAAGTTTGTGGAACTGAATATGGGTTATCCAATTTTCTTTAATGCCCAGAAAAGTAAAGATGAGCTCGGCATTGAGTATCGTCCGGTACAAGAAAGTCTGGTCGAACATTTCCAGCAACTGCTGGATGATGGCATAGTCAAAAAATATATTCCTTAAAGTTTATAGATTTAAAAAGCCACCTGAAGGTGTAATGCTGATCAGTTAAGGAGTTTAGAAATAGACTCTTTAACTTTTTAGTCGTTCACTACGGAGTCTTAATGTTATAAATCAAATACTTGAAAATAATTTATTACTTTGGTTTCGCCTAAATGAGAAGCGAAGCTTCGTAAGGAAGGCATCTTGCGGAGCAACACTCCTCACCGCAAAACTCGTCAGCCACCATCGACTAGTAAATTTGTCGCAGAAACAATCATTTTTAAATCTAGTTTTGCCTCAAACAGTTGCGGATGACTTTTCTACTTGTCAAATATAATCATGAATTTAAAAAAGAAAATGCCAGTCAATTTCTTAACTGACTGGCATTACCTCTAAAGGCGCTTTTTAAATGACTGTGCTTCAATCAAGTCCTGATTTAGGCTTCAAGCTGACCATAGTCTTTCATCAAGGCAATAAACTGTTCTTCATTAATCACAGCTATCCCGAGCTTTTCTGCCTTGTCCAGTTTGGAACCGGCTTTTTCACCCGCCACCACACATTTGGTTTTGCTCGATACACTGCCGCTGACTCGCGCGCCTAATGCTTGAAGCAACTGAGTCGCTTCATCACGCCCCATGGTGCTTAATGTTCCGGTGACCACCCAACTTTCACCATTGAGTGGTTGGCGTGTTGGCGCAATGGGTGCATCCCAGTGAATGCCGGCAGCCAGTAAACGATCCAGAACTTCCAGATTATGCGGCGCCTGAAAGAAATCAATAATCCATTCTGCGGTAATATCCCCCACATCTGGCGTTTTTTTGAGTGCTTCGATATCCGCGATACGTAATGCATCCAAGGTCTGGAAATTATTGGCCAGCATGCGCGCTGTAGTTTCACCCACGCCACGAATACCGAGTGCATAAATAAAAGCGGCCAGTGTGGTTTTCTTACTGTTCTCAATAGAATCTATTAAATTCTGAACAGATTTTTCACCCATTTTTTCAATCTGTAGCAGCTGCTCACGATGTTCATGCAGGTGATAAATATCCGAGACATCTTTCAGCAGATTTAGATGCAGCAAAGATTCTGCCCAGCGATCCCCCAGACCCTCAATATCCATGGCTTTACGTGAAACAAAGTGACGAATCGCCTCAATACGCTGCGCTGCACAATACAGCCCACCCGAACAACGCGCCAAGGCTTCACCTTCCGGCATCACCACCGGTGAATCACAGACTGGACATTGCTCAGGTAAATGCACTTCAACGGCATCCACCGGGCGGAATTCCGGCCAGACTTTTTCCACTTTAGGAATTACATCGCCACTTCGGTAAACACTGACGGTATCGCCAATCCGTACATCGAGACGGTGAATTTCACCAATATTATGCAAGGTCACATTAGAAACAGTCACGCCGCCGACCGCGACCGGATTCAAACGTGCTACCGGCGTCAGAGTTCCGGTACGACCCACCTGCCAGTTAATATTTTCAACCGTGGTCAAGGCTGCAACTGCGGGGAATTTATAAGCGGTGGCCCAACGCGGCTCCCGACTCAGAAAACCGAGTTGCTGCTGCTGTTTCAGGTCATTGACTTTAATCACCATGCCATCAATTTCTACACTGAGGCTGGCACGTTCCTGAATAATCTGTTCATAGACTTTTTGCACGTCCTGGATACTGTCACAGATAAAGTGACGCTCGCCAACCGCAAAACCGAACTGATGTAACCATTCCAGACTGGCGGACATGGTGGTTTGACCATGATGCGGTACACACTGTGCAATCCCATAAGCATAAAAAGCCAATGGCCGCGAGGCAGCAATGTTCGGATCCAGCTGACGCAAACTTCCTGCCGCAGCATTACGCGGATTGGCAAAGGTCTTTTCACCTTTAGCCGCATTGGCTGCATTCAGTTTCTCAAAACCGGATTTTGGCATCAACACTTCGCCGCGTACTTCTAACAAATCGGGAATAATGCCATTCACCGGAGATAAAAGTTTCGGCAGGTTACGAATGGTCCTGACATTCTGGGTGATGTCTTCACCGGTTTCCCCATCGCCGCGCGTCACCCCACGCGTCAGTACGCCATGCTCATACCACAGGGAAATGGCCAGTCCGTCAAATTTCAGTTCAACATCATATTCAATTTCTTGATTCGGTAAACGTTCTTCAATACGGCGGGCAAAAGCAAACAGGTCGTCCTGATGAAAGACATTGCCTAATGACAGCATCGGAACAGCATGCGTAACGGTGACAAATTTTGAAAGTGCTTGCCCACCGACTTTATCGGTCGGGCTATCGGACTGGATCAGATCGGGATATTGTTGTTCTAGGGCTTTAAGCTGATGAAAGAGCTGATCATATTCACTGTCTTCAATGCTCGGTTGATCCATCACATAATAAGCATGGTTATGCTTGGCAAGCAGTTGAATCAGTTGACGCATTTGCGCAATGACAGTGGCATCTTGGGTCATAATTTCACCATAAAAAAGGGCGGAAAATCCGCCCTGTAGAATATTCAGCTTTTGGCTATTATAAAAATTGCAGTCTCCAGATTCAACTTGGAGATTAAACAAAACCGCTTAAACTTCTGTCGGTTGACCGGCACGATAATCAATGGCTTGATGGCGCCAGAATTCACGTAATTGTGGGGTAAATTCCTGCTGGTTCTGATCATAGACCAGACCATCGACTTCACGGGCAATCAGACGTGAAATACTGTCCATGGTATCAAAGGCATTTTGTACATCGCTATGCGGTAAAGCCAGGAAGAAAGCCAGACCTTTGACTTCCTGAGTCGACAATGTTTCCAGATCAAAGCCTTCCATACCCGTATCGGTCATTTGCAGTACCGAAAATAGCAGTTTTGAATCATCTTCACTATAACGGTGGAAACAGGCCAGTTCGCCATAACGCAGACCATATTTGAGTAAGACTTTCAGGGTTTTATCACCTGAAAGTACACGGCCTTGCGGATAGATATGCAGAGAAATAATGGTTTCAGCACTGGATAACGCACTTTCTTCATCCACTATTTTTTGCTCATGCAGATGGGCATCCAGAATACTGCTTTCATCATTAAATTCAGAAATTTCTGCTTTTTCGATGTTGCTGTTCAGACTAAATTCGGTAGCTGTATCTTTATTTTCAGGCTGGTTATTTTCCGGTTCTACTTCGGCCGGCTTTTGCTCCAGTGATGTTTCGGCTGGTTCTGTAGTTGCAGAGCTTGCCACCACTTCAGCTTCGGTCATTGGACTCGGCTCGACCGCTGCAGCTGTCTCAAGCACTGCTGGCTCAGCCAAGGTCGGTTCAGGCTTGCGAAATGCCGAAGGTTTTTCAGGAGCCTTTTCTTCTACGCTCAGGCTCGGCTCTATACGTTGTGCCGGATCTGCGTTCTGCTTTGCCAGTTGCGATCGTACATGCCGAGGAATGACAGGGGTCTGGCTATCCGGATCGATATGCAGGTTAGCATCCAGTGAAGGGACTGCCTCTACAGGTTTTTTGAGCAGCATTCTAATGCCCAACAGCATGATGATAATTGCAATAACAATCCCGATAATGGTGGTGATTTCCATATTATACCTCCGCAGCTAAGCCGTATTCTTTTGCCTGTTCCAAATTTACTGTCACTAATTTTGAGGTTCCCGGTTCAGGCATGGTTACACCTAAAAGATCAGTCGCCATCATCATTGCAAGTTTGTTATGGGTAATATAAATAAATTGCACGTGTTCAGAAAGCTCTTTGACTAAATTACAAAAACGTCCCACATTGGCATCATCTAGTGGTGCATCGACTTCATCGAGTACACAAAAAGGTGCCGGATTTAAGCGAAAAATCGCGAATACCAGTGCCAATGCAGTTAAAGCCTTCTCCCCACCGGAGAGTAATGCCAAGGAGCTATTACGTTTACCCGGTGGTCGGGCCATCAGTTTTACACCCGATTGCCATCCATCTTCAAGACTTAAACTCGCCTCGCCCCCTTCAAATACTTTCGGGAACAGGTTTTGCAGTTCGGCATTGACTTGATCAAAAGTGTGCATAAACAGTTTGCGGGTTTCCTGATCAATACTTTTCATCGCAGCTTGTAGCTGTTCCACAGTATTTTCCAGATCCTGCATCTGGTGGCTCAGTTCCTCATAGCGTTTCGAGACTTCTTCATATTCTTCAGAAGCCGCCAGATTCACTGCACCGAGCTTATCGAACTGCGCCTGAGCTTTTTCCAGTTTCGCCTGATGGGTTTTGACATCAATAGTTAAACCGCTGATGACTTCATGATTCAGTTCTTTTAATTGTTCTGAATAATGCTGCAAATCAGATTTGGCTGCCTGCCAGGCCAGACGTTTGGCTTCCAGTGCTGTACGCAGTTTTTCATCCTGCTGCTGGAAACTGTGACGCTGTTCAGTCAGCTGCTGCTGTTTGCTCTGCACCTGATTTAATTCGATCTGCCAGTCGGTCCAGGTTTTTTGCAGCTTTTCAGTGATCTGCGCCTGTTCATTAAACTGGCTCTGTAAAGCAGGCAATTCTAGCTGTACCGGATCGACAAATTTCTTGGCCTGCTCGATTTGTGCAGTAATTTGTTGATACTGTTCTATTAAAAATACCTGATCTTTTTCCAGCAATTCAATCTGCTGCTGACTCTGTACGCTTTGACGGCGCAGCAGTTCCAGTTCCTGCTGCGCTTGCTGGCTAAGCTGCTGCGAGTCATCTAACTGAGTGCTCAATGCTTCCAGCTGGAATTGCAGGGTTTTATAATTTGGTAGCGCTTGTTCCAGCTTAATATTCAGAGCATGCAGATCAATTTCCAGATCGTCTTTCTGCATGGCATCTTCTTCTAGCTGCTCATCGAGTTGTTGCAGCTGATGCTGTAATTGCTGCTTCTGTAATGCGAAAGCCTGAGCACTGCTTTGTACTTTGGCAATATTGACATCGAGTTGTTGCAGTTGCTTTTGTGTGTGCTTGTGCTGCTCACTGATCGTTTGAATCTGGGTTTGTAAATCCTTCACCCGAGTATTCAGTTCAGGCAGTTGCTCTTCAGCCTGACTAAGTTGGGTATTCAGTGCTGATAACTGAAGCTGGATTTCCTCCAGACGGATACGATGACTCAATGCGCCCTGAGCGGCTTGGCTCGATTCATCATAATCCAGCGCAATCACCCAATCAGGCCCAACCTGATAGCCATCCAGACTGAGTAGGGTCTGACCTTGCAAAAGCCCAGTTTGAAGTTTCAAGGCTTGCGCTAATGAATCTACAACTGCAACCTGCTGCCACAGTGAATACTGTGGAGATTCAATCCAGTCGGCCAGACACACCGTATTGGCAATCTGAATTTTATCCTGTACAGCATATGGTTTTAACTGACGCGCCCGATCTTCAAGAAAGTTTTCACCCTCTGCCAGAATCTGGGCAGACAGCCATTTTGCCAGAAACTTTTCGATCAGCTTTGCATGGTCTTTGCCTGCATCGTTGAGCTTAAGTACATGCATCAGCTGTAGTGCATCGGCCTTGGCATGTGGATTGGCTTTGGTCAGCAATTGACTGAGGTTTTTCTGTTCTGAATGCAGCACCTGAATTTCAGATTTTAACTGCATCAAGCACTGCTGCTGTTCTGCCTGCTCGGTCTGAACTTGGGCCAATCGATCTTGCAATACAGTGCGTTGCGCTTCACATGTGAATAGCTGCTGTTCGATCTCAGTCTTGTCTTGTTGATATTGCTCTAGCTCATCTTGTTGCGCTTGATGCTGAATCTGTATGCTCTGTTGCTGTACGGTCTGTTTTTGCTGTTCAATCCGCTCAATATTCTTGGCTAGTTGTTCACTTTGAGCCAACATTTGTAATTTACGCTGCTGCTGCTGTTCGACCTGAGTTTTGATCTGGGCAAATTGTGCCGCGACTGTTGTATGTTGTGATTTGAGATCAGCCAGATTTTGGCTCTGCGCCTGATTCTGGCCATCTTGCTGCTGCAATTGTGCTTGCTGATCTTCAGCTTGCTGCTGCAAGGTATCGAGTTGCAGTTCAATCAATTGCAAACGCTCTTTGGTCTGAGCTTTTTGCTGTTCCAGCTTGACCAGACTGGTGGAATTTTGCTCGAGCAAAGACTGTTTTTGCTGCAAGGTCATTTCCAGTTCGGCCAGTTTTTTCTCGGCCTGTTGCCATTCACTTTGCAAAGGTGTCGATTGCTGAATCAGACGCTGAAACAGTTCACTGGTACGACCTAAATCATGTTCAACCGTAGTCAGCTCGGAACGCACCAGCTTAAAATTATCTCCGAGAGTATTCATCTCCACGGTATATTCTTCTTGCAAGCGCTGGCTTTGTTCACACTGGAAAGACAGGATTTCAATCTTGATGCTGCGAATCTGTTCTTCCAGTTGCTTATATTGAATCGCGCTTTCAGCCTGACGTTTCAGGGTTTTTAACTGAGATTTCAGTTCAGAGGCAATATCTTCCAGACGCGACAGGTTTTGCGTGGTGTGATCCAGATGCAGCATGGTTTCACGGCGCCGTGCCTGATAACGCGAAACCCCGGCAGCTTCTTCAATATAGACCCGCATTTCATCCGGTTTGGCATCGACCAGACGGTTGATCATGCCCTGTTCAATAATCGCGTAAGAACGTGGCCCCAGACCGGTGCCCAGAAAAATATCGGTAATGTCACGACGACGGCATTTGCTGCCATTCAGGAAATATTCAGACTTGCCATCGCGGTTGACCTGACGGCGGACTGCCAGTTCATTATAGGCATTATAAGCACCGCCCAGTTTGCCATAGGTATTGTCAAAGCGCAGTTCTACACTGGCCATACCCACCGGTTTACGCTTGGCAGTTCCGGTAAAAATCACGTCCTGCATGCTGCCACCACGCAGCTGGCGCGCACTGGACTCGCCCATGACCCAGCGTATGGCATCAATGACGTTAGATTTACCACACCCGTTCGGTCCCACGACTGCAGTACGATTATCTTTAAAATGTAAAGTGGTACTGTCGGCAAAAGATTTAAAGCCTGAAAGTTTTAAACTGCTTAAACGCATAATGTCCTGATTTAACGTCGTGAGCGTCTGGCCCACGCGAGTTCAATTTGTTTCATCCGTGTCAGAGATTCCAACACAAGGTTGCGTAAGTGTCGACAAAAATCTTCCATAAATAAAGCGGCCTGATGGGTTTTTCGTATCAAAATTGCTTCAGTGACCAGTTTAAATAAGTCGAAAGATTCCTGTAACTCGCGTCTGGAAATATTCAGGGTCAGGAAATAGCTACGCCGCAAACAAGGTAACAGTTCCTGATAGTAGCGCATCAGATAGGGATTTCCGACCATCTCATGTTGCTGGGCCATGCCCTGAAAGATCAGATCATAAAACTTTTCTGTATGTCCTTGGCGAGTTTCTGCTTCTAATTGTTCTAATAATAGCTGAATGCGCTCGGCTTCATGACTCCGCCAGGTTTCAGCCATACGATGCACCATCTGCCCCAGCAATAAAGAGGTAATATCAAATAAGGCCCGCACCTGCAAGGCCGACATTTCCGAGACAATGGCACCGCGACGCGGATAAATTTCAATCAGCTGGGTGCGTTCCAGCAACAGCAGGGCTTCACGAACCGACCCTCGACTGACATCCAGCTCCGAGGCAATCCTGAGTTCCTGTATACGTTCGCCTTCGACCAATTCGCCGCGAATAATCTGTTCGCTAATGTGTTTGGCAATCTGCTCAGACAAACTGTGTGCTTGTTCTAATGGCATACCGTTCCTGTCTTTATTTTTATGGATACTGGTTCAGCCCATGATTTGGGCTATATTGCTATTAGACAGAATTTTTTCGATGAATACTGTGACATTGTCAGACAATCTTGTGTCTCTACAGCCAACTCAAGTTCATAAAAAAGGAGAATAGTGAACCATTCTCCTTAGGTGATACATCAGTTCAACCTAAAAAATTAAATCAGGCCATAAAACCTTGATAAATAAAATACAGACCGACGGTGGTCAGTAAAGCCGCAAAACATTTTTTCAGTACCGCAGGTGAAAGTAAATGTGCCACTTTTGCACCGAGTTTGGCGGTAAAAAAACTCATCATACTGATGCCAATAAAGGCATAAATATGGATATAGCCAATCGTATTTGGTACTGTGACCTGGGCCTGTTGACCAAACCAGATAAAGCCTAGTGCGCCTGCCACGGCAATCGGCAATCCACAAGCCGCAGAGGTCGCCACGGCTTTTTGCATCACGATGCCACAGCGATTCAAAAACGGGACTGTCAGACTACCGCCACCAATCCCAAAGATCGCCGATGCCACACCAATCCCACCGCCCGCAGCGAGTTGTACCGGGGTTGAAGGCAATTTTTTATTCGGATCGACCTGAACATTGGCGCCTTTAAACATTCTAAACGCCACCCAGACTGCAAAGAACCCGATCAACAGCTGCAAGCCTTGACCAGATAAATAGTCAGCAATCCCTGCGCCCAGGAAGGAACCAATAATCAAGCCGGGTGCCAGATTACGAAATACCGACCACAACACGGCACCTCTTTGATGATGCGCCATGACCGAACTGATCGAGGTGACAATAATGGTAGCCAGAGAAGTCCCCACCGCCATGTGCATAATCACGCTGGGATCGTACTGGAGCTGGGTAAAAACAATGTACAGAATCGGCACAATAATCAAACCACCACCGACCCCAAACAGGCCAGCGGTAAATCCTGCAATTGCACCAATCAATAAATATATGATTAACTCCATAACGATATTTACCACGTTTAGATTCAAATGGATGTAGAAACTCGTGAACTGCAACAACGATTAAGCGATGCAGGCCAGCTTCCGGAAGTATTGCTCATCAAACCGATTACCACATCGACCAATGACGATGTGCGGGAATTGGCAACCAAGGGGGTACAGCAGGTTCTGGTCTGTAGCCATGTGCAGACCCAAGGCCGTGGGCAGCGCCAGCGTCAATGGATTTCACCTGAAGGGAATATCTATTTAAGCACATTGCTGCATACACAAAAACCCATCGATGGCCGTTTGGCTCTGGAAATTGCGTTAAATATCCTGCAAATGCGCAGTCTACAAGGGCTGGACTTGCAAGTAAAATGGCCGAATGACCTGTATAGCGTCAAAGGCAAATGGGGCGGCATTCTGGTAGAACCGATTTCACCTACGCAAGTGGTGGTCGGGGTCGGGATCAACCTCAGTCCAATGTCTGCTGAGGTTCCCGAGCAGCAAGTGACCTCATTGAATGAGTTGGGCCTGCATCAGGGTTCACGCATTCAGCTGATTGCAGAACTGTATCTGGCGATTCAGCAAGCCGGACAATGGTTTAGTTATGGCAGCCAGAATCTGTCTGGTCGTTTCAATCGACATGCCGCTTTTATCCAAGAGAGGGTTGAATTTACCGATCTGCAAGGGCAATATTCAGGAAAATTTCTGGGTATTCAGGATGATGGCGCTGTTAAAATCGCAACTGAAACAGGTGTCCACATCTTTTACCAAGGTCAATTACGGCTCAAAAATAATCCTTGAACAGGCATAATCCATGAAGAAACTATGGCTAGATATTGGCAATACCCGACTCAAATACTGGATTACCGAACAAGATCAGATCATTGAACATGCAGCGGAATTACATTTACAATCCCCTGCCGATTTGTTACTTGGCCTGATCCAGCACTTTAAAACGCTGGATCTGGATCAGGTCGGATTGTCTTCGGTTCAGGACAAAACCAATAATGAGCGCATTCTTAGTATATTAGATGGTCTGCATATTCCAGTGATTTTTGCTCAGGTGCAGGCCCAATATGCTGGCCTGATTTGTGGCTATGATGAACCCGCACAACTGGGGATTGACCGCTGGCTACAGGTACTTGCTGTCGCGACCCAGCCTCATGAGAATTATTGTGTGATTAGTTGTGGTACAGCGCTGACCATTGACCTGATTCAAGGACAACAACATTTAGGCGGTTTTATTCTGCCAAATTTATATTTGCAACGTGATGCACTAATTCAGAATACCAAAGGCATTAAAATTCCGGATGCCGCATTTTCTGAGCTCAATCCCGGACGCAATACCATCGATGCAGTACATCATGGCATTCTGCTCGGTCTGCTCAGCACCATTGAAAAAGTGCTGCATGATTTTCCGGCACAGCTGGTACTAACCGGTGGAGATGCTCCAGTGTTTGCCCAGCATCTTGAGCCGTATCAGCCGAGGATTGAACCTGATCTTCTGCTTAAAGGTTTGCAGCATTTTGCGGCTCATTTGCCAGACACAGTTTCATGATTTCGAGCAATTGAGGAAATTCGGTAAATCCATCACATTTGTTAAAATGTCCGGCTTTTTTAATCTCAAAAATTTGAGCATTTAAGCTGTGGGCCAAGCGCAAGGAAACCGGTGCAGGTACAAAAGGATCATTACTGGAGATCAGCATGACCGCGCGTTTATAGCTATACGGCAGGTTGTTCAGATCCAGTCGTGTCGCCTGCAGCATTTTATTCAGTTCCGACCAGGCCACCAGCGGTGTATCGAAAGCTGAAACCAGAATGACCCCGCCGATCTTGCGGTGCTGCTGGAGATAATGTTGCTGTAAAAAACTTAAAACACTGAGTCCACTCAGGCCATGGGCAACTAAAAACGTATGCTCATCCAGATGTGGAATATGCAGTTTCAGATTCTGCTGCCATTCTTCTAGATCAGGCTGAAAAGGATTGGCCAGCATAATCCGTTTTGAATCAACACCGACATTTTTGAGTTGGCGACTCAGCCACGGATACCAATGGTCATTTGAGGTGGCCTGATAATCAGGCACGATATAGACTTTGTTGATTATATTTTTCATCGTGTTTTACTTATTATAATTGAGCACAAAGTGCTTTGGCAAAAAATACTATTAAACAGTCTGAAGATGAAATTCAAGTAACTTTTTGCATCCCATCTCAGACTCAATTTGCAAATTGAACGAATCCAACAACCTGCTTAAGATTCAGCTTTAATCAGATAAGGCTCAATCACTTTCCAGAGTTCTGGCAGGTCGGTACAGCCTTCTGAATCGATAAAATGTCCCTGATGCTTGGCACTCACCACAATCGCATCCAGACTGTCTGCCTGTTCCAGGCTAAATTCAGGCTCCACCCGATCATCGCCTTCAGAATAAATCACCACACGTTCTGCCACCTGCTGTTTAAGCAGATCAAAATCGATCTCAGCGGCATCAATAAATGGGTTTACTTCATCTAAACGACCCAAGCGGCCATTAAATCCTGCGATCAATACCAATTGCTGAATCTTTTGCTGTTTTAATTCTCTGGATAAGTAATGCAATACAGCCACAGTTCCCAGGCTATGCCCGATAAAAATACTGTCTTCATCAATCCCCTCAATCTGCTCACGCATTTGCTGGTCCCACACCTCCAGCTTGGGTGTGGTCGATGGGTCAAGTCGCAGTACTTTTAAGCTGACATTTTCCTGTTGGGCTTTTTCCTGAATCCATGGAAACCAGTTTTCTTCAGGGCTTGCAGTATAACCATGAACGATGATCACTTGAGCCATTTTAAATTTCTCTTTGTTTTGTGCTGATATTCCTGAGTCTGCCTGATTGGATTTTTATTTTGGGTAAGTAAATGTTGTTTTGTTTAAACCGGTTTTCTGATTGATACATAATAAAAAAGGCGCATTTCGCGCCTTTTTTAAATCAGAATCTTATTTCTTGTCATTGCCGCCGAACAGTGGGCCCATGCCGCCACCGCCGCCAAACTGTTTCTGCAAACCACCGAGTGATTTCATCATTTTTGCCATACCTGACGGATTGGCAAACTTCTTCATCATCTTGGCCATTTGCGCATGTTGTTTAATCAACTTGTTGACTTCCGCCACTTCCATACCACAACCTGCTGCGATACGTTTTTTACGGCTTGGGTTCATCAAGTCTGGATTACGGCGCTCTTTGATGGTCATCGACTGGATAATCGCTTCCATTTTCTTGACCTGCTTTTCAGGATTGGCCTGGGCCAACGCATCTTGCAGACCGGCATTGCTCATGCCAGGAAGTTTGTCCAGGAAGCCCATCATGCCGCCCATCTTGTTCATCTGCTCAAACTGCATCAGCATATCTTCAAAGTTGAAGCTGCCGCCTTTTTGCAGTTTTTTCGCCATTTTTTCGGCTTTTTCTTTGTCGACCTTACGCTCAAGTTCTTCGACCAAAGAAAGGACGTCACCCATACCCAAAATACGCTGCGCGATACGTTCAGGATGGAATGGCTCCAAGGCATCGAGCTTTTCGCCCATCCCCAAGAATTTGATAGGCTTACCGGTAATGGCACGTACAGACAATGCCGCACCACCGCGTGCATCACCATCGGTTTTGGTCAGGATCACACCGGTTAAAGGCAAGGCATCATTAAAAGCTTTGGCCGTATTCGCTGCATCCTGACCGGTCATGGCATCGACCACGAACAGGGTTTCAGTCGGGTTAATCGCCGCGTGCAGCTCTTTAATTTCGTCCATCATGTCATTATCGACATGTAAACGACCGGCAGTATCGACAATTAACACATCAGCAAACTGGATTTTTGCCTGTTCAATCGCACGATTTACAATCGTAATCGGTTTTTCGTCTGCGCTAGATTCCAGGAAAATCGCACCGACTTCGCCTGCAACCGTTTGTAGTTGCTTGATCGCTGCGGGACGATAGACGTCGGCAGAAACCATTGCCACTTTTTTCTTTTGACGTTCTTGTAAAAAGCGTGCCAATTTTGCTGCAGTGGTGGTTTTACCTGCACCTTGCAGACCTGCCAGCAGGACAACGACCGGTGGTTTTGCGGCAAGGTCAAGGCTTTCATTGGCCGCGCCCATCATTTTGGTCAATTCGTCATGAACGATTTTGACAAAAGCCTGTCCAGGAGATAACTGAGTCATCACTTCCTGGCCCAATGCCTCTTCCTTAACTTTCGCGATGAATTCACGAGTTACAGGTAACGCAACATCGGCTTCAAGAAGCGCCATACGCACTTCACGTAACGTATCTTTAATATTGTCTTCGGTTAGCTGCCCTGAGCCAGTAACATTTCTTAAACTCTGCGTGAGTCGTTCTGTTAAGGTATCAAACATTGCAAAATCCGCTTAAAATAGCCATGAGCAAAAAATTGTTTCTTAAAATAGAAAATTTATGCATAGAATGCTATAGGATACTGTAGTTCGCAGCGAATTTATATAAATGAATATTCATCACCCTTAAAAAGGTTTGACATGGTTAGCCTCCCCTTGGTTTATACGATCTTAGCATTAGTCGCTTATACCGCTTCCTTCTGGTATCTGTTCATTCATTTAATGTCTAAACGTACTCCTAATCAATGGTTTGTTTCGCTAACTGCCCTGCTTGGACTGGGCTTACATGCGCTGGTTTTATATGGCGATATGCACACCCCGCTTGGCATCAATTATGATGTCTTTGCCCTGTTTTCCTTTACTTCGGGCTTGATGCTGTTACTCAGTATTATTTACAGTACATATCGTCCAATTATCGCCTTGAATCTGATTGGTATTCCCGTGGCCGCCACGGGTCTAATTCTCGGCTTTGTCTTTACCCAGCCGGCTAAAATCATTAGCCAAAATTCTCTGGGCCTGGACATTCATATTATTTTGTCTTTGTCTGCCTATGCCGTATTGCTGATGGCCACCATTCAGGCTGTGATTTTGCGTTTGCAGGATCGTGAACTCAAGAAAAAGCAAAAACGCCGGGTCTGGGTCAGCCTGTTACCGTCTTATCAGGACATGGAATCACTGCTGTTTGATATGCTGATGACCGGTTTTGTTTTACTTACCCTCGCTTTAGGCTTTGGCTTTTTTACCATCGACAATTTCTTTGCCCAGCATCTGGCACATAAAACAGCGTTCAGTATTATTTCCTGGCTGGTTTATGGTTCACTATTAATCGGACACTGGAAGTTTGGCTGGCGTGGCCAGAAAGCCGTGCGCTTTACCCTACTCGGTTTTGGTTTGCTGGCACTGGGTTTTATTGGTTCTAAATTCGTGCTGGAAATGATCTTGGGGCGATAATTCTGAGCCTTGAAATATTCAATTCATTGTTCAATAAACAGGCTTTAGCTTGAGTATTCTTTAAAGGATTATACGCCCCGCACGCACTGATAATGGCCAGCGAATGACTCTAGGCAATTCTGGATCTTCCCATTCTGGCAATAAAGCATCTGCCAGTACATCCAATGGATTATGTCCAAGTGCTTTAGTGGCAGCTTTCACGGCTGACCAGGTACTCATATAACCAATTAACTGATAAAAGTTCCATTCAACCTGTAATACCGGTGGCTGAATCGTAATTTCCTGAAAGGGAAATGGTAGATTTTTATATCCTTCATCTACATGGCGACCATTCAGGCCGTGATCTTGCGACTTCAGGATCGTGAGCTCAAAAAGAAGCAAAAACGCCGGGTTTGGGTCAGTTTGTTGCCTTCTTATCAAGACATGGAATCACTCCTGTTTGATATGCTGATGACCGGTTTTGTTTTACTTACCCTCGCTTTGAGCTTTGGCTTTTTCACCATCGATAATTTCTTCGCCCAACATCTGGCACATAAAACTGCGTTCAGTATTATTTCCTGGCTGGTTTATGGTTCACTATTAATCGGACACTGGAAGTTTGGCTGGCGTGGCCAGAAAGCCGTGCGCTTTACACTTTTAGGTTTTGGTCTGCTGGCACTGGGTTTTATTGGTTCTAAATTCGTGCTGGAAATGATTTTGGTACGTTAACATACGCTAACCTAAAGCCCACACTACGTTTGAGTGCCGTCATCAAAATGTCATATTCAAAAATTATGGTTAAAGTGCATTAAAAATACACCAAGGATCATGATGATAAAATTACTTTCAAGTTTAGCACTACTTTGTTTATCCAGCGCAAGTTTCGCAGATTATCACTGTCACGGTAGCATTAAAGATCGCACGATTGATGATAATGTCAGTATCAGCCAAAACTGTCAGATTGATAATGCCACCATTAAAGGCAATGTCATGCTGTATCAGGGTGCTCAAGCAGTAATTTCAAATACTGCGATTGATGGCAATCTGGAATCGAAAGGACGTTTTAGCTCGGTTCTGGCACAACATAACCGGATTGACGGCAATATCCAGCTAGAAGGCGGTCAGACGATTCAGCTCACTGCCAATCAGGTAGAGGGTGACATCCAGCTGAAAAAGAATACCCAAAAAATTACTGTAAATGACAATGTGGTTGACGGTAATTTGCAATGCGAATCCAACCGCATTCAACCGATCGGTGGCAATAACCGGGTCAATGGTGACAAAGAAGGTCAATGTCGCCGTTTATAATTTTTATAAATGAAATAAAAAACTTGGCTGATACAATCATCAGCCAAGTGCTAAATTAATGATTCTTTTTAATTTGATATTCTGCATCAAAGGCCTGATAGTTCAGGCGATCTGCTGAATCTTCAGACAACGGTTCAACTTCCTGCATCGAGGACAAGCAGCGCTCTGTCAGCTGAATATATTCCTGCGTCCCTTTGCTTTTCCAGACGATTTCTTTGACATCCAAGGGACGAATCACCCGCGCTGGACTACCGAGTACCAGTGAGTTTTCCGGAATTTGAGCTTTGGCTTTAACCGTACTATTAGCACCGATAATGGTATTTTCACCAATTTCGGCTTCATCCAGAATCACGCTGTTCATGCCCACCAGTACATTTTTGCGAATGATACAGCCATGTAAAATCGCGCCATGTCCGATATGGCCATATTCTTCAACCAGCGTAATACTGCCGGGAAAGCCATGAATGGTACAGGAATCCTGAACATTGGCATTTCTCTGGATGTGAATCCCGCCAAAGTCAGCTCTCAAGGTGGCAAAAGGCCCGATATATACGCCCTCTTCAATCACCACATCCCCAATCAAGACGGCTTGTGGATGTACATAAGCGCGAGGGCTGACCACAGGAATCACACCATCAATGGCATAACACGGCATTATTTTATTCCTTTAAAAATGCAGAATTAGATTAACTGACGGCTTCTAGTCGCAAACCGCCAAAACGTTTATAAAATTGTGGATGTACCGGCGGCATCGAACCTTCCGAAGTCCGCGCGATTTCTATAAAGAATTCATCACCTGCCGCAACCACGGTTTGATATAAATTACTGCTCAGATTACGGGCATTCAGGGAAAGCCAGTTGGATGGCAATAATTCAAAAGGCAGATTCGGATCTTTTAATAAAATCCGGCGGAATTGATGAATCAGCAAAATTCGCAACTGAAAAGCCTGAACCGAATCCAGTTCATCTTCCTGTTCCACCAGATGAAAGAATTCCCGGAAATCCGCAATGAATTTTTCATAACGCTGATGCAGTTCCTGCACCGGCCAATTGGTGGCCACCATGCGTTTCACGGTTGGATAGGATTCCTGCCAAAGTTGCAAGGTTTCAGCTTTGAACACCACCACCTGATCGGTCATTTTCAGATTCAGCAGCAGGTTTTGCAGTTTCTGATGATCACAGCCCGGATAGGCCATGACATTGGTGGCGATATTGGCAAAACCCAGCCATTCCAGTTCTTTTTTCAGAACCAGTTTATTTTCCAGTTCCACTGAACTGAGCAGCACCAGATCCCATTTCTGATCCCATTCCTGATGGCTAAAACTGTAAATTTTTTGATCCGCCATAATAAAACGCTGGCGGCTGCTTTCGGTGACACGGTAATAACTGGTGCGGCCAATTTTCTCCGAGAACAGCCAGCCATTTTGTACCAGACGAAATACAGCAGTTCTTACTGAACGTTCATTAAAGCCGAAGACATCCATGAGCTGGATCAGGCTGGCCAGACTGATAATGCCACCGCGATGAAAAATACAGTCACCGAAGATGGTCATGATTAATGAGGTTCCGCTGAGTGCTTCATTTTGAATAAAGTCATCAATGATTTGTTTTAATTTCGGATTCATTACGCTTAACTTTACCTTGTAGAAACTGGATGATAGACCATTTAGTCATCATCCAGTAGGACTTCATGCAGACTTGCGGATATCGAAAACGCGCTGTGCCTTGCCTTCAGAACGTGGCAGACTGCCTTCTGGCAAAACTTCGACACTGACACTGATACCAACCATGGTTTTAATCTGGCTTTTTAGCTGAGTGGCCAGCTGGTGCGCCATAATATCACTGCTATCTTTACGCATTTCGGTACGGATATGCAATGTATCCAGATGGCCTTGTTTACAAATCTGGATCTGATAGTTCGGAATCAGTTGCTGGATCTGTAAAATCTGCTCTTCAATCTGCGACGGAAACACATTCACTCCACGGATAATCATCATGTCATCACTGCGGCCAACAATCTTGTCCATACGGCGCATGGTACGTGCCGTGCCAGGCAATAAACGGGTCAGATCACGGGTACGGTAACGGATCACCGGCATGCCTTCTTTGGTAATGGTGGTGAAGACCAGTTCACCGAGTTCGCCATCGGGCAGCACTTCACCGGTTTCAGGATGGATAATTTCCGGATAAAAATGATCTTCCCAAATGGTTGGGCCATCTTTGGATTCCAGACACTCCATGGCGACGCCCGGGCCCATCACTTCTGACAGGCCATAAATATCCAAGGCATCAATGCCGAGACGCTCTTCAATTTCCTTGCGCATTTCATTGGTCCATGGCTCTGCACCAAAGACGCCGGTTTTAATCGAACAGTTTTTGGCTGTACCAAATTTCTTTTCCAGCGCTTCAATAATATTCAGACAATAAGATGGCGTAACCATTAATGCCGTCGGCTTAAAATCATGAATCAGTTGCGCCTGTTTATCGGTTTGTCCGCCAGACATTGGGATCACAGTTGCACCCAAGCGTTCAACGCCATAATGCGCACCTAGACCACCAGTAAACAGGCCATAACCATAAGACACCTGAATGATATCTTTACTGCTCAAGCCGGCTGCGCGTAATGAACGTGCCACTACATCCGACCAAACATTAATATCATTCTGGGTATAACCGACCACGGTCGGCTGACCGGTGGTGCCAGAAGAGGCGTGCACACGTACAATCTGTTCCTGTGGTACAGCGAACATGCCAAACGGATAGTTATCGCGTAAATCCTGTTTGGTGGTAAACGGGAATTTGGCCAGGTCTTCCAGAGAATTAAAATCATCCGGATGCACACCCGCATCATCAAATTTCTTTTTATAAACCGGGCTATTCTGATAGGCATGCTGCAGGGTCTTTTTCATCCGCTGTAGCTGGACACTGCGTAACTCATCAACCGATACTTTTTCAATTTTTTCCATTGCATTGTTATTCATATTCTTACTCCTAACGCAGTCTTCCTGACCACGATTTAATTCATTGATTGAATGATGTCTTAATCCATATTTTCTAAAACCAGTGCAACACCTTGACCAACACCGACACACATGGTGCACAGTGCATATTTGCCTTGACGGCGTTTCAATTCATGCATGGCGGTAATCACCAGACGGGTGCCACTCATACCCAGTGGATGACCCAAAGCGATGGCACCGCCATTCGGGTTGATTCTTGCATCATCGTCTTGCAGGCCCAATTCCCGAATCACAGCCAGTGACTGTGCTGCGAATGCTTCATTCAGCTCAATCACGTCCATCTGTTCCAGGCTGAGTCCGGTTTGTTTCAAGACTTTCTGTACCGCTGGCACTGGGCCAATGCCCATATATTTGGCTTCAACACCGGCACTGGCCATCCCGATCACTTTGGCTTTGGGGTGCAAACCATACTGTTCCGCAAACTGCTGATTGCCGAGCAATACACAAGCCGCACCGTCATTGACCCCCGAAGCATTGCCGGCAGTGACCGAACCGCCTTCTTTACGAAATGGGGTTTTTAAGGCTGCTAGGTTATCCAGTGTGGTCTCGGCACGCGGGTGCTCGTCCTCGGAAATGGTCAGCGTGGTTTTCTTCGGACCATTGACCTCTACCGGCAGGATTTCTGCGGCAAAAATACCCTTCTGCTGGGCTACTGCAGTTTTCTGCTGGCTTTGATAAGCAAACAGGTCCTGATCTGCGCGACTGATCTGATATTTTTCAGCGACGTTTTCAGCTGTTTCCGGCATGCTGTCGACGCCAAACTGGGCTTTAAATTTTGGGTTGATAAAACGCCAACCAATCGTCGTGTCATAAATTTCTGGAGTACGGCTAAACGCTGAGGTCGGTTTAGACTGCACAAAAGGCGCACGGCTCATGGATTCTACCCCACCCGCCAAAATAAATTGTGCTTCACCCGATTTGATGGCACGTGCGGCAAGTCCAATCGCATCCAGACCTGAGGCGCATAAACGGTTCACGGTAAGTGCGGGAACAGATTCAGGCAGTCCTGCAAGTAAAGCCGCCATACGCGCAACGTTACGGTTATCTTCACCGGCCTGATTGGCACAGCCCAAGATCACTTCATCCAGTTTTGCCCATGGCAATGCCGGATGCTGCTCTTTCAGATATTGAATCGGTAGCGCTGCCAGATCATCAGCACGGATACTGCTCAGCCCACCGGCATAGCGTCCGATCGGGGTACGAACTCCATCAAAAATATAAACCTGTTCCATGATTTTTCCTTTTAGCCAGCCACGCGTAATGGGTGCTGCTGAGTTTGCTGTGCCTGTCCCTGCACCGCTTTCTTTGCTAAATATATACTAGTTCTATAGCGATCTTCACCATAAATACGATACATATTTTCTAAAATTTGTAAAATTGTGTAATATCCAATTCTGTCTGCCCATTCGAATGGACCACAAGGATAATTCACTCCATATTTCATAGCAGAATCAATATCTTGCTCTGATGCAATATCATGCAATACCGCTTCACAGGCTTCATTCACCAGCATGGCGATACTACGTATAACATAAAGACCTGGATGATCCTTAGACCAAATAGGTATCACATTCATACCTAGGAGGAATAGCTCTACTACCTGGCGCTGTTCTTCACTACAAGCGGGTGATGCAACCACCGGAATTGCTTGAGCATTGGCCCAATCTGCATGCCAGTCCATCAACATCACAGACTCATGTGGATAGGTAAATTCAACCGATTCGCCGAGCGATAATCGCAGGGAAAGATCTCCAATCAGGATTTCATTCTGTTCTGCTGCCTGAAAACTCAGCTCCAGATGAGAGGCCTGTTTTAAACGTGCAATCAGTGCTGATGAATGCAGCCATTCACCTTTTATCGTGACTTTGAGCTTATTCAGCGACTTGGCATAACACACTGGCAATTCATATACTGGCACAGGCTTGGACTGCGTGTAATCATAAAAACCCTGACCGGACTTGCGGCCATAACAGCCCGCATCGACCAGCTCTTTTTGAATCAAGGATGGGCGGTAGCGTGGCTCATAGAAAAACTCCTGATAGACACTTTGCGTGACCGAGAAATTTACATCCTGTCCAATCAGGTCTGTGAGTTCACACGGTCCCATGGCAAAACGGCCACATTCGCGCATGATGTAATCGAGCTGTTCCGGTGTGCTGGCATTTTCCTGTAAGGCGCGAAAGGCTTCGGCATAATACGGTCGTGCAACACGATTGACGATAAAACCGGGAGTCGATTTGGCCCGTACCGGAACTTTGTTCCAAGATGCCATCAGGGCAAATACTGCATCGGCCAGGACTGCTGAGGTTTTCAGTCCACGGATAATCTCGACCAGCTTCATCACGGGTGCCGGATTAAAGAAATGCAACCCAATCACCCGCTCTGGATGCGGAATCACCGAGGCAATTGCGGTAATGGAAATCGATGAGGTATTGGAAGCAAAAATCGTCTGTTCCGGGCAAATGGCAGCCAGCTGTTGAAACAGATTTTGTTTCACTTCTTTCTTTTCGACAATGGCTTCAATAATCAAGCCCGCATCGGCCAACTGTTGAATATCTTCGGCCACGATCAGATTGGCGAAGGTACTCTCCAGCAATTGCTGGGTCATTTTGCCATTCTGTACCCGCTTGCCAAGCTGCGCCTTTAAAGCAGTCAAGGCACTCTGAACTTTGCTGCGATCGAGGTCAAACACATAGGTCGGATGCCCGTGCATGGCGGCCAGTTGCGCAATGCCAATTCCCATGGTTCCCGCACCCACCACAGCAACTTTGAGGTGTTCCAAATTGATCTGCTGCATGATTTAGCATCCTTTATATTCAGGTGTACGTTTTTGCATAAAGGCTTGTACACCTTCTTTATAATCGCTTGAACGTCCAGCCAGACGTTGCAGGTCACGCTCCAGAATGAGCTGCTCATCCAGATTATTGTCGGCTGCGGCATGAATGGCTTTTTTGATTAGTGACAGGCCATAAGTCGGCTGCTTGGCCAAATGCTCGGCCAGTTTTTTCGCTTCCACTTGCAGTTGCTCATCTTCAACCACCTGCCAGATCATGCCCAGTTGTGCTGCGCGCTCAGCCGGAATTTTATCGCCGAGCATCGCTAAGCCCATCGCCTGGGCACGCCCGACCAGACGCGGCAAGAACCAGGTGCCGCCTGAATCCGGTACCAGACCGAGACGACAAAAGGCCTGAATAAAGGAAGCCGATTTTGCAGCAATTACAATGTCACAGGCCAGTGCAATATTGGCACCGGCCCCTGCCGCCACACCATTCACCGCACAAATCACCGGTTTTGGCATTTCAGTAATCAGTTTGATTAAAGGGTTATAGTATTTTTCAATTGACAGGCCTAAGTCCGGTGCATCAGCATTCGGATCGACCACACGATCATTCAAATCCTGGCCGGCACAGAAACCACGGCCTTCAGCTGAAATCACCACGGCACGAATCTGGCTGTCTTTGGCCCAGGCCTTGATAACCCTGGAGACTTCCTGATGCATGGTTTCATTAAAGCTGTTGAGCTGTTTCGGACGGTTAAAGGTCAGGTAGCCCACTGCATTTTTTTCTTCGACAATAATTGTTTGATATTCCATTACACACCTCTAAATTCTGGTTTTCTTTTTTCTAAAAATGCATTGATGCCTTCTTGGCGATCTTGGGTCGCCGCCAGCCAGACAAAATGCTGACGTTCCAATTTCAGTCCCTGACTTAATGTCACTTCATGAATCGACTTTAAAGATTGCTTGATGGCGCGAATGGCCAGCGGTGCCTGCTTGGCAATTTTTTCTGCCAGTTCCAGTGCGTATTGCACGGTCAGTCCTGCCGGACAAATCTGGCTGCTTATGCCATGTTGCAATGCGGTTTGTGCCGAAATCATTTCACCGGTCATGGCCCAGCGCATCGTCAATTGCTGACCGACCAGACGGGCAAGGCGCTGTGTTCCACCGGCGCCCGGCAACATGCCTAAACCAATTTCAGGCAAGGCAAACTGGGCATTGTCGCCAGTTAAAATCATGTCACCATGTAGAGCCAGTTCAAACCCTGCACCAAAGGCATAACCATTCACCGCCATGATTACAGGCTTGGAAAATTCATCAATTTTTTTCCAAAGCAGTGGCCGCTGATCCTGCTGGATGCTGACCACATCTAACTGCGCCAATTCATTTAAATCAGCACCGGCAGCAAAGCATTGCGTATTTCCGGTGATGACCACGGCTTTCACGGCAGCATCTGCTTCCAAGTCCTGTAAACAAGCTGCAATGTTTTGCAAGGTGGCATTGTTTAAAGCATTGCGCTTTTCTGGGCGATTCAGCTCAATCAGGACTACGCCGGGTTTTGGTGAGCTGGTTTTAATATAGGTCATCCTTGAACTCCTGCTGTGCTCAGTGCTGTAAATTCAGCTGTTATTCATCAAAACTCAGACGTACATTGGCCGTGGTTGGACGTGCCTGACAACTGAGCACATAGCCTTTCTGAATTTCATCTTCTTCCAGACTGTAATTCACCGCCATTTCAACCTGTCCCTCTAACACCTTACATTTACAGGTGGCACAAACGCCGCCCTTACAGGCATATGGCAGGTCGGCTCCGGCACGTAGCGCAGCATCTAAAATACTGTCATCCTGCTTAGAGACTTCAACAATCAGCTCGCGACCATCGAGGATGATATTGACGCGTTCTTCGCTGCGGCTTTCCATCTGCTGGGCGGTTGCTTTCGGTGCAGTACCCGTATTGAAGCGTTCCGTATGAATCTTGCTGCGTTGAATGCCCCAAGTCGGTAATACCGTTTCGACCGCTGCCATCATTTCTTCCGGACCGCAAGCGAAACAGTGATCTGCTTCGGCTGAAATCAGATTGGCCTGAAACAGCTGCTGCAATTTATCTACGTTGATACGCCCGTTAAAAATCTCGCTATCATTCAATTCACGGGAAAAAATATTCACCAATTGCAGACGCTCTTTAAAACGATCTTTCAGATCCATAATCTGTTCAGAAAACATGGTCTGTTTCCAAGAACGATTGCCATATACCAGCGTGAATGTTGCTTCCGCTTGACGGTTCAACACCGACTTTACAATCGATAAAATTGGCGTAATGCCACTGCCTGCTGCAAATCCTAGATAATTCTGGCCACCAGCCTTGGCGGCTTTCTGAAAGAACACCCCTTGCGGTGGCATGACTTCTAGTACATCGCCCGCTTTGAGATGCGCATTGGCCCAGGTTGAAAACTGACCCTGATCAATTTTTTTAATCGCAATGCTCATGTCTTCCTGAGTATCACTGCAGATCGAGTAGCAGCGGCGCAGCTCGCCGTCATCGGTTAAATGACGAATGGTGAGGTGCTGACCCGGCTGATATTGAAAAGTATCCAACTGCTCAGGCGCGAGATCAAAGGCAATGCAGATCGCTTGCTCGGTTTGTGGCTGAATCGATTTAATGGTTAATGGTATAAATTGGCTCATGGCAAAATCCTTCTTTTAGGTGGCGGTGTTCAGGCTTGTTATTGGTTTACCCTGCCCACCGCGCAATCGTTACAATCAAATACATTTGAAATAGTCAAAAGTTTCTAAGCAGTCCCGACATTGATATAAAGCTTTACAGGCGGTCGAACCGAATTCACTTAATAATTTGCTGTTGTTACTTAAGCACTGTGGACAGGTGATGCCATCGGTCAATGCCACATGCGTACCACAGCTATGTGACTGGCCTTGCGGCGGGGCAATACCATATTGCTGTAATTTGTGTTTGCCCGATTCACTCATCCAGTCCGTGGTCCAGGCTTGAGACAGGTCCACAATGACTTTGACCGGCGTCAAACCATTGGCCTCGAAAGCCTGGGTAATTTCTGCTTTTAATAAATCCGTGGCCGGACAGCCGCTATAGGTCGGCGTGAGTCGCACCACAATTTCATCCTGCTGATTCAGCTCGACGCCACGAATCATGCCCAGATCAATCACCGATAGTACTGGAATCTCTGGATCAGAAACCTGCTGCAAAACGTCCCAACATTGATCTTCTACGTGTCGAATCAGATTCATGCGACTCACTCCCTGTGATTGTGCCGAATTACCAGTTCATGTTTGGATATGAGCGCTGCATGTATTGCAGTTCAGCCAAAACAAAACCGAGATGTTCTGTATGTAAACCCTGTTTAGCTCCACTGCGATAAGCACCCAACTCTGGCAGGGTGAGTTCAAATCGCGCTAACTCGGCTGTAATGGTCTCCAGCCACTGGACTTTTAAGTTTTCAATATTCGGAATTACACCGGTATCGACTAGTTGTTTTTCAGCTGCCGTCAGGACGAAAAGCTCTTCGGTAAAACGCCATAACTGGTTTAGACCTTGCTGGATTTTTTCATGCGCTTCTGCGGTACCTAAACTTAGGCGTTCCATCCAGGTGGTGGAAAAACGCTGGTGATATTTCACTTCCTTGAGCGATTTCACTGCAAAAGCAGCTAGTTCAGCATGCTGACTGTGACTTAAGGCGCTAAACAATAAAGCGTGGTAGTGATCCATCAACCACTGGCGCACCAAAGTCTGGGCAAAATCACCATTCGGCTGTTCGCACAGCAGCAAATTACGGTATTCACGCTCGGTGCGGAAATAAGCCAGCTTGTCTTCATCACGGCCCAATCTTTCCACTTCACCGGCCAGACTGAGTGCAGTACGTGCCTGACCCAATAAATCCAGTCCGATATTGGCCAAGGCAATATCCAGCTCCAGTTCAGGTGCATGACCACACCACTCTGCCAAACGATGCGACAACACCAGTTGACTGTCGCCCACATGTAAAAGAAATTCTGCCAATACTTGATTTGTCATAATCTTCACCTTTCCCTTTACATGTGCTCGATGCCAGCTGGAATGTTATAAAAGGTTGGATGGCGATAGACCTTGTCCAAAGCCGGTTCAAAAAATTCTGCTTTTTCATCTGGCTGGGAAGAGGTAATCAATTCAGATTTCACCACCCAGATACTGATCCCTTCATTGCGGCGGGTATATACATCGCGGGCATTTTGTAGTGCGACCTCCTCATCTGGCGCACGCAGGCTGCCAACATGACGGTGACTCAGACCCTGTTTACTACGCACAAACACTTCATAAAGTGACCAGTTGTTTTTGTTATTCATGAGCAAATTTCCCTATATTGATCAAACTGTTTTAAGCAACTTTTTGTGCTGCTGACTGTTGCTGCTGTTTTTGCGCATAGACTGCTGCTGAATCACGTACCCACTTACCGCCTTCCCAAGCTTTGCGGCGTGCTTCAATACGCTCATGGTTACACGGTCCCTTGCCTGCAAGAATCGCAAAGAACTCATCCCAATTGATTTCACCAAATTCATAATGTCCGGTTGCTTCATTGAATTTAAGGTCTGGATCGGGAACGGTTAAACCCAGCTGCAAGACTTGCGATACAGTGTTATCGACAAATTTCTGACGTAAATCATCGTTGCTGAATAATTTAATTTTCCACTGCATGCTTTGTGCACTATTCGGTGAATTATCATCACTTGGACCAAACATCATCAGTGCCGGCCACCAGAAACGGTTCACCGCATCCTGTGCCATCTGCTTTTGTTCCGGCGTACCATTGGCCAATTCCATCATGGCTTCAAAGCCCTGACGCTGATGAAAACTCTCTTCCTTACAAACGCGCACCATGGCACGGGCATAAGGACCGTAAGACGTACGGCACAGCGCAACCTGATTGACAATAGCCGCACCATCCACCAGCCAGCCAATCGCTGCAACATCGGCCCAGCTCAGGGTTGGATAGTTAAAAATGGATGAATATTTCATGCGACCGGCAATCAGTTTATCCATCATGTCGTCACGATCCGCACCCAGGGTTTCTGCAGCACTGTACAGATACAAAGCATGACCGGCTTCATCCTGGACTTTCGCCATCAGCACGGCTTTACGTTTCAAGGTCGGTGCACGGGTAATCCAGTTGCCTTCCGGCAACATGCCCACCACTTCAGAGTGCGCGTGCTGACCGATCTGACGAATCAAAGTCTTACGATAAGCATCTGGCATCCAGTCCTTCGGCTCTATGGAAATATCCTTTTCAATCTTTTGATCAAAGATTTGTTGTTGATTATTCATTGTTCCCTCACTTATCCCAAGTGTTGATACATTCAAATTAAAACGATACGTAATTAAAATCAATATATATTTATTTGTATCATTTAATTTTTATGGCTTATTTTAAATAAATAATTGTTTTATATGATTAATTACTTTTAATTTTATTGTTAACTATTTTTAAACACAGATTTATGATTGACTTTTTTGCTTTTTAACGACAAATTATGAAACATCAAAATTAAAATACTTCTCAAAACGTATCATAAATGGAGTTTTACAATGTTAGAGTTAGATAGCGGCTCAAGCACAATGGATTATCAAGATGCTGAATTGACCCATAATCCTATTGTCATCAAAAGCTTAGCTTCATTGGTTTATGGTCAGGAATACACAGCGCAAGCCGGTTTACGTACGGTTTACCATGCCATAACCGGTGAAGCCGTTTATCAGGTCGGCAGTCAGGGCATCGATACCCAAGCCGTGGTGAATTATGCCAAACAGAAAGGCTCAACCATTGCCACCTGGACTTTCCATCAACGTGCCAATGCACTGAAGCAAGTGGCACAGTATTTATTAGAACGTAAAGAAGAGTTTTACCAGCTTGCCAAGTCAACGGGCTGTACCCGTAAGGATGCCTGGATTGATATTGAAGGTGGGATTGGAACCTTATATGCCTATTCGAGTTTGGTACGCCGTGAACTGAGTGATGAAACCGCATGGGTTGAAGACGCATGGATTCCGCTATCCAAGCAAGGCAACTTTGGCGCCAAACATATACTGAGTCCTAAAGCCGGTGTCGCAGTGCATATCAATGCCTTTAACTTTCCAATCTGGGGCATGCTGGAAAAAATAGCACCGACGTTACTGGCAGGCGTACCTTGTATTGTCAAACCGGCAACAGAAGGTGCCGAGCTGACCCACGCCGTGGTCAAAGCTATTCATGAAAGCGGCTTTTTACCAGAAGGTTCACTTCAGCTGATTTGCGGTCAGATTTATGATTTATTTGATCATTTAAATCCTCAAGATACGGTCACCTTTACCGGTTCAGCATCAACAGGACAAAAACTCCGTTCGCATCCGCACCTCAATGCCTACTCTATTCCATTCACCATGGAGGCAGATTCAGTCAACAGCGCGATTTTGACTGAACAAGCCAATGACGAAAGCATTGATTTATTTGTCCGTGAAGTGTTCCGTGAAATGACCTCTAAAGCCGGACAAAAATGTACCGCAATTCGTCGTGCGTTCATTCCGGCTGAACTTTTGGACACGGTACAGAGTCACCTAATTGAAAAACTGAAAAAAGTCGTTGTGGGTGATCCTGCTCAAGAAGGCGTCAGTATGGGTGCTTTGGCCAGCATCAAACAGAAACACGATGTTGCTGCAAAAGTTGAACAGCTGAGTCAAGATGCAGAGATTATATTCGGTAGTCACTTGCGTCAGGACTTTAAGATTCAAGTACAAAATACTGAGAAGTCTGCATGTTATCCACCAACAGTCTTGGTCTGCAAAGCACCGGCTCAGGCAAAAAATATTCATAAAATTGAAGCCTTTGGACCTGTAGTCACTTTAATGCCATATACTGACCTGGCTCAGCTGGCTGACTTGGTGGCACGTGGCGAAGGTAGTCTGGTAGCATCCATCGTACGCAATACCGATGAAAATATTGAACAACTGCTCAGCAAAATTGCGCCATGGCATGGCCGTGTCCATATTCTGGATGCTGAAAGTGCCAAAGAAAGTACCGGACATGGCTCGCCACTACCTTTGCTGGTGCATGGCGGACCGGGACGTGCCGGTGGCGGTGAGGAGCTCGGTGGCTTACGTGCAGTGAAACATTATATGCAACGGACTGCAATTCAAGGTTCCCCGAATGCCATGACCCAAGTCGGTCATAGCTGGACGGCTGGTGCTCAGGTCTTTGAAGACCGTGTGCATCCATTCAAAAAATCATTTGATGAATTGCGTATCGGTGAGCGTTTACTGACTGCACGACGTAGCGTGACCGAAGCCGATCTGGTCAACTTTGGTTGTCTGAGTGGTGACTTCTTCTATGCGCATATGGACAAAATTGCTGCGGCAGAATCCCTGTTTGGTGAGCGTGTGGCGCATGGTTATTTTGTCGTGTCTGCTGCGGCTGGCTTATTCGTTGATGCCGCTCCAGGTCCGGTTATTGCCAACTATGGTATGGACAACTTGCGCTTTGTGGAACCTGTGAAAATTGGTGATACCCTTCAGGTGGAACTGACCTGTAAGCAGAAAACCCCTAAAACACTGCGCGATCCGGAACAGAAACCACATGGTGTGGTGGTCTGGGATATTAAAGTCAAAAATCAGCGCAATGAGCTGGTCGCAACATATGATATTTTAACCCTAGTTGAACGTGGCTAAACATTTAAACTCAAAAAAGGAATCATTATGATTCCTTTTTTTTTGATTCAAATATTATTTGTATCTATTCTTAAAAAACAGATTGACGTCAATCCAATTAAACTTTAGATTGATCAAACACGATACAAAATAAAAATAATATATAAATTAAAAGTATCAAATAAATATCTCAAACGATCAGCACAGGATGTTGCATGATGAATGATAAATCGCTAGACATAGACATGGTTGAAAGGACGATTCAACCGCCCAATCAAAGTTTTGAGCCTACACCGACAGAAACGGCCGTGCCGCTGTCTGAACAGATTGAACCACCACCGGAAAGCAGCACCTATCAATGGTATGTGGTGGTCATTTGTATGGTGGCTTACATTCTGTCATTTGTAGACCGTCAAATTTTATCCTTAATGATTGAACCGATTAAAGCCGATTTAATGCTAAGCGATACCCAGTTCAGCCTGTTACAGGGTCTAGCCTTCTCCTTGTTTTATGCCATTATGGGTCTGCCCATTGCTGCGCTGGCGGATCAAAAGTCCCGGATTAAAATTATTGCGACCGGGATTGCATTCTGGAGCCTCGCTACAGCGGCCTGTGGTCTCAGTAAAAACTTTATTCAAATGTTTATTGCTCGTTTGAGTGTCGGTGCCGGTGAAGCTGCGCTTTCCCCTGCCTTTTATTCAATCGTTGCCGATTTATTTCCCAAAGATAAATTAGGCCGTGCACTCGGGGTATATGCGATTGGTGCCTTTATTGGTTCGGGTTTAGCTTTCCTGATTGGCGGCTATGTGATTGGCCTGCTAAAAGATGTCAGCTTCGTGGCTTTACCGCTCATTGGTGAAGTAAAAACCTGGCAACTTACCTTTATGATTGTGGGTCTACCAGGCGTATTGCTGGCCCTGCTGATGGTTTTGACGGTGCGTGAGCCTGCACGTAAGGGCATGAAAGTCGGTCAGGATGGTCAGGTCATTAAAGCCTCTTTCAAAAATTCGATCGGTTTTATCAAGACACATAAAAAGACCTTTTTCTGTCATTTTATCGGCTTTTCTTTTTACACCATGATGCTGTATTCGCTGCTGGGCTGGGCACCTGCCTATTACATGCGTAATTTCGGTCTGGATGCGAGTCAAACCGGTTATATCCTTGGGACGATTATTTTAGTGGCAAATACCTCTGGTGCCCTGTTCTGTGGCTGGCTGATCGACTTCTTTTCAAAGCGTGGCTATAGCGATGCTGCAATTCGTACCGGTGCCATTGGCTGTGCGGCGCTGATTATTCCGAGTGTGCTGTTTACTCAGGTCGATAATATGCAGCTTTCATTTGCGCTGATTTTTGTGGCGATGTTCTTCTCCACTTTCCCGATTCCTGCATCCGCTGCTGCTACGCAAATGCTGACACCAAACCAGTTACGAGCCCAGGTCTCTGCCAAGTTTCTGCTAATTTCAAATCTGATTGCCTTAGGCATCGGAACCACCGCAGTGGCGTTGATCACGGATAAATATTTTCAGAACACGATGATGGTTGGTAATTCTATTTCGATCGTCAATGCCATTGCCGGAGTGATTGGCTTCTTCTTGTTGTATAAGGGCTGTCAGTATTATCGTGAGAGTATGAAAGTCGAAAAACTGGCTGACTAAAATAGCTGGATATGAATCAGCCATCTTAAGCTTCACTGTGAAAGGCCTTTAATCCACATTAAAGGCCTTTTTTATATCCATTTCATAAGCTCAATTTTCAAGTTCTCAAATTTCAATTCTCCCTCCAACCTAGACAGGCTGGCTAAAAAAACGTATAACACCGTTTTAAATTTACAGGTGTGCACCGTTGAAACTTGTGCTTGCTCCCATGGAAGGCTTAACCGATCCGATTATGCGTGATGTGCTGACATCCGTAGGTAGCTTTGACTGGTGCGTGACCGAGTTTATCCGTGTCACCGACTCTATCCTGCCCGATCATGTTTATCACAGTTACTGCCCGGAACTGTTAAATGATGGCAAGACGGCGGCGGGTACGCCGGTACATGTGCAGTTTCTGGGAAATAATCCGGAAATGCTGGCAGCAAATGCAGCCAAAGTTGCCGCAATGGGCGCACCGGCGATTGACCTGAATTTTGGTTGTCCTGCGAAAACCGTGAACCGTCATCGCGGCGGTTCCGTTTTACTGGATGAACCCGAAGTGGTACATGAGTTAGTCAAAGCCGTGCGAGATGCAGTACCGGCGCATATTCCGGTGTCTGCGAAAATGCGTTTGGGTTATATGGATCGCAACTTTATGCTGGACAATGCCCATGCTATTGAAGATGCGGGAGCGTCTTGGGTCACCGTTCATGCGCGCACCAAAGCCGATGGCTATACCCCACCTGCTTTTTGGGACCAGTTACAACCGATCCGTGAAGCATTGAAAATTAATGTGATTGCCAATGGTGAAATCTGGAACAATACCGATGCCAAACAGTGTCGTCTAGAATCTGGCTGCGAAGACCTGATGATTGGCCGTGGTGCAGTGACCACACCCGACCTGACCCAATGTATCCGCCAAAATTCGGATGCACCTTTGATGAACTGGAATGAACTGCTGGAACTGCAAATTCGCTTTATCAATGGTCCCGCCAAAACTGAAATTGGCATGGTCGGTCGTTACAAACAATGGCTGGGCATGATGTCGAAACATTATCCTGAAGCCAAAGCCTTATGGGATGAAGTAAAGCGGATTAAAGTTCTTGCCGAGATTACCGAAAAACTGAAAGCTTCAACTATGTAAATGCAAAATCCTTTGAATGATTCAAAGGATTTTTTTGATTCTATAAATCATTTTAAGGCTGCTTATGCTGTTTTAAGCTTTCTACATGTTTCCGATTGGTTTTCCAGAATTTTTCTAAAAGCTGTTTTTCTAAATGCAGTTGTATCCGTTTTAATTTTGTTTCAGAAATCATCTGTTGATCAAAACTTTTCACATAATCGGTCCAAGCTGCGCCCCGAAATACCTCATTCGGCATTGGTGTTTTAAATACCGCATCCGGCATAAATACAATCACGGAATGCAAAAGATCTGGCTCCACAATATCAGTCAGTAATTGTTCCAGAACTTTGATGTGTTTATAGTTTTGATGAATCGGATTTTGAAATGTATAACTATTTTTATAAATTTTCTGGGTCCATTGTTTCTGACGCGCGCTTGCAAAAATCCAGCCCTTATAGTTTTTGGTTTCAATCACAAAGATGCCATAAGGACTTAATAGCAGATGATCGATTTGTGTGGTGGCACCTGCTCCATCTGGAAGGGTCAAATCATTCAGCAGAATGTAATTCAGGGTCTTTTAAATACCGTTTGACATGGGTACTGACCGTGAACTCACCTAACTTTTCTTAAAAATGGCTTAAATAATTTAAAAACAATCATGCCAAAGAACAGCAGAAAAATCCACCATACACTGAACCAGAGCGGACTTAATATCTGTAATATAGAATGTTCCATATTCTAATTTTCATTTATTTTAAGACTTCGATCTTAATGCGTTCGCTCAATATTTAACAGAATTTCTTTTTTATCCAAACCACCGGCGAAGCCCACCAGCTTACCACTGCTGCCAATCACCCGGTGACAGGGTGCAATAATCGAAATCGGGTTTTTCCCGTTGGCTGCACCCACGGCACGCACTGCTTTAACATTACCTACCTGCTCGGCAATATCGCGATAGCTTCGGGTCTGGCCATAAGGAATATTCAGCAGAGCCTGCCAGACTTTTTTCTGAAAATCGGTTCCGGCAAAGTCCAAAGGCAAGTCAAAAACATTGCGCTGACCAGCAAAATACTCCTGAAGCTGGCGTCTGGTTTCAATCAATACCGGATGCTGCGGATCTTCCACCAAGGTCGCCAGTTTCACCCGATTCGGCTGTTCACAATCCCAAAGCACAGCTACCAGTGCGGTGTCATTCGCGACCAGTCGTAACTGACCGACTGGAGAATCCATATAGAGATAACTTAAGTTCATGCTTACACCCTGTCCCGGATCAGCGGAGTTTATTTTCTATTTTAACTCAGTTCACCGAGACAGGCTGAAACAAATTATGAAGAAGATACTTTCATCAGCACCAGACCGGAAATAATCAATACTGCAGCCAGCATACGCATGGCCGATGTCGGCTCACCCAGAACTAAAATCCCGATCAGAAATGAACCCACAGCCCCGATTCCGGTCCAGATCACGTAAGCTGTGCCTAATGGCAAAGTACGCATGGCATAGGCCAGTAAGGCAAAGCTGAGAATCATAAAGAAAATGGTGATGATACTTGGCGTTAATCGGGTAAATCCTTCGGACAACTTCATGGAATATGCCCAAACGATTTCAAAAACACCTGCGAATATAAGTGCAATCCAGGCCATGCAGCCCTCCTCTTTTATCTAAGAATCAGGCCGTCCTGACGATTTTTCCTGTGCATTTCAGCATGAAATAGACAAGGGAGGTCGTTCCTCCTACCTATAAAAAATTTTATAAAACCAGATTACGCACACCTGATTATTTTTACAAAACATGACTCTTAGAGATGCAACTTAACCTGATCTTACTCAAATCTTCAAGACATTTGTCGCTGCTGTTATTATGGTAGATATTCAAAATGATCATTCAGAAATAGCCCCTATGATCAGGCAAATTCAGCAACAACAATTTCACAAAAATAAGTGCAGCATATCAAGTTATACACATCCATTAAATTTAAATAACGAGCAAAGAGATTACACAATGAAATACAATTTTAAGACCTATTGATCACTTTTTATTTAACATGATTATGAACCTGTGATGAATAAACGACCCCTAAACAAGAGGGGTTGTAAGGTATAAAAAGAACCAGATTTGAGCTCTTTTTATACAAATTTCGTCTAAGGCATAATCAATCTGGCTACAAATGATTACATTTTACACAACATATCCATATGGTTACCCACATGGATATCTACACACTTATCCATAAAGTTATCCACATATTTATGTGCATACTACTTTTTAGCGATTAGAGTTGAACCTGACCGACTTTGGCTAATTCTGCACGCATTTCATCAATTACAGCTTTATAATCCGGCTTGCCAAAAATAGCAGATCCAGCGACAAACATATCCGCCCCCGCTTCGGCAATTGCACGAATATTGCTTGGGGTAACACCGCCATCGATTTCCAGCTGAATATCACGCCCTGAAGCATCGATCAGTTTACGGGCCTGACGCAGTTTATCCAAAGTCATCGGAATGAATTTCTGTCCACCAAAACCCGGGTTTACACTCATCAACAGAATTTGATCTACTTTATCTAATACATAATCCAGATAATGCAGCGGTGTGGCCGGGTTAAAGACTAAACCGGCTTTTGCACCACCCGATTTGATCAACTGTAAAGAACGGTCAATATGGTCAGATGCTTCCGGGTGGAAGGTAATGATATCGGCACCTGCTTCAAGGAAATCCCCGATCATACGATCTACCGGTTTCACCATCAAATGCACATCAATCGGGGCTTTGATCCCATAGTTTTTCAATGCCTTACAAACGCCTGCACCAAAAGTCAGATTCGGTACATAATGATTATCCATCACATCAAAATGAACAACATCTGCCCCTGCTGCCAAGACGTTCTCGACTTCTTCACCTAATCGGGCGAAATCGGCAGATAAAATTGAAGGTGCAATTAAATATGGCTTGGACATGGGAGAACCTGGCTAGCTAAAATTGGATTTTTCTCATTATAACAAATCCAGTCCGGCTACTGTGACCTTGATGTTGCAAGAATAAAACGCTGTGTAACGCTTTAAGGCTTATGAATGCCTTTCAATTTGGTTTAAAGTCCTGACAAGGATAAAAAGTTTAGAGGAGTAAGAATGCAAAGTACCGCCCAGATCCAGACTCAACAGGCGCAGCGCCTTGCCAAACGCCTGGCCAATCACTGGAAGCATAAGTTTACCATCGAAGAAACAGACCAGCAGTTCCTGATTCATTTTCCGAGTGCAGAGCTGATGTTAATTCCTCAGACTGAGCACTTGCTGGTGACCATCCAAAGTAGCGATGAATCTACCGATTTCGATAAACTGGAAAATGTGGTTCTGGATCATCTCATTCGCATGGGACAGGAAGATTTAACAGCAGACTGGCAAAGATAAGCGATAAAAAGCCCTGATGATCTTATATCTAGTAGGGCTTTTTTATATGAATAATGTTAAATTTAAGGCTGAAGCTGTACCGCATGAAACTGTAGATGGTCATCCATAAAACTTTGAATAAAGTAATAGCCATGATCATAACCCTGATGTTCACGCAAGGTCAGCGGCTGGTTCACGGCATCACAGGCCTGCTGGAACAGCGCCGGATTCAGCTGGCTATAGAACTGGTCTGAAAAACCCTGATCAATCAGGATGTCAGCGAATAAAGCCCCTTTCTCTTTAACCAGTGCAGTCGCATCATGCTTGAGCCATTCTTCACGGTTTTCACCCAGATAATTCGAGAAAGCTTTGTCTCCCCAAGGACATTGGCTTGGTGCACAGATCGGTGCAAAAGCCGAAACTGAACTAAATTTTTCTGGATATTTAAAAGCCAGAGTCAATGCACCATGTCCGCCCATACTGTGACCGAATATGCCGATCTTGCCCGGCTGAATCACAAACTCTTCTGTGACCAGTGCATAGAGTTCATCGACGATGAAGCTTTCCATCTGATAATGTTCAGCCCACGGCGCTTCGGTGGCATTGATATAAAAACCTGCTCCCTGACCGATATCCCAGTGATCGCCTTCTGCCACAGCTTCACCGCGTGGCGATGTATCCGGTGTGATTAAAATCAGGCCCAATTGTGCTGCCAGACGCTGCGCATGTGCCTTAATCGCAAAGGTTTCCTCGGTACAGGTCAAGCCTGCCAGATAAAACAATGCCGGACAGCTATGACCTTCTAGGGCTTGAGGCGGCAGATAAATGCCAAATTTGGTCGATGTTTTCAGTGCTTTCGAATCAAAGCGATAAATCCGCTGTTCACCTTCAAAGCTCCTATTGTTCTGTACGAGTTCCATGGCATATTCCTTATGATTGCAGCATATCTGCTGATGACATTGATCTAAGGTGATTGTGTCATTGTACTGGTTTGCGGAAATAAACGTTGTTCCAGCTGTGGCAACATCAATTGCATATTCTTGCCAATCACCCATTGCGGTTCTGAAGGCTCGAAGCCTTGCGCTGATTCCCATTTTGCTACGGTATCTCTGGCCTGTTCGAACGCGGCTTGCAGACTGCTATTTTCACGCATCGCTTCATCAAAGAATGCACGGCCAAAATAGGTATAATCCGCTTCATTGGAGCAGCCAAAAGACTGACGGTCAGCTGCCGAAGCCGTAACCACCAGGGTATTGTCATTCTGCAGGGCCGAAGCAAAGCTGCCGGAAAAACAGGCCGAGATCACAATCACACGCCAGCGAATGCCTGCTGCATCCAGTGTTTCACGTAACCATTTTGGATCGACCTGGGCCAAATCCAGCGGCGCATTTTCCATTTCAAACACATTTGGCAGACCATGAGAGGTCATATATAAAAATAACACATCACTTTCACGGTTCATCTGCTGGCCCATACGGCGCAATGCCAGTTCCATACTGGTCTTGGAGGCAATCGGCAGGGTGGTACGTGTCGCCGGATGATTGACCAAAGCAATAGAACGGCCATAAGTGCCAAAACGGGTATCAAACTGCTCTTTAATCCGCTCGATTTCAGAATGAAATACATCCTGATAACTTGCGCCAGCCACGCCCATAAAATACCAGTGCGATTGGGCAAATTCACCGTATTCGATATTTTCCAGGGCTTTATTCAGCAAAATTGGCTGCGCATAAAATGCATCTTCGGCAAAGCTCGGTGGAATTTCTTCGACTTTCCAGATCGGTTGATCTTTGACTGAAATTTGCCAGACCACCAGCGTAAACAAGGTCGCCAGCATAATCAGCGCACGTTCCCACCACGGCCATTTTAATTCACGTGAAATTACCCAGACCACAGCCAGACTTTGCCAGACAAATAACATGACAAACAGGGTCGGAATATAGTCATAGAGGATATAAGGCAGATAGTCCAGATCGCCCAGATATTGAATCAGGCACTGGAACAGCATGATATGGGTATCTAAAACCAACCATAACAATGCCGGCACCAGCATCAAACGCAGGTTATTGATCCGTTGCGACAGAAAGATACCCACAATCAGCGCAATAAAAGGCCAAAGTGCATAACTAATCAGACCTTGAGAGTTAAAATCTCCCATACGGCCTGAACTGAGCCAGCTAAATAGGCTGTTGGCACAACCACCCAGAATCCCCCAGAACACCAATTGCATGATCGATGGACGAACCAGTTGCAATGAACGCCGAGATCCCAGAAATAACCACATCCCGGCAATTTGGTTGCTCTTAAAATCGTGCCAAAAATTAATGGAGGGTTTAAAGTCGGTCATAGAATTTCAAGGAGATCAGTGGCTCGCTAAGGTGCTGAATAAGTTTATGCTTGATAACGGTTTTATCAATGCCAACTGTTAAATATACAACAAATCCTTGCTTAATATTGAAACAATTATCTTATTCAGCCACAAGTTCATGCTGAAAATATGCATCAAAACGGCAGGCATCACCCTGCCATTGATGATGAGGTTGTTTTTCTGCCAAAAACACCGCCAGACGTGGACGTTTGACCACCACACGTTTGGCAATTTTTTGCGCCAATTCCAACAGGTTATCTCCCAGATCCATTTCGCCATCTTCAGGCAAAAGCATGTGCAAGAGCTGCATCTGTTTTTTGACTTGCGCCTGTTTCTTAACCGCCTGCTGGTTCTGATCCCGCTGCGGGAACATCGGATCCAGATAGACCACATCTACAGTTCGATGCTGCTCGGCTTGCTGCTTCAGATAATCGGCTGAATCAGAAAAGACCAGTTGAATCCGTGATACGACTTGACTCAGGAATGCATCAGATTGTGCACGGGTATGGGTATCTTCAAGTAAAGTAAATAATATGGGATGTCGTTCGACCAGCGTGACTTGGGCACCTAAATGCGCCATCAATAAACTGTCATGTCCCAGACCCGCGGTGGCATCGATCAAGCTCGGTTTCTCGGCTAAATGACAGGCACGTGCAATCATTTCAGATTTTAAAGAAGCACGTTTTAAGCGTCCGGTCTCGGCTTGCCAGTCTGGTTGCATTTTCATGCCATGGGCACAAAGCCAAAGTCCATTCTCATCTACACATAAGGCCAGTTCAGGATTCAGACGAAAGAAACGTGCATTAAGTTTTTCAACCGTTTCAATTTCGACCTGCACCCCACGAGAAGAAAGCACAGCCCCGAAGTGCTGTGCTTTCTCTTGATCGTCAGATTCGGCATATAAGCGAATCGCGCTTACCATAATTTCCAACCTGTATAGGCAAATAATAAAATCAGCAGACCCGAAGCAATACGATACCAGGCAAAGATCATAAAGTCGCGTTTAGCGACATAGGCCACCAGCGCGCGGATGAGTAACAATGCCGAAATAAAAGAAACCAGAAGACCGACCCCGATCACGGCCCAGTCTTCAGTAGTATTTAGCACATCATAACTTTGATAAAGGTCTAGCAGGCCGGCACCAATAATGACCGGAATACCCAGAAAGAATGAGAATTCAGTCGCGGCCTTACGTGATACACCCAGAAACATCGCACCGATAATGGTCGCACCTGAACGGGAGGTTCCCGGAATCAAGGACAAGACCTGAATCAAACCAATCCAGATGGCATCTTTAATACTGAGATCTTCAACTTCATGTGCACGAACTTGAGGCGGATGTTTTTCAATCCAGATAATGATCAGGCCACCCACAATCAAACCAATGGCAATGGCAATATCATTAAACAGAAACTGTTTGACCGTTTGCCCCAAGGTCAGTCCAATCAATATAATTGGAATCGAGGCCAAAATCAGGCCAATCCCTAAGCGACGACCCTGTGGCTCACCGCTGACAATTCCGGTTGCTGCTCCCCAAAGACGGGCCCAATATTCATAAATTACCGCTGCAATGGCACCCATTTGAATGGCAATGACGAATACATCACTCTTTTCCTTGGTCCAGAAATTCATTAATTCTGATGCCAAAATTAAATGGCCAGTACTGGAAATCGGCAAAAATTCGGTAATACCTTCGATAATACCCATGATTGCCGCTTTGAGTAGCAGTAAAAGATCCATGCTTTATCCTAATTAATTATGCTTTGCCTTGTTCAGGAATTTTTTTCCACGCGTTATCACGTAAATAGACCGGCAGCGCCAATTCTGCACTGACCCAGTTTTCTGTGTGTGCTGCTGCACGTGCGATGCTGGCAATATCCTGTGCGGTCGCATGCACATTTTTATACATTGAAGCTTCAGTTTGTACCAGCTCAGCACCAGAGCCCACCGGCGTAAACCGAACAGCCTGACTGCCTTCGACATAACTTAATAATTGTTCTTCATCGACCGGCTGCATGATCCCCTCTGCATCCAGTTGATAGCTCGCGATATAAACTTCGCTCATGCGTGCATCTAAGACGGCAGAAACTTCGCTTAAACCATGTACACGGTAGGCCGCCTGCGCCAAGGCCTGTAAAGTCGACACCGGAATCACCGGCACATCATTTGACCAGGCCAGCGCCTGCGTGACTGCGGCATTAATCCGCACGCCGCTAAAAGAACCCGGACCACGACTAAAAGCAATCGCGGTTAAATCGCCAATCGTCAATCCAAGATCTTGCAGACCTTGTTCAATCATTGGGAGAATCGTTTGCGTTTGTGCCTTGGCGCGCGCATCAAGCTGAAAAAATAGTTCTTGAGTATCATCGATCACAGAGACGGAACACTGCTCATTGGCAGTCTCCAATGCCAGCACTTTCATGCACAACCTTAATTCAGAGAATATAAAAAACGCGGATATAATACTCCACTCATATCCGCTACGCGAGATTTTCCCGAAACAGATACAAAAATGCCTAGAAAATTCTAGGCTTATCATGATTTTTTAGAACATCGTATTAAAGCTGAATTTGTTCCAGATCCTGAAATTTCTGAAAATGCCCGGCATAGTGCAGGGCACTCATTTTCAGCTTTTGAATACTGTCTTGATCCAGCGTTTTCACCACTTTGCCCGGTGAACCCATCACCACCGAATTATCCGGAATGATCTTGCCTTCAGGAATCAGGGCATTGGCACCAATAATACAATTCCTACCAATCACCGCATGATTCAGAATCACCGCCTGAATCCCGATCAGGCTGTTATCACCAATGGTACAGCCATGTAACATGGCCTGATGTCCGATGGTGACATAATTTCCAATTTGCATCTCAATACCGGCATCGGTATGCAGCACGGCATTTTCCTGCACATTGCTGAAATCACCCAGTTTGATTTTACTGTTATCTGCCCGTACCACGGCACCAAACCAGATGCTGACCTGCTGCCCGAGTTCGACTTGTCCAATTACTGTTGCAGTTGGTGCGACCCAGCCATCCCATGGCTGCTGTGTAGCAGTCGGTGTGTGTCCCTGAAATTTATACAACATTGATAAAATCCTGTTCAATGGTTAAAAAAATTTGGAGCGTTTAAAACTTGGTGAATTGAGCAGGAATGGCCAGTCTTTTTTATAATCCAATCCATACTGGAACAAAGAAATCAGCATACGTGCCGTCAATCCCCAGACCACTTCATTTTCTACCCGCATACTTGGAAAATATAAAGATTGCTGGGCAAAGCGGACTTCATAAGGTGTGGGCGTGGCTTCAAGCAAATGTTGCAATGAGGCAAAGAAAATCCGGTCGATTTCCGTTGGTTGCGGAATCAGCTGCACTTGCGGCGGAATCAGCCCGACAATCGGCTTAACCAGCATGCCATTACGGGCTTTCTGCATGGGCAAGTCCCCCATCAGCTGCACATCAAAGGGATTTAATGCCGTTTCCTCATAGGCTTCTCTTAAAGCCACGACAATATTGCTGGTATCTTGTGGATCGCGCTTGCCACCCGGAAACGAAACCTCTCCGGCATGATTATTCAAATAGGCCGAACGGCGGGTCAGCAATACTTTGGGATCAGCTTCATCGGTGATCGCAATCAACACGGCAGCATGCGCAGATCGAATACGCCTGGAAAAGCGTAATCGTTGCTGCAACTTTTGTGTCAACTCACGCGCATCCATTCTTTCAGCCCTAGCCATGATCATAATTTCATCATAGCTGATTTTTGATTCAGCGGGATAGAAATGATGCCAAATTTTGATTTTTCAGTTATCCTGAGCTTACTTTTATCATTGATGATGAATATGAACTTCTGTGTGAATTGTGGACATAAAACGACCGAAAAAATTCCTTTGGGCGACCAACAAATCCGCAGCGTGTGTAATTCATGTGGCTCTATTCATTATATTAATCCAAAAGTCATTTGTGGCGCGCTGGTACTCTGGGACAATAAAGTCCTGCTGTGCCGCCGCGCCATTGAACCGCGTTACGGTTTATGGACTTTACCTGCCGGCTATATGGAACTGTTTGAAACCATGGAGCAAGGTGCTGCACGGGAAACCCGTGAAGAAGCTGAAGCCGAAGTGGAGATTGAGCAGTTGTACTGTATGTATAACATTCCGCGTATTGGCCAGATTTATGTGCTGTTCAAAGCCAATCTGATTGATGGAAAATTTGGTGCTGGTGAGGAAACCATCGAAGCACGTTTATTCGATGAAGCAGATATTCCGTGGACCGAGCTGGCTTTCCCAAGTGTAGAACATACACTAAGACATTATTTTGCAGACCGTAAAAATAATATTTTCCCGATGCATTTAGAAACCTTAGGTTCGCGTCTGGATCATACCGGTTAAATCCAATAGATTGAGCGCGCATAAAAAAATCCCATACGCAGATGGGATTTTTTTATTTATGGGACATTACGCTTTAGCTTTGACGCGATAACAATCTGCAAGTTTAAACTCAACAGACCCACCGCTTCGTTTGGCCAGACCAATATCGTCAGGCGTTTCATCCTCATTATTATTGTTATAAATTTTCTGGAAACTGGCATAGGTATTGGCCCATTGCACGCCGTCTCCGACCGAATTCAGGAAGGTGACCCGCCCATTCTGACCGGCAGCAGTATCCAGTACATTGGACAAATTCAGCAGAGCACCGCCAATCACAATCGAATCATTTGAATTTGGTGAAGACTGGATGCGTGAATCGACCCCAACCAATGCACCATTCAAATCCCCTAATTTTACATTGGCCAAAATCAGACGCATCGAAACCGATTTATCTCGAACAAATGCACGGCCTAAAGTTCCAAGCCGGTATTGCTGTACGCCATTCAATAATAAATTGTTATCAAGCACATCGCCCTCACAGCCTGTTATTGGGTCGGTCGCAAGATTATTCTCAGATTGCATATTGGTTCGCACATCACCATTACTATCAATCACAATCCCCAAAGTGACTGGACTGACCGTTGTATCACTAAACTTAAACTCCAGATTGGCATACATCGGGAAGATATACTTCTCCCCACTGGCTACATTCTGCTCTGTTTTAAATACCGCACGATCCAGATAGCTGATTGGGAAAATTTTATATAAATCAATACTTCCATTATATTGATCACCATCTGCATCCAGACGCCATGCCCCTAAACTGGCTTGATCAGATGCATCCAGCTGTGTTTTTCCAGTGACCATCTTATAGAAAGCTTCTTTACCCGCAATTACATAATCATTCAGCAAACTACCCCGATACAGTTCAAGTGGCGTAGCGTTATTTGCGACATTTAAACGATAAGGTGCAGTAATCGTTTTGCTGGTAGGATGAATCCATGAACTTTGCGGATCGGCCGTCATTTGTGCAGGTTTCACATTACGAATGAGTTCAGCATTAATTCCACCCAGTGAAGATAGATTTTTTGCGGGCAGTTTTAACTGGCTATCACGCCATTGCAGGCCACTGCCAAAGGTATAACCCTGACGGTCTGTGATTAGCATAAAATGACCAAATAGATGTTTGGTAGTCTGATCTTTAATATCACAAGGTGTTTTATTGCATCCCACCAGTCCATCTGAACCCGACTGGATGCTACCAATCACACCAGAGGTTGAAAATAGTGAAAATTCCGGCTGATAAACCGCGGCATTGGCAATGGTTACCAGTTTTTTCACTGTAGCAAAAGCAGCTTCATCAGAAATCTGGTCAACATCGATAAAATCCTTAATTTTTGTGGCGAAGCTAGCATCCGTCAGACTGATATTTCCACTCACTTTAGCCAAGTCTTTACGCATTTCTTCGGTAATATACAAAGGCTGCACATCCGTTGGATTCACAATACGGCCTTCTTGTATCGCCAGAGCTTGCAGAATTTTCACCAGACGCATGGCAACCTGAACTGTAGGATCATTCTGATCTAAGTTATTTACCTGACGTCCAGTAATTCCTTTTGCAATATCGACCACACTTAAACGTGGGAGCTGAGTCTGGGTACTAAAGGTGGCATAATCGCTCAGCTTAAGTTTGCCGAGAGTAATTTTGCTTGAACTAAAACTCTGAATATAAAATTCAACCTCATCCGTCTTTTGACAGGTTCCGGATGCCACGCCAGCATTACTATCAAATAGAGTAATGAAGGTATTTTCTTTATCGCCACTACAATTAAAATTCAAGCCATCCAGCGGATATTCAAGCCCCCATTCCACACAATTATCTGTCCCTGCTGTACAGGTTCCATTGGTCGTGGCTTCATTATTTTTTTCTGGAATCACATTGGCACTCTCCCCACCACATCCTGCGAGTGCAGCCAAAAGTGTAGTTAAAGCAAATGGATATAATATTTTATTTTTCATCTTGTTATACTCGAATAGTCCTTATCGAATGGCGACTAATTTTAGTTGTCCATAATTAGTGAGCATCTTGTCTTCAACATCGATTGCTGAGGCTAAAGGCGTCAATAACACATACTCACTTTGCGCAGGGATCTGAATAATGCCTTCAATACGCTCATGTTGAATAATATTTGCTTGTCCTTCCTGGTTTTTAAAACCACCCGCTCCTTCCATAACACAGCCTCTATTGTCTAAAAAGACCACAAAAGGCCAATAATAAGTAGGATTTTTTTGGCGTGAAGCATAAGAGTTAATCTGAATATTCTTGATATCAGACTGTAATTGCACGACTTCAAAATCAAACTCGTCTGATTTCAAAGGCGCACGAGGCCATAAATTGACTTCTTTTTTAAGGCTGATCTGTTTGGCTTTTTTGATTTTTTTGTCATTAAAGCACTGTTTTCCCAAACTCTCTCTAGTTTCAGCTTGTGAAATACGGTAATAACTTTGTGCCAGCACCACTGGACCTGTATCCAGTGTAGGCGTTTTAAATAAGGATGTTAATACTGATTGACCAAGCCCTTTTTCACGCTCAATGGTCTGGATTCGGGTAAAGCCGATATTTTTATCTACCACGCCCTCGGGCATACTGTAGAAACGTTTCCTGCCTTCTAGATTAAATTCTTTATTCTCAAGATATTCACTGTCTACATAGTCCACGCCTTCAATCTGACTGAATCCGGTTTTCTGTAGCATCGGGCTTGAAGCGGGTGTCATGGCCTTAGGCATTTGAGTCAATTGGGTTTCAGATCTTATTAATGGCTTAGATTCTGTCAGTTCTTTCACAATCTGCGGTTGTACTGGTTGTACTGGTTGTACTGGTTGTACTGGTTGTACTGGTTGTACTGGTTGTACTGGTTGTACTGGTTGTACTGGTTGTACTGGTTGTACTGGTTGTACTGGTTGTACTGGTTGTACAACCAGATTATGGTCTGACTTAAGTTCTGCTGGTCTATTTTCTAGGGCTGATACTGTTTCTAAGTTTTGCTTTACAGGAGGTGACTGAACCACTGCAACTGCTATTTTTTTCGATGCTAGAGATTTTTCTTCTGTTTTTTTCTGTGGGTTATGATTACGTGGCACGACTAATGGTCGCCCATCTGGACCGATAATAGTAATAAATTCTCTGGCGCTTGTATAAAAAGATAAGGGTACCAGACTTAATGCCAGTACCACTTTCAATCCAATTTTTTCTGTCTTGATCATTTCTTCCTTACCAACGAGTGCGATAGTTCAAACCTAAAATGGTAATCTTGGTATCTGTTTTCACGTTTAAACCTGCATATGGGTTTAATAACAGGTTATTCACGCCGGTCTGGTTGGCTAAACTACTGGTATTTGCTGGAATTTGATCTTTACTGCGCAAGAAACCAATCGAGAGATCCAAATCAGTATCTGCATCAAAACGATAACCCACACCTAATCCAAATAGCTGTGCACCATTAATAGGAACCATCGTATTGCGCTTATTTTTTGGAATAGCGCTGGTTCGTGGCTCATAACCTGCGCGAAGTTTTAAACGGTCGGTGGCGGAATACTCCATCCCGATTCCGAAATTCCACGGCGATTCGAATCCCATCGGCAAAGCCAACGTGGAATCAGTGACATTAGCAGACAAGATTTTGGCAATTTTTAAGGCTGAAATGGTACGGTCAAACTCGAACTTAAACTCATCCCAAACCTTGTAGTCTGTCCAGCCAATATCAAAATTTACCTGCAAATCTGGCATGACTTTATATTTGATACCTGCCTGAAAATGCGCCGGATATTCAAAATCCATCGACACCAAACCAGACTCACTGGATGGAATATAATTAGGAAACCCAAGAATTGCTGCCAGAATCTGACCCGTCGGTGAAGTCATTAAACCCTTGATCATTTCCTGTGGTGCTTTGGCATTATCAATATGATATTTACCTTTTAAGCGCATTTTTGCCGCACTTTGGTAGACCATACCAAAACTGAAATCTTCGCGTGGCTCCCACAATATCCCGAGGTTATAGCTTGGACTTAAATTCTGTTCAAGCTCCAGTTGCATCTGACCAAACTTGCCAAATGGGTTCATTCCCTCATCCGCATTACAGATCCCCAGCAACAGAATATCGGTAATAATGTCGGAGTTTTCTTTAAATGGTGTACAGACAACTTCATCGATCATACGCAACATCCCGATTAGCTCATTCGGGAAACGTAAATCTGTTTTCATCCCAATGGCTTGATAGGACATTCCGACAGAAGCACCAATGGACAGTTGGTCATTGACCTCATAACCAATCGATGGAGACAGGTAAGTAATCCGCTCCAAAGCAACTTGCTGGCCCATAAAGTTTGCCGGATTACCATCTTCATGACCGAAACCAGCGACTAAAGGCGCATATACCGCTGTTGCATAGGTCGCTTTAGATCCAGGCGGGTTATAAGCAATCCCCATGGTGGGCGCAGCCAAAGGGAGACCTTCGCCTAAATCCACCATCTTTTTCAGAAAAGGGACATACAGGCTGACATATTCCACATCACCACTGACCGGCCCTTTAAAATCAGTACATAAATCAGATGAAACTTCCGGTCCATCATTACAGACGATAGGGTCATCAGAATAGCCAAATACGTTATATCCAGCCGGCACTGTAAACTCCCGCTGGATATCAAAATTCGCCACAATAATCTGCTGTTCGGTTTGCAAACCATCAATTTTAGTTAGAGCAGCCGGGTTAAAGTGAATGGCATTGACTCCCGGGGGATCCGCCGTAACTGCATTCCCCATGGACAATGCACGTAAATCAACCGAAAGGTTGGTTCCCAATTGTGCAAAGGTATAACTTGAACAGCCCGCAAGAATAATTCCTGTTAATAACGGGCTAAGTCGAATGTTTTTCATACGACACCCCTATTAACTGATTTTTTTACCAAAACCTAAAATATCAAGCGGGAATGACAACCCCAACGAAACATCAGGCGCATCTTCGGTCAGCCCTAAGCCGACGGTACCATTTACAATCGTTTCTGGAGAGACTCGCACCCCTAATGAAATTGCCAAGGTGGAACTGGTCTGATCCGCGGCAGAGTAGCTTTCTCCTGTGTTATAGCTAAACTCAGCTCCCGTATTAAAGCTTTGCTGATAGGACATGGTCATCGAAACGTCATAGTTAAATGAGTATGCGAAACCGAATGCAAAACCCCCACTAATCCCCGGTTCAAACTCTTCAATAATGCGATAACCGCGACGCTGGTTCAGGCCTGATTCTTTAAAACCATAGTTTGCAGAAACGGAGGCAAACAGCACGACCGGATCGATGTATTTACGTGTACTGGCACCCACTCCTGCTGAGTAATAGCCCTTCCCTGCTGCCAGATCTGTCGCTGCATTGATTTCATAAGGACTGTCGCCCGTTTTTGTTGATAAATTACCAAATAAAATTAAAGGTAAACGGCCAGCTTTTAATGGAAATGGTTCCCAGCGTGCCCCAACACTGATATCACCTAGTCCGGCAGTCGAAGTGTCTTTTAACAAGTCGGTCTTGGCCACTAAAGGCAAGGATGCAGTTAAGGTCAGGTTATCTTTCACCCCATATTGGAATGTGAAAGTATTGGTCAAACTATGCGTGGCATTCTCTTGTACACGAAGTTGATATAGTTGACCCTGAGCCATTTCAATATCAAGTTGAGTGTCACGATAGTAGGTATAATCGATATCGTAATATGATGAAATATCACCTTTTTTAATGAGTGAGTACTGACGTTCATTTGAAGTAAATACTTCTTCCAGATTAGCTGCCTGGGTAGCATCACCTTCCTGTTTCTGTAAAGCTTGGGATGCATCTGCTACTTGTTTAGTCTGAGCCTCTACCGGTGCGGCAGTTTCACTCACTGCTTCTTCAGCTGTTTCATATCCACCGAGTTCCGGCTCTTGTGCAGCCTGTGTTTCCACTTGCTCAGTCTGGGCCTGTACAGGTACAGCAGTTTCAACAATAACTTCCTCATCAACCGTTTCGTATTCACCCAGTGTCGGCTCTTCTGCAGCAAATGCAACGCCCATAACCATTTGAATGCTCAGTGCCAAGAACGTCTTGTTCATCCATTTACTGTTCATATCCATTTCACCATTTTAATTTTTATTACTATTTTTCATTTTATTTATTCTTGTAATACAATCTCAGGAAATTATATTGATATTCTCCAAATTTTTCTGATTCTATATTACGATTACGGTCCATACGGATCGTCGAGGCTTTATCGGCAATTTTATCCATATAGAACTGTGGATACTGCATGTCGACCAAGGCATAACGATTAATCGTGGCATCTTCCACATGGCGCATGTCGGCTTCTTTCAATGCCAGAAAGTTTTTACGATATTGTTCAGGGACATTAATCAGGAATAATGTATTATTTTCCCAAACATCCTGAAAACGCCGCTCGTCAAAACTGATATTACCGAGTGCTGGATCTGCGACATACACCCGGCCATTTTTATAGCCTTTATAAACTACGAAATGTTTGAATCCGGCATAAGAAATTGGAACAATAGCAGGCTGATCTTGATTAACTAAATCTTTGAACTCTCCTCGATAGCCTCCGCTTTCTAGCCCTAAAGCCGAGACAAAGCGCTTCATATCAAGTAAAGAGAAACTGCGGCGTTCAATAATTTTATCGGTTTCGCCGAATTTCATCAGTCCATTCATGACTTGCTGTTCATCTAGCTGTGTACCGATATAACCATTGAGTAGGGTGGTAAGGGCTGCTGAACCACAACTATAGTCATAGGCTTGACGTACAATGCCCTGAAATTGATCCAGAAGTGCAGGCTTTACTTGTACAGCTTCACGGTGCATACGCACAAAAGAGTCATTTCTTGAATCAAGAACTTCAGTATAGTGCACAGCGCCATTTGGCTGTTTTTTGATATCCAGAGCTTCTTTGGCAGCGTAATACATCAATGCCGAGCCCAACGCGATCTCTAACATAATTATTAACTTTTCTTATAATGGGCATGATACGCCTATTTTTCTTTTTATAGAGCATTCACTCTACTTCCTTGTAACTAGAAAGATACCTTCTTTTTCAAAAAAATACAGCATTTTTTTTATTTTTTGGATAAATGATTCAGTCATAAAAAAAGCGCGTGTAAACACGCGCTTTTATAAAGTAAATGTTAGTGGCCAGAAATGGTAATGATTGCACCTTTTGTATAAGTAAGCGGAGCTGGAGAGTAGAAAGTTTGCAAACCTTGAACTTCCATATCGCCAATTGATGACGTTGCGTTACGATTACCTAAATGAATACCTTGAATGTATTGATCTTTAGCACCCGTATCATTACTTACAATACGAATATGTGCTGCTTTACCCACAGTATTAGATGTGCCTACATAAGCATCATTAAATACTGAAATGTTTTGGCTAATCGTTAAATCATTAGACTTCGAATCTGCAATTTTAATACTTTCAATGAAGATCTCACCAGATTCACGTGTAGTTACTGGAGTTGTACCTGAAAGTCCCACAGTTACACCTTTAGTTGAATTATCCAGAATACCTAGATTTTTAATTTCTAGGCCACCAACCATTTTAGTATTCAGTTTGATCATCGCACCTTGAGGTGCGGCACCTAATTGGATATTTGCATCCATCACACCTGTTTTAACTTCTAAACCACTGAGGATATCATTTATAACCGCACCTCCACCTCGACGAATTGTATCTACATTATCACCTACACCTTTTACGCCAGATGCAGTTACACCAATTCGACCGATCTTGATATCAAGACCTGATACTTGTGCTGCAATATTAATGAAAGGATTAGCCCCCCCTGCACCAGCATCTGAATCAATCACCAAGTCAGCAAGATTACGAGATTGAAGTAAGTAAGCACCACCATCATCATAGTTAGCACCAATTACTACACCATGAGTTGCAGTAGTCGGATTAGCAAGAGCAGCGGCATCAGGAGCTACATCAGTCGTACCGCGAATAACGATTGCACCTGCCGTACCTGTCCCACCTTTATCAACAGCTAAACCGTCATTATCATGAATAAATAACTTTTCAATAGCGATTTTTGAAATACCGATCCCGATAGTAATGCCGCTTTGACCCGTTGTTTCGCTTAGAGATGCTTCATCCATAGCTTGCATCGCCATCGCATTGGCACTAAATGCAACTGAAGTCGCCAGAACTAATTTTGTGAATTTTTTCATTGTTTACTCTCCCAAGAGTAGTATTTTTTTTGGTTGTGAATCACTCAATGTTCACGCTGTATTTTTTATTTTCTGACAACGCAAAACATCTTTCCTTGAGTAATTTGCTTGCAGAACTAAGTTATCTCCGAGCAATCATTTGATCAACTGTTGTTGGTCGCAATCCAATGCTTACCGATAAACGGTATTTGATGATTTAAAAATATTTTCCTGTCTTCTTGATATAAAATAGCGAGTCATATTGAACTCTGCTTAACTGAATGACCGAAGCTCTCTATCATCGCCCCTTAAAATTTAAATCACCTCTGGTTGCAGATGTATTATCCGCATTAAAGACATTGGGGCATCTGGTGTATTTAAATAATAATGGTCAGCCTTTTATTGCCTGCTGTGCTCAAGAATATTTTATTGTGCAGCAATCACATATTCAGTCGTTTCAAAGAGTGGAAATTGAACAATATCAACCCAGATCATCTGAGTTTAGTTTGGAAATTGATGCATTAAGAAATCCTCACAAGAATGGATTTCATGGAGGTTATGTCGGTTTTATTGGCTATGATTATGCGGCTCAGCAATATATTCAGTATCCGGACCGCTCTCAACCTGGTTTATTTATCGGTCAATTTTCTTCCTATATTAAACTAAGCTCTGAGGGATGGATGTTCTATAGTGATGATCCACAGGCAGAGCAGATCTTCGATTATATTCAGAACTTACTTAATCAAAATAAAATTCGTCCGACGTTTCAGTTAATAAGCCCTTGTACTTCACGCTGGACCAAAACGGTCTACAGCAAGGCATTTCAGAAAATTCAGGATTATATTATTGCAGGTGACTGCTATCAGATTAATCTGACACAAGAATTTAATGGTCGTGCACAAGGTTCCCTCTTAGCAACCGCCCAAGCCTTCTGGACATTAACCGAAGCGCCTTATGCGGGTTATTTGCGTATTGGTGATTTTGAATTATTAAGCTGCTCACCCGAGTTGTTCATTGATTTTGAAACGAAGCGAAAAATTATTACCAAACCGATTAAAGGCACAATGCCCCGTTTTACTGATCCAGTGCTCGATGAACAATCCAGACAGACCCTAAAAGCCTCAGAAAAAGATCAGGCAGAAAATGTCATGATTGTGGATTTATTACGTAATGATTTAAGTGTTTATGCCGAAACGGGCTCGGTCAAAACACCGAAATTATTTAGTATTGAAAGCTTCAATCAAGTTCATCATATGGTCAGTGAAGTTGAAGCGACTTTAAAAGCAGATATCAATCCTTTTGAAGTACTCATGTCTGCTCTTCCAGGTGGCTCGATTACAGGCGCACCCAAAATTCGGGCCATGCAGATTATTGAAGAACTTGAGGGTACACCACGTGGTGCTTACTGTGGTTCTATGGGCTATTTCAATTTCGATGGCACTGGCTCCTGGAATATTCTGATTCGCTCGATTCAAAAGTATCAGGAAGATATTTCTTTATGGGCCGGTGGTGGTATTACCATTTCTTCAGATTGTGATGCGGAATATCAAGAATGCTTTGATAAGGTTTCAGCGATGCTGGATCTGTTAAATACCTGGTATCAGCCTGAATAACTAAAAAGTGAATTTTAAGGTTCGCTTTTTACTACAAATCCACCCCTTGCGAAGCAATGCTTCTCACCTTTAATAAAGGTGAGAATGCCTCCCTTTAAAACGGGAGGCTAGAAAGGATTTTAATTACACAAAATCTCATTTTTTAGCGTATCTACTAAACGCTGATTTTGCTCATCTGTACCAATCGTAATACGTAAGAATTGATTAATACGAGGTTTGTTGAAATAACGCACGATAATACCACGCTCACGTAACTCACTCGCGAGTTCACCTGCATCTTTAGATACGAATGTGGCAAAAATAAAGTTTGCACTCGAAGGTAATACCTTAAAACCAAGCTCATTCAGCTGAGCTACCAACTTTTCACGACTGGCAATGACTTTCTGATTTTGTGCCTCAAAGTATTCCTGATCTTCAAAAGAAGCCACCGCTGCCGCAATCGCAAAACGATCCATCGGATAAGAGTTGAAACTGTTTTTGACTGCTTCAAGTGCTGCAATTAAATGTGGCTGAGCAATGGCAAAACCCACACGTAATCCTGCAAGAGAACGCGACTTCGATGTAGTTTGACATACCACTAGGTTTTCGTATTTCTCAACCAGCTTGACTGCCGATTCAGCGCCAAAGTCGACATAGGCTTCATCAATCACCACCACTGAATCTGGATTGGCTTGCAGAATTTCTTCAATCGCAACCAAACCAAGATCAATACTGGTTGGCGCATTCGGATTAGTGATGATAATGCCGCCATTGGCTTGTTTATAATCATCTACCACAATTTCAAAGTCATCATTGAGTGGTAAAATTTTGGTTTTTACCCCAAAGAACTGACTATATACCGGATAGAAACTATAGGTGATGTCTGGATAAAGCAATGGCTGTTCTTGAACAAAGAATGCTTTAAAAATGTGCGCTAAAACTTCATCCGAACCATTCCCGACAAAAACCGTCTCTACAGGCACATGTTGCTGTTTCGCAATGGCCTGTTTAAGTTCAGATGCATCAGGGTCAGGATAAAGACGCAGCACATCAGCTGAATTGGCCAATACCTGCTGCACTGCCGCAACCACTTTAGGCGATGGCGGATACGGATTTTCATTGGTATTCAGTTTTAAAATATTCTGGATTTTTGGCTGTTCACCCGGCGTATACGGTTCTAATTCACGTACGTCAGGACTCCAAAAACGCATTTGTTCTGTGGTGATATTCATTTTTAAATTCTCAAAGTTCCCTCTCCTAACCTCTCTTACATTCACTTTAAAACAATGCTTAAAGCTCATTCAGAGAGAGGAATATTCATTCTTTATAATATTTCCCCTCTCCTTAGTAGGAGAGAGTTAGGGAGAGGTTTTATATTTTTAATTACTGGTAACGATAACGCGCCGATCTCGCATGCGCATCCAGATTTTCCTGCTGTGCCAAAATATCTGCTGTTTTCGCCAAGGTTTTAACACCCTCTTGTGAACACATGATCAGGCTTGATCGCTTCTGGAAATCATAAACCCCCAGCGGTGATGAAAAACGTGCTGTACCTGAAGTTGGCAAGACATGGTTTGGCCCGGCACAATAATCACCAATCGCTTCAGGGGTGTAACGACCCATGAAAATCGCGCCTGCATGGCGAATATCTTCTGCCATCTCTTGTGCTTCATCTAAACATAGCATGAGATGTTCTGGCGCCACTTGGTTAATCAGCTCAGCACCTTCAGCACGGTCTTTTACCAATACCAAAGCACCCCGGTTCTCAATTGAAGTACGTGCAATATCTGCTTTCGGTAATGCTTCTAAGTGTTTTTCAATCCACTTTTCAACAGCATCTAAAAGTGCTTCATCAGGTGTAATGAAAACGGCTTGTGCCACAGTGTCATGTTCAGCCTGTGACAATAAGTCCATCGCCAACCATTCAGCGTTATTCTCGCCTTCGGCATAGACCAGAATCTCAGAAGGGCCTGCAATCATATCGATACCGACCTGACCAAACACCGCACGTTTTGCTGCAGCCACAAACCGGTTACCTGGACCAGTAATTTTATCGACAGGTGGTACGGTTTCTGTACCATATGCGAGTGCTGCAACGGCTTGTGCACCACCAATCGTAAAGACACGTGTTACGCCAGCCAAATATGCAGCAGCCAATACCAATGGATTGAGTTCACCATTCGGGGCAGGCACCACCATAATAATTTCAGGGACACCCGCCACATGTGCAGGCACTGCATTCATCAGTACTGAGGATGGATAAGATGCCAGACCACCCGGCACATAAATCCCGACACGATCCAGTGGAGTCACTTTCTGACCGAGCGTATTCCCCAAAGCATCGACATAAGTCCAGCCATCTTGTTTTTGGGCCTGGTGAAACTCACGCACACGCGCTGCAGCTAATTCCAGTGCTTCACGAACTTCAGTCGTTAAACCTTCAAAGGCAGCTTTGAGCTGCTCTTGTGTCAGTTCTAGCTCTGAAAATTGATGCGCCGGATGTCGATCGAACTGTTGAGTGAGTTTAAGAACATGTGCATCACCATGCTGACGAACATCAGCAATAATTTGATCTACAGTTTTTAAAAGTTCAGGATCATTCACAGTCTCAAAAGCCAACAAGTCAGCAAATGCTTGCTTGAAGTTTTGATCTTGGGTCGATAAACGTCGCATCAATTTACCCATCAGGTTTGAATTCGAAGGCTTTAGTTTACCTGTTTTCTAGGCTTTTGTCGGCAGACATAGTGCTCTAGCTCTATGAGTTTTATTGAAAATAGCTTTGGGTAAAATTGATGAAAGGATTTAAATAGAATCTGATATATAGAGAAATAAGAAACCGCCCGGATTGGGCGGTTTCTTAAGCAATCAATTTTAAGCCTGTTTTGCCTTTTCGCGTTCTTCGACTGCTTTTTCAAGCTGAGCCAGAATCGGATTTAACAAGGCTTGCTTACGTTTGAAGCTGGCTTTATTGACGATTAAACGTGAAGAGACTTTACAGATTTCTTCAAGTGGCTCTAAACCATTGGCACGTAAGGTATTACCAGTATCGACCACATCGACAATGTAATCGCCCAGACCGACCAATGGTGCAAGTTCCATTGAACCATACAACTTGATCACATCGACTTGCTCACCCAAGCTGGCATAGTATTGCCGGGTTAAATTCACGTACTTGGTCGCAATTTTCAAACGACCTTTAGGACGCTGCATCCCGACTTTACCAGCTGTCATCAATTTACAAACCGCAATTTTCAGGTCTAATGGTTCATAGACATTTTGCGCACCATGTTCCATCAATACATCTTTACCCGCTACACCAATATCGGCTGCACCATTTTCTACATAAGTCGGCACATCAGAAGCACGTAAAATTAAAATACGAACCTGTTTATGCGTAGTGGGGAAAATCAGTTTACGTGATTTATCCGGATCTTCCAGTAAATTAATCCCTGCTGTTTCAAGCAGTGGCAATGTTTCTTTTAAGATACGACCCTTACTTAATGCCAAAGTTAAACCATGATCAAAATTGCCCATTACGTCAAAGTTTGGATCATCGTTTCTCATATCGCTCATTAATTTACTCGCTTAATTTGGGCACCTAAACTTTGTAACTTTGCTTCTACATTTTCATAACCGCGGTCAATGTGATAAATACGGTCAATCAGTGTTTCACCTTCAGCGGCAAGTGCTGCCAGTACCAAAGAGAAAGAAGCACGTAAATCTGTTGCCATTACGGGTGCGGCAGAAAGTTTTTCTACCCCAGTTACGACAGCATCATTACCTTCGACCTGAATGTTTGCCCCCATACGGGCCAACTCAGGAACATGCATAAAACGGTTTTCAAAAATCGTTTCTGAAATTGTCGCAAAGCCTGCAGCAATGGCATTTACAGCCATGATCTGGGCTTGCATATCAGTTGGAAATTCTGGATGTGGCAAGGTCTGGAAGCTCACGGCTTTCGGACGTTTACCCAGCATATCTAACTCAATCCAGTCGTCGCCACGAGTGACTTCTGCGCCCATTTCTTCAAATTTATCCAGCACAGCTTCCATGAGAGATGGATCGGTGTGTGTGGTTTTGATACGACCACCTGTGATTGCAGCCGCCGCCAGATATGAACCCGTTTCAATCCGGTCAGCCACCACTGCATATTCACAGCCATGCAGACTTTCAACACCAGTCACGATTAACGTATCGGTATCCAAACCTTCAATTTTGGCCCCCATCTTGATCAGCATTTGCGCAAGATCAGTGATTTCAGGCTCACGTGCTGCATTGCGAATTGTGGTCACACCATCGGCCAAGACTGCAGCCATCAGAATATTTTCTGTACCACCGACAGTCACCATATCGAAAACGACTTCGCCACCTTTAAGACGGCCATCGACTTTGGCATGCACATAGCCTGCTTCAACTTCAATTTCTGCACCCAAAGCTTCCAACGCTTTTAAATGCTGATCAACAGGACGTGAACCAATTGCACAGCCACCCGGCAAAGACACTTTTGCACTACCATAGCGCGCCAATAAAGGACCAAGCACTAAAATAGAAGCACGCATGGTTTTCACGAGCTCATATGGTGCAAACTGGTTATCTAATGTCGAGGTATCCGCAGTAACGGTATCGCCTTCATAAGTCATGGTGATCCCAAGACCGGCAATCAGCTTCACCAATGTATTCACATCTTTCAGATCAGGAACATTTTTGAGCGTAATTGGCGTATCGGCAAGAATCATTGCTGCTAATAATGGAAGCGCGGCATTCTTAGCACCAGAAATACGCACTTCACCTTCGAGCTTGATACCGCCCTGAATTAAAAATTTATCCATTAATTTATTAAGCTCCAAATAAGCTTGCTTTGCGCCATTCTTCTTTTGTCATTGCTCGAATTGTCACTGCGTGAACTGCACCACTGGCAATATGGGCATTGAGAGGAGCATAAACAGCTTGTTGACGTGCAACTGGACGCTTACCTTCAAATTGATCATCCACAATACGGAGATCAAATTTTCCGCCCTGACCACTCACAGCAACATCCGCCTCGGGAAAAGCGGCTTCTAAAATTTCAGCGAGCTGTTCATTATTCATCACAAGACCTCTTATAGGACTAAGGGTGTAAAACGAGCCATTTTACTATAAATAGCAAAAATAATTCATGGATCCATACATTATATATATAAAAAAAAGAGGCTTTTAAAACCTCTTTTTCATCATTTGTCCTTTACAAAGCCAAAGCATGCTGCTGTAAATGTATTTCCCGATATCGATCGATCTGGCGTTTTAATTTTTCTGTCAGAAGTTTAATGGAAGTATACATATCATCTGCTGTGGCATGGGCAAAAAACTCGATGCCCGGCAATCGGATAATCGCTTCTGCGATATGATTACTACTGCCTTTTCTGGAGCGTTTATCAATTTGATGATCTTTAGAGAGTTTTACTTGCATACTATTCACCTGATCAAGATGCTTGGTCATTTGTGAAAATTTGGTTTTTATACGTTCTTCAATTGCTGGCGTAATAGATAAATGATGTCCACGAATTGTTATTTGCATAGTTCTATCCCTCACCTTCGTTAGGATTAGAAGAGTCACAATATAAAATAATTTAAATACAGAAACTTATAACTCAAAAATCGTATTTTAAGCACTGATTCAAATCATTTTCACTGTTCCTCAAAAGAAAAAAGATTCATTATGCTGTCATAATGAATCTTTAGAATAGCCAGATTTTAAATTTTAGATCAAGACCTTTCGCTCAGAAGATGAAGGAATATGTAACGATTCACGATATTTCGCCACCGTCCGTCGTGCCACATCAATCCCTTCATTTTTCAATATATTGGCGATTGCATTATCAGACAAAGGCTTACGGGCATTTTCTTCAGAAACCAGTTTTTTGATCTTGGCACGAATGGCTGTAGATGAAGCCTCTCCACCTGAAGTCGTACCCACATGACTCGAGAAGAAATATTTTAATTCAAATAAGCCGCGCGGCGTCAGCATATATTTATTGGTGGTCACACGAGATACGGTCGATTCATGCAATTCTACTTCTTCGGCAATATCTCTTAAAACCAAAGGTTTCATCCCTTCAGCGCCAATTTCCAAGAACATTTTCTGATGTTCGACAATACAGGTTGCCACTTTTAATAATGTTTTATGCCGCTCATCAACGCTTTTAATGAAATTTTTTGCTTCTAGCATCTGGTTACGTAAATATTGATTATCGTCACTTTGATCTGCACGACGAATCATTTTGGCATAGAAAGGATTGACGCGTAATTTTGGCAGTACATCCGGATTTAAATTGACATGCCAAGCGTTATTCTTTTTCATGACCACAACATCTGGCATCTGATAATCCGATTCTTTATTTTCAAATTCCAAGCCCGGGTGAGGTTTCAGAGTTTTTAATAAATCTACCGCATAGCGTAACTGCTCTGGATTTAGCCCGGTTTGTTTAATCAGTTTAGGAAGTTCATTACTAATCAGTAATTCATAATGTTGTAGAAGCTTGATTGCATCATTTCGGCAAGGCGTTGAGGCAGGTAAATGATCAAGCTGAACCAACAGACATTCTGCCAAACTTCTAGACCCTACACCCACCGGATCTAAACGCTGAATATGCTTTAATACGACCGCAACTTCATCATCTTCAATTTCCTCCTCACTCCCCATCAAGGATAGAAGATGTTGTACCGATGCAGTAATTTCAGTCAGCTCAGCATCTAAAAAGCCTTTGTCATCCAGGGAATCGACAATGCAATAAGCGATCAATTTATCAAGCTGTGAAAAATTTAACAGGTTAATTTGCTCAAGCATATATTCCTGTAAGCTCTGATGCCCTTGACGATTGTCTTCGCGCTCTTCGAATTCAGCCGCACCTAAGCTGGTAGGTTGATGAGTATAGACATCATCCCAATCGGTATCTACAGGTAGGTCATCGGGAAGGTGATCCGCATTGAGTTCATTAGTTAGGTCTTTGTGTTCATTATTTGATTCAAGTGTCGATAAGCGTTCAAGGGTAATCTGTTCTTCAACTTTTTCTAATAGAGGGTTACTATCAAGTTGCAGTTGAACTTCTTGTTCCAGTTCCAGACTCGATAATTGTAATAGCCGAATTGCTTGCTGCAATTGTGGAGTTAATGACAGCGAGTTCGCAATTTTTAAGCCCACTGATAATCTCATTATAACCCCCTTAATTAAAAATCTTGTTCTATAAGCAATTTTTATGCCGTTTTAATTTTTATAACACAGTTTTACCAAAAAACATACGAACTGGCTTTCAAATTCTTATATTTCCCAAATTAATAATTCTCAAATATTTGATTTACAAGAACAAAAAATACCCATTAACGATTCCGCTAAGGGGTATTTTGAGTAAATTCAGAATATTATTTTTACTTTTTAATTTTGCTATAAATTCCACACACAAAAAAACACCCCCTGCATAAGCAGGGGGTGTTTCGAATAATGAGCTGGCGATGACTTACTCTCACATGGGTAACCCCACACTACCATCAGCGCAAAGAGGTTTCACTTCTGAGTTCGG